>NZ_LMFK01000006.1:0-127495 GCF_001426785.1 Ensifer sp. Root142
CCGTGTTCAGCGCCGCCGCGATGGTGTTGTGCATCCCGTTCGGATAGATGCTCCTGACCACCTCATTGGTCTGCTCATGGATATTCTCGCCCCATACGATTGTTCTGATTGACATCGGCAAATTCCCGTTTATGCGCAGCTGTTAAAATTGAAAGCGGTTTCAATTTGTAAGGCTAGTGACACGCCGGCGCCTTTGCAAGAGCTTTTTGCCCTCTAGGCGTCAGTGGCCAGACATCAATGGAACGTGGATTTCGAGAAGACGTTGAGGACCACGACGCCGGCGATGATGAGCCCGAGCCCGAGCATGGCGGCAAGATCCAGCTTCTGGCCGAAGGCAAAGTATCCGACGAGCGAAATCAATACGATGCCGAGACCGCTCCAGACCGCATAGGCGATGCCGACCGGGATGTAGCGCAGCGTATAGGACAGAAAGAAGAAGGCGACAGCGTAGCAAACGACCATCGTCACGGTCGGCAACAGCCGGGTGAAATGCTGTGCCGCCTGCATCGCCGAGGTGCCAAGCACCTCGAAGACGATGGCAACGACCAGGACGGAATAGAGCATAGCGGGGTTCATCTGGGTCTCCATCCGGTCTATCGCGTCGAAAGCGCTTTGAGATTTTCAGCCAGGGCAACACGCGCCGCGGCATCGAGTTCATGGCTCTGCATCAGGTCGGCGAGCCAGAGACCGTCGGCGGCAAAACGGGCGAGCACGCAGTTGGGTGAAGAGTCGGTTTCCGCAAACTCCTGAGCCCGGCGGTTGACCCATTCGCGCCAGCGGATCTTCAGGTTCGGCTCGGCAATCAGCGCGATCGTCAGCATTCGCCAGCCCGGAACGTCGGTGTCGGGATCGAGCTTCGAGCAGACATCGACATAGGCGCGGGTAAAGCGTCCCTGCGCCTCCGGATCGCCAGCCATCGCCGCCTCGATCGCCGCATCGAAACGCGCGACGAGATCGTCGAACAAGCCATCGAGCAGCGCCGACTTGTTGGGGAAATGGTGCAGCAGCCCGCCCTTGCTGACGCCGGCCGCTTGCGACACCGCATCGAGCGTGATGCCCGCCACCCCCTGCTCGTGCGACAGGCGTGCGGCGACCTCCAGCAATTGCTGGCGGACCTGCTCGGGCTGCTTCTTGCGGCGATGGGCTTCTGTCATGCTTCCATAAAGATACCGTCTGGACGGTTTGTCAAGATCGATGTGTCGAACCGCGCGGAAACGCCGCAAAGGCGAGACTGGAAAGCCGTTGTCCACAAGACCTTGGCGGGCTAGGACTTCGGGGACGAAGGAAGCGGCAATGGCAGAACCGGAAACGACGACACTCTACGAAGCGATCGGCGGCGACCCGACGGTGCGCGCGCTGACCCGTCGTTTCTATGAACTGATGGATACGCTGCCCGAAGCGGCACGCTGCCGCGCGGTTCATCCACCTGACCTTTCCGGCAGCGAGCAAAAAATTCTACGAATATCTGACCGGTTGGCTTGGCGGTCCGCCGATCTATGTGGAAAAGCGTGGCCATCCGATGCTGCGGCGCCGGCATTTCGTTGCCGAGATTGGGCCGGAGGAGCGCGACGAATGGCTGCTCTGCTTTACCCGCGCACTGGAAGAAACGGTGGCTCACCCAAAACTGCGGCAGATCATTCTCGATCCGATCACCCGCCTCGCCTTGCACATGCAGAACAAGGAATGACCTGACAATGCCGACCAGTGGATTGCGCGCAACGACGCTCTTCGTCGCGGGATTGATGGGGATTGCCGGGGTGGTCAGTGCTGCAGCCGCCTCGCATGGCACCGACCCCAGGCTGCTCGCCGAGATCTCGGCCATGTGCCTGGCGCACGCGCCGGCGCTCGTCGCGCTTTATGCGGCCTGGCCGAGCTTCCGCACGGCTCCGGTCGCAGCCTTGCTGATCGCTTTCGGCACGGCGCTGTTTTCCGCTGACCTTGCCATGCGTCACGTGACCGGACAGGGCCTGTTTCCGATGTCGGCACCGCTCGGCGGCACGACGATCATGGCCGGCTGGCTTGCCGTTTCAATCGGCGCCTTCCTTCCACGAAAGGCGCCGTGACGCTCAACGCGCCAGTTTGAAGCTCTTGAGATCAGGCGCCTTCGACGACGGAAAAACCTTCGAACTTCGGCGGGCCGAGATACATCGAGCGGTTTTCGCCGGCATTCTTGTGCGCGGCCCGGAAGTTCTCCGACTTCGTCCAGGCGGAAAAGGCATCCTTGTCCTTCCAGGTCGAGTTCGAGACGAAGAGCGTATAGCCCTCGTCCGGCACGTTTTCGCCCCTCAGAAGATGAAACGAGACAAAACCCGGCATGTCCGCAAGGCTTGAATCGCGGCTCTTCCAGACGGCTTCGAAAGCCTCTTCCTGGCCAATGGCGATACGAAAACGGTTCATTGCGAAGAACATGGCCTGCCTCCTATGCGCTGTCTTTCTTGCGAGCAGCGTCGTTCGCGGCTCTCGGGAAGGCCAGAATAGTGCCCTCCTGCGGCTCCGCAAGCCCGAAAGGGTCGCGGCCGGGCCGGCGCGTTTCCCAAGACGGGAACTCGGTGACATTGGGGTTTTCCTCGATCATGCGCGAACGCCGCGTCAGCAATTCGTAGAGTTCGGGCACCAGCCCGTCGCCATTCTGCGCTGCCAATTTGTGCAGGCCGATCATCATGCACTTGTCCGGGCGGTTTTCATTCATCTCGAAAAAAATCTCCATGCGCGCGGAAGGTCAATCACCTCCATCGCGCGTCATATGTTTGGCTATGCCAAGTCGTTGCGGCTGTTGGTCAGGTCCTGCAGCGCCCGCTCAAGGCTCGACTTCGAGCCGTTGCGCAACGGCACGAAAGCCTTGCCCCACTTCTTGCAGCCGGTCTTCACGCGAAGACACGCATCGTGGCTGATGCAATCGATCGGGCAGAAAACACAGTCGACGGAAGGAAGGACACGGTCGATGCGCGATACCGCCTCGCGCAGGCCGCCATCGTGGTGAAGCAGCTCGGCACCGAAGGAGCTGACAATCTCGCGCAGATGCGCAACCTGGCAATCGCGTCCGCCGACATAGAGGAAACTGCGGCCTTCGAGTGTCGCCTTGGCGGCCTCTTCGCAGACCTCGACCCGTTCGGAACCGGAACGACCCTTGCCGTTCTTGGCCGCATTATGGTGACGCTTGCCGCGCATGCAATCTTCTCCGCCTCTTTGCTGCGTCGACGGCCCTCATGGCAACCGATCGCACCGGGATCGACACACACCGTTCGGTTGCGTCACGGCGGCAACTTATTAAACTTGATTATCAGAGTAAAGTATAAACATGAGTTTTATAATCATATTTTTCCCATCAGTTTTGAAGGGCTTCGGCTTCTGCCGCGGATCACACCGTGGCCGGCGGCAGTCGCCTAGCGAACACTTGCCTGAATAGGCAAAGTGAACGGTATTGCACTTTTTCCGGCCCCCTCTGGAATGGCAGGAAATGGAGCCGCACGGCGCACGGCATCAAGAGCAGCCGTGTCCAGAACGGGTGAGCCTGAACTCCCGGCAACGCTAACGCGGGAAACACCGCCGTCCGCCAACACCGTAAAACTCACCGTCGTCGTGCCCGACAGCCCCTGTCGGCGCGCTTCGGATGGAAGCTTGTATCGCCGGTTTATCTTCGCGCGAACTTTGCCATTGTAGTTCGACATATCGGCGTTGCCGACCGCGGTAGAGCGGTTCTTGCCGGTTGCCGCCGCAGAATTGCCGTTTACGTCCCCATCCAGCTTACCCTTGACCTGGCTCTGTGCCTGTTCCCCCTTGTCGCCCGTTTTCTTGCGGGTGACTTTCTTTTTCCTGACGGGATCCTTCTTGGGTTCAGGCTTTTCAACCTTCTCCTTCTTCGGCTCCTGGATCTCCGGCTTTTCCTCGGGCACGACCGTCTCGATCGGCGCGACGCTGGCAGTAACCACAGCCTCGGCGACCTGCAGGGTGGGAACCTGCTCGGCAGGCAGGATGACATCGGCTTCCGTGGCGATCAAATCATGCGGTTGCTCCGCCGTGATCTCCTGCGTGGTCGACGTGACGTCTTCGACTGGGGTAATCTCCTCGGGCTTGACTTCGTCGGGAACGTCTTCGGTCGGCTCGACGACTTCCGTCGGATCGCCGGACTGCAAGGTTTCTTCGAAGGCATCACCGAGGATCGCAACTTCGACCTCGGCACCGCCGGCGATCAGGTCTTGCGGCTGTTCCGGCGTAGAGGAGGCAAGGTACATGGCAACGCTGGTATGCGCCACGAGCGAGAAGGCAATTGCGCCGATCCATTTCACGGTATGCTTCATCTTGGCCTAACCTTCGCCGCGAGCCGCGACGCAAACGCAGTACTCAATGCGAAAAATCAACCTCAGCCCTTGAGTTCGACCGGCGACTTCGAACCGGTCTTGAGGCCCTTCATGCAGGCATCGCCCTCTACACCATCGCCGACGCAGGCGGGCGCGTCATTGATCAGCAGGCTCTTCACCGCTTCGCAATTCGTGCCGGGAAGATCGAACTGCCGAACCTTGGTCTTGCCAGCAGGCAGATCGCGGAAGTCGAGCACCGCCATGCGCTCGACCAGACCCTTCTGGTCGAAGATCACGAACTCAAAGGAAACCTTGCTCAAATTCTGCACGAAGGCGTTGCCGGCGACGAAGGTGAGCTTGCAGCCCTTCTGCGACGGCGTGACCTCGTTGAGTTCGATGTTGAGCGCGCCAGCGGACGACGCCTCCTGGGCGACTGCACCGCCTGCCGCAAGAACAAACGCGAATGCCACGGGAACAACCATACGGGAAAGGTGCATCATTCTAATACCACTCACGATCGGCGCTCCGAACCCTGGGAGCGTTGAAGTCGTCGCCATCTATCCACAAGCGCGGACATCTTAACTTGAGTGTGGCGATCCGGTATTGCGTCCATAAAGAAATATGAGTAATGAAGTCAAGATAGTAAACGAATTGCACGGCAGGAAATGCGGGAAAAACACCGCCTCCCGCCATCTAGAGACGACCGAACCGTGGCAGCCGACGACACCGATTATGCGCGATTTTCACAACCTGTAGCCTCCGCGCAGCGGGCCCAGCGGATCGTCGAGAGCCGCGACCTCTTTCGCGGCGAAAGCGAGATCCTCATTTCCCACGACGGGGCGATCTACCGCATGAAGATCACCCGCCAAGGCAAACTGATCCTGAACAAATAGGCAAATAACAATGACCGAGAGCCTCCGTCCCACCCCGTCCGAAATCCGTGCCTACCGCGCTGAGAACCCGAAAATGCGCGAGCGCGACATCGCGGCCCAGCTCGGAGTTTCGGAAGCAGCCCTCGTGGCGGCCGAATGTGGCTTGACCGCCGTGCGCATCGACGCGGATGCCAACCGCTTCCTGCTGCGCGCCGAGGAACTGGGTGAGGTCATGGCTTTGACCCGCAACGAAAGCGCAGTTCACGAAAAGATCGGCGTCTACGAAAAGATCACAACCGGCGAGATGGCCAGCATCGTGCTTGGCGAGCAGATCGACCTGCGCGTCTTCCCGAGCGCCTGGGCGCATGCCTTTGCCGTAACCAAGACCGATGACAGCGGCGAAGCCCGCAAGAGCCTGCAGTTCTTCGACAAATGGGGCAATGCGGTGCACAAGCTGCACCTGCGCCCGGCGTCAAATGTCGCCGCCTACGACAAGATCGTTGAAGACTTCCGTCTCGACGACCAGTCGCAGACCTTCGTTGCGGACGCCAGCGCACCGGCTGCCGATGACAAGCAGGAGAACGTCGTCGACGTCACCGAGCTGCGCGACCGCTGGTCCAAGATGACCGACACGCATCAATTCCACGGCCTGCTGCGCAAGCTGAAGATCGGCCGCCGCCAGGCGCTGCAGCATATCGGCGACGACTTCGCCTGGCGTCTCGACCCGTCGAGCATCGAAACGATGATGCGTGCCAGCGCCGAGATCGAACTGCCGATCATGTGCTTCGTCGGCAATCGCGGCGTGATCCAGATCCATTCCGGCCCGATCGCCAAGATCGCCCCGATGGGTCCGTGGCTGAACGTCATGGACCCGACCTTCCATCTTCACCTGCGCACCGATCACATCGCCGAGCTTTGGGCCGTGCGCAAGCCGACTGCCGATGGTCACGTCACCTCGATCGAGGCGCTCGACGCCAAGGGCGAGATGATCATCCAGTTCTTCGGCAAGCGTAAGGAAGGTTTTGCCGAGCGTCCCGAGTGGCGCGATATCGCCGAGGGCCTCGCACGCCTTGACACCACCGTCGCAGCTTAAGGACAGCGTGATGATCAACGGTCTCGACTTCCGCCGCCTTCGCCTCTGGGAGCTGGCTCTGGCCGCGTTTGCGGTTTCGGCTCCCTTCCTGTTGCCCGCCGTGGCGCCAGGGGCGCCGTCGTTCATCCGCCCGGCGATGGCACAGAGCATTGAGCAGCCGGACGTCTCGCGCGTCGTTTCGGTTGGCGGTGCGGTTACCGAGATCATCTACGCACTCGGCGAGGAAGGCCGGCTGGTCGGCCGCGATTCGACCAGCACCTATCCGGAAGCTGCAACCAAGCTGCCTGATGTCGGCTACATGCGCGCGCTCGCCCCGGAAGGCATCATCGCGGTCAATCCGACCGCGATCGTCGCCGTCGAAGGCAGCGGCCCGCCGGAGGCGCTCGCCATCCTGAAGGATGCCAACATCGCCTTCACCAGCGTGCCGGAAACCTTCGACAAGGACAGCATTCCGGCAAAGATCCGCTCGGTCGGCACCTTCCTCAATGTGCCCGACAAGGCCGATGCGCTCGCAAAGTCGGTGGAAGCCGACCTTGCTGCAGCGGTTGCCGGTGGTGCCAAGCGCCCGGAAGGCGAGCGCAAGCGCGTTCTTTTCGTGCTCAGCACCCAGGGCGGCAAGATCATGGCGTCGGGCACCGGCACGGCTGCCAACGGCATCATCGAGCTTTCCGGCGCGATCAACGCCGCCGGAAAATTCCCGGGCTACAAGGCCCTGACCGACGAGGCGATCATTGAAGCCAAGCCCGACGTCATCCTGATGATGGACCGCGGCGGTGAACACAGCGCCAAGGCGGACGAACTCTTCGCCCTGCCTTCGCTGAGCCTGACGCCTGCCGCCAAGACCAAGACGCTGATCCGCATGGACGGCCTGCACCTGCTCGGATTCGGCCCGCGCACCGCAAGCGCCATTCGCGAACTCAACGCCGCAATCTACGGAAAGAAGGCCAATGCCTCGCAGTGAGGCTTTGGACCTCGGCAGGCGCGTGACCGCCCTCGCCGCCGATATCCGGGCCGAATGGCGGTCGGGCAATCGTGCGCGGCTGGCCCGCGTCGTCATTGTTCTACTCGTCATCTTCGCGGCAGCCACCTTCATCGGCTCGATCATGACCGGTGCCGCCGACGCTTCGCTGTCCAACGTCGTGCGCTGGCTGCTCGGCGCGAGCGATGCGGATCAGGTCCTGAGCGTTCGCGACCGCATCATCATTCTCGACATCAGGTTGCCACGAGCGGTGCTCGGAATGCTCGTCGGCGCATCGCTTGCTGTCTCCGGCGTTGTCATGCAGGGGCTATTCCGCAACCCGCTGGCCGATCCCGGCCTTGTCGGCGTCTCCTCCGGTGCAAGCCTCGGCGCCGTTCTGCTGATCGTGCTCGGCTCGGCCGTGTTCGGCCCGCTGTTTGCGCTGTTCGGTTTTTATGCGCTCCCGGTCGCAGCCTTCATCGGCGGCCTTGTCACCACGCTTCTGCTCTACCGGATCGCCACCCGCGGCGGCCAAACCTCGATTGCCACCCTGCTTCTCGCCGGCATTGCGCTTGGCGCGCTCACCGGCGCCTTCACCGGCGTGCTGATCTTCATCGCCGACGACAAGCAACTGCGCGACGTCACTTTCTGGGGTCTCGGCTCGCTTGCCGGCGCCAGCTGGACGAAGATCGCCGCGGCCGCGCCGATCATCCTGTTGTCGCTCGCGGTCACGCCCTTTCTGGCGCGCGGCCTCAACGCCATCACGCTCGGCGAAGCAGCCGCGTTCCACATGGGCATTCCGGTGCAGCGCATGAAGAACATCGCCATCGTCAGCGTCGCCGCAGCAACCGGTGCGTCCGTTGCCGTCAGCGGTGGCATCGGCTTCGTCGGCATCGTCGTACCGCATCTGCTGCGCCTCGTCATCGGCCCGGATCACCGCTATCTCGTGCCGGCATCGGCGCTTCTCGGCGGAACATTGCTGATCCTGGCCGACATGATCGCCCGCACCATTGCCTCGCCTGCAGAGTTGCCGATCGGTATCGTCACCGCCTTCATAGGCGCGCCGTTCTTCCTCTGGATCCTGCTGCGCGGTCGCACGACCATGGGACTGTGAGCCGAAACCATGATCAAGGTATCCAACCTCTCCGTCCGGCTTGGCGGCCGCCAGGTCATCCACGGCATCTCGCTTGAGGCAGAGCCGGGCGCGCTGACCGCGATCGTCGGGCCGAACGGCTGCGGCAAGACAACGACGTTGAAGGCGATCTCCGGCGAGTTGCCGCCGGAAAGCGGATCAGTCAGCATCAATGGCCGCAATCTCAAGGGCCTGAAACCCTGGGAGCTCGCGCTGAAACGCGGGGTGCTTCCACAATCGACGGTGATCTCGTTTCCCTTCACGGTCCGCGAAGTGGTGCGGCTCGGCCTGACCGCAGGCGCGACATCAGATGCCAGGGCCAATGACCGCATTGCCGCCGAAGCGCTCGAGGCCGTCGATCTCGGCGGCTTTGCCGGGCGCTTCTATCAGGAGCTTTCGGGCGGCGAACAGCAGCGCGTGCAGCTGGCGCGCGTCCTCTGCCAGATTTCCAACCCGGTCGGCGATGGCGAACCGCGCTATCTGCTGCTCGACGAACCGGTCTCGAGCCTCGATATCCGCCACCAGTTGACCATCATGCAACTGGCGCGCCGGTTCTGCGAGCGCGGCGGTGGCGTCATCGCCGTCATGCACGATCTCAACCTGACGGCGATGTTCGCCGACCGGATGATCATGATGAAGGCCGGGAAGATCCGCGCAGGCGGCGCGCCGCGAGAGGTGTTGACCGACGAGACGATGGAGGTGGTGTTCGGCTGCCGCATGCAGGTCAGCGCCATGCCGGCAGCCGACGTGCCCTTCGTGTTGCCGCAGACGGCGACGCTCTAGCCGGCAAATCGCGCCAACTTCAAGATTTATCGAAACAATTTGCGCACTCGTGCGTTGTTCTCCCCGAAGTACCGGTCGTGGCAATGCGCTTGCCATGTCGGTGCCAACGGATCACGCCGGTCGTCCTTGGCCGGCGTTGCAGCGAAAGGGAGACCAATCATGGCTTCAGGCCTCTTCTCAGGTTCAAGTTCACGGTCGAGCAAGCGCAACGGCGCGCTCGCTGACATTTCCATCGAAGACCAGCTCAGCGAACTGCGTAGCGACATGGCGGCGCTCGTTGCCCTGCTTGCCGATCGCGGTGCCGACGCTTCGAAACAGGCGCGTAGCAAGGCGCACGATGCCCGCGAGCACGCGGAAGCCGGCCTTCAGGATTTGCTCGCAAGCGGCGAGGAACTGCTCGGCGATCTGCGCGACCGCTATGCCGGCACGGAAAAGCAGCTTCGCCATGCGGTACGCGAGCACCCGTTCGCAACGCTTGGCACGGCAGCCCTCATCGGTCTGATCGCCGCCGCACTGCTGCGGCGCTAGGTTCGATGCAGATCTTGGAACGGGGTGGGATCGCCAGACGCATCCCACCCGTTTTGACGTGTTACCAGGAGTAAATGCGCATGGGACCACTCGGGGCCGCTCTGTCCGCCTTGCTGGCTGCCGACATCGGCGCCACCGCATCACGTTTCAAGCGCAACGCCGCCTTGTGCGCCGTCGTCGCCGTGCTGCTTGTCACCGCCTACATCTTCGCACTGATCGCCATCGCGCTTTATCTCAGCGCCGCCTATTCGCCTGTGGTCGCCGCCGCGTCGATAGCCGCAGCCCTCATCCTGACGGCCTTGATCCTGATCATCGTGATGATTGCCCTGCAAGGACGGGATAGGCGGCTCGCCGAAGAGCGCCGCCGTCGGTCGATGATGCAAACCAATCTGACGATGCTGGCCGCAGCAAGCATCCTGCGCAAACAGCCGCTGCTCGCCGTGGGCACGGCCCTTGCCATCGGCGCCTTGCTCGGCACCGGCAGGAAGCGCAGGCCGCGACGGGAAACCTAAAGCGGCAAGCGGATCAGCGCGGTCACGCCGGCCGCCATATATTCGACCTTCACCGAACTGCCGAGAACCTTGTCGAGGCTGCGCTCTATCAGGATGGAGCCAAAGCCTCGACGTTTCGGTTCGCGCACGGGCGGTCCGCCGACCTCCGTCCAGGTCAGGTGCAATACCGCTTCGCCTTCTTCGACGACGTTGCGCGCCGTCAGCACCACCTTGCCGGTCGGCACCGAAAGGGAGCCGTATTTCACCGCATTGGTCGCAAGTTCATGCAGCACGAGCCCCAGGCCGACGGCCTGGTCGGGGCCGAGCAGCACCTCGTCCTTGTGCAGTTCGATCTGGTCCGCATAGACGCTGACATGCGGCATCAATTGCTTGGAGATCAGGTCCGCAAGCCGGATCGTGCCCCACTCATGGTCCGAGAGAAGTCCATGCGCCTCGGAGATCGCTTGCAGTCGTCCGGCAAAGGCGGTCATGAATTCGGCCGGGTCGCTGGTCTGGCGCAGGGTCTGGCGGGCGAGCGACTGCAGCATCGCCAGGGTATTCTTGACCCGGTGGTTGAGTTCCTTGAGCAACAGCCGCGTTCGCTGCACCGATGCCTGCTGGTCGGTGACATCGATGGTGACACCGATGAAGGTCAGCGGATTTCCCTTGGCATCCCGATCGTGCACCCGCCCGCGGCCGAGCAGCCAACGGCCGGTGTTTCCGACCCGGAACATCCCGTCATATTCCTCGTCCGCCTTCATCGCCTGGCGAAGCTTGGCGAAGGTTGCGCCGCGGTCATCGGCATGGATGGCGCCGAACACTTCCCTGGCGCCGAACGACCGATCGGCCGGCAAGCCGAACATGCGCATAAAGGCGCTGTTGCCGACGATCACGCCGGAGCGAACGTTCCAGAGCCAGCTGCCGATATTGGCCGCCTCAAGCGCCATCGCGTGGCGCTGTTCCTCGCGGGAGAGCGCTGCCTCCTTGATGGCGCGCCGTCGCGCCTCGTCCTTGAGCTTGAGAAGCGAGGCGGCAAGATCGGCAAGCCGGCGCAGCTGCTCCATCAGATGCGGTGCGACCTCGCTGCGCGCGGCAACGTCGAGCACGCAGACCGTGCCGACCGGCTGGCCATCGAGAACGATCGGCGCGCCGGCGTAAAAGCGCAGGAATGGCGCGCCGGCGACCAGCGGCCGATTGCGAAAACGCAGATCGACTGAGGCGTCGAGTACAACTAGGCCGTTGCCTCCCGCATCGGCTGCCGCGTGCACGCAGAACGAATCCTCCGATGACGCCCGCGTCTCCGTGGTACCGACCGCCGCCTTGAACCATTGCCACTCGCGGTCAAGCAGGCTGACGAGCGCGATCGGCGCATCGAAGAGGCGGACAGCGATCTCGGCAATGCCGTCGAAATCCGCATCGGGTACCGCCATGTCCGGCACCGTCGCATGCAGCACGCTCAACCGCTCGGGCGCGTCGAGCAGCGATGTCTCCGGCGGGGCGGTCTTTTCTTCTCTTTTTTCGCGCATCCGGCCTCAACTCCAAACTGCCGCACCCGTCAGCCGGCGCCGATTGCCATTGACACACGGCGCTCTTCTGCGGAGACGTTCAGGCCGCCAGTGAAAGCAGGGCTGCTCTCGATTTGCAACGCTCTGGCGGCCAAAAAGAGCTGTCGGATCAGGAAACGAATGCCCGTGAGGTAATGGGAGCGGACGTTTCGTCCGGACCGTAGTCGTTTTCGCCCTGCACCTTGAGGATATCCTGAAGGCGCTGGCGGGCGCGGTTCACCCGGCTCTTGATCGTGCCCAGGGCGCAGCCGCAGATCGTCGCCGCTTCCTCATAGGAAAAACCCGACGCGCCGACGAGGATGATCGCCTCGCGCTGGTCCGGGGGCAGCGTCTCGAGGGCCCGGCGGAAATCCTGCAGGTCGAGCGAACCATATTGTTCCGGATGATGGGCAAGCGATTCGGTGAAATGGCCGTCGCTGTCCTGCACCTCGCGTCCGCGCTTGCGCATCTGGCTGTAGAGCTCGTTGCGCAGGATCGTGAACAGCCAGGCCTTCATGTTCGTGCCCATCTGGAAGTGGTCCTGCTTGGCCCAGGCTTTCATGATCGTGTCCTGAACAAGATCGTCGGCCCGGTCATGACGACCTATGAGAGACATGGCAAAGGCGCGAAGGCTCGGCAGGGCGGCGAGCATCTCTCGCTTGAACTCATTCTTTTCAGACGACATTCTGGCGCTCACTCCCTTCCCTGCAGAACCGACTGCCGCTCGGCTGCGTCGAGTTTTTCCAGAAGATCGAGAAAGCGCGAAGGTATCGCTTCTTCCTGAACGGACTGATAGAGCGCCTTTAACTTGGCCGCGATCTGCGTGTTTGGGTCTTCGGACCATGAGGTCGTACCGGAAGTGCGCCCCGCCCCTGTTTTATACTTCATTGTCAATCTGTCGCCTTGTGGTGTTCATTACCGCCTTAACGCGTCTGAAAAATGAAATGTTCCCTCCCGGAACTTTTTTTTGCGTGAAACGTTTTGGAGCATCACTGCAAGATTATATTCTCGAGGGAGTACTCCATGACATTGTCCACACGGATCGCGCCGCTGCTGCCCTATCTGCGCCGCTACTCGCGCGCATTGACCGGGTCGCAGACATCAGGCGACGCCTATGTGGCCGCGGTACTCGAAGCCCTGATTGCCGATACCTCCATTTTCCCGGAGGCCAGCAATGACCGGGTCGCGCTGTTCCGCCTCTACACGTCGCTCTTCGGCTCCTCGTCGGTGCTGGTTCCCGAGCCGGTTTCGCCCTTTGCCTGGGAGCAGCGCGCCTCGGTCAATCTGGCAAACGTTTCGCCGCTTGCCCGCCAGGCTTTCCTTCTCGTCTCGGTCGAAGGTTTCCGGCCCGAGGAAGCAAGCGAAATCCTTGCCGTCACCGACGACAAGATCGGTTCCCTTCTCGACCGCGCTTCGCAGGAAATCTCGCGACAGGTCGCAACCGATATCATGATCATCGAGGACGAGCCTCTGATCGCCATCGATATCGAAAACATGGTCGAGAGCCTTGGCCACCGAGTGACCGGCATTGCCCGCACCCGCGACGAAGCAATCGCGCTCTATAAGAAGACCCGTCCGAGCATGGTGCTTGCCGATATCCAGCTCGCCGACGGCAGCTCCGGTATCGATGCGGTCAACGATATCCTGAAGGCCAGCGCCATCCCGGTGATCTTCATCACCGCCTTCCCTGAGAGGCTGCTGACCGGCGAACGCCCTGAGCCGACCTTCCTGGTCACGAAGCCTTTCAATCCTGACATGGTGAAGGCGCTGATCAGCCAGGCGCTGTTCTTCAACGAATCGACGAAGGCCGCAGCCTGATCATCGACACAGCATCTATCGCCGGCGGCCTCGGTCGCCGGCTTTTGTTTGTCCACTTGTTGCTGTCGCCCGCCCTTGCCTTTCGTCGCTGGTGTCCTGATTGGCATGCCCGTTGATGGCAAGCGCTGGAAACAAAACAGCCAGTGCCGAGGGAAGGCACTGGCTGACATTGTTCAACTCACCGGGGGAGTGTGAGTTGTAAACCGGCGGATTACCTCCGGCGCCACATTGGGGGCGATGCGCGCCACCGTCCGGTCTGAAAATAAAATGCGTGACGCAAACAAAGGTTCCCGGAGTTGCGCGTTTGCCGATCATTTTTTTATTGCAGCGCGTCCAGTTCGTCGCGATGGCGGTAGAGCGCAAGGAAGCGGCGGTAGTCGCGATCGTAGATGTCACGCATGGCGTCGTTCGGCCGCCGCTCGCGCCCGCCGGACGCCATCGCCGCACCGGCCACGGCGAGATCGACGTGAACCTGACCGGCAACGGCTGCCGCCATCGCCGTTCCGAGAAGAACGGCGTCAGGCGCATCGGGTGCTACGACCCGGCAACCCGTGACGTCGCAATAAAGCTCCATCAGAAGCGCATTGCGCACGTGGCCGCCGGTGACGTGAAGTGTGTCGAGTTCGTAGCCGACCTCACGCATCATCTCGAGGATATGGCGGATGCCGAGCGCGATCGCCACGCAGGTGCGCCAATAGAGCCGGCACAGCGCATCGAACGACGAATCGAACGGCAGGCCGCTGATGACGCCGAGCCCGTGTGGATCGGCAAGCGGTGAGCGGTTGCCGTGGAAATCCGGCAGTACATGCAGCCGTTCGGCAAACTGCGTTCCGTGCAGGACGCGCAGTTCCTGGACGCGCGCGATGATCCGGCCGTGGGTCTCGGTCGTTGGCTCCAGGCCGCCGCCATGAATGCGCACGATGTGATCGAGCAGGGCGCCGGTCGCCGACTGGCCGCCTTCGATCAGCCAGGCGCCGGGCAGCACCGCTTCGAAATAGGGTCCCCACATGCCGAAGCCGGGCTTCATATCCTTGGAGAAGGCAACGATGCAGCTCGAGGTGCCCGCGATCAGCGCCAGTTGCCGCTCGAGCTTTTCCGGCTCGCCGGCAAAACCGCCGAGCACGCCGAGCGCCCCGGCATAGGCGTCGATCAGACCCGGTGCCACCTGGCAGCCGATATCAAGACCGAGCTCGGCGGCAGCCTCCACCGACAAGCCCCCGACCGAGCTTCCGACCGGCTGCGTTTCCTCCGGCAATCCGCCCCGCGCAAGCAGATCCTCGAGGCCGATCCGCGCGAGATAGTCCGCCTGCCAACCGCGCTGTTCATGGGCGAGATAGTTCCATTTCGCCGTCAAGGTGCAGCGCGAGCGCGCCGCACTGCCGGTCGCCCGCCAGGAGAGATAGTCGGCGAGATCGAAGAAAAAGCCTGCCTTCTCCCATTGGCTAGGCAGATTCCGCTTCAGCCACATCAGCTTCGGCATTTCCATCTCCGGCGACATGACGCGGCCGGAGAAATCGAGGACCGGGTGTCCGGTGGCGGTACAGAAATCGGCCTCCGTCAGCGCCCGATGATCGAGCCAGACGATTGTGTCCCAGCGCGCCTCGCCCTTTCGGTTGACGGAAAGCGGCGCGCCGCTCCGGTCGCGCACCACGAGCGAACACGTTGCATCGAAACCGATGGCGGCAATGCTCTCCGGCGCGATGCCGGCCTTGTCTCTGGCAGCTTTCACCGAGCCGCAGACAGCTCTCCAGATATCTTCCGAATCGTGTTCGGCATGATTTTCTTCCGGCCGGTTCATGGCGATCGGCAGGTCGGCACGCGCCAGAAGCCTGCCATTCCGGTCGAAAATTCCGGCACGGGCACTGCCGGTACCGACATCGACCGCAACGACGAATTCACGCATCAATGGAGATCCCCGTCCCCGTTACAGCACGCTGCAACATCTTGAAACTGCCGCATAATTTTCCCATCAAATCGATTTCGACTTGAGGAATTATGCACTATTGGCGGACAAACTGTAACAATTCGCCCATGTCGTCAAACAGCACGTCGGGGTCGAGCTTGGCGAGTGTCTGTCGATGACGGTCGCTGCGCGCATGTCCGCCACCGGCGAAGGCAAAGGCCCGCATGCCAGCGGCGTGCGCGGCTTCGATGCCGGCCGGACTGTCTTCGACGACGATACAATCCTTGGGTGCATAGCCCATCTCCCGGCTCGCCAGCAGAAACAGGTCGGGCGCCGGTTTGCCATGTTTGACCATCGTTGCAGAGAAGATGTTCGGCTCGAAAAGATCGATCAGACCGGTGACGGTCAGCGACAGCCGGATGCGTTCCGGCTGGCTGGACGAGGCGACGCAACAGGCGACGCCAAGGTCTTCGACCGCCCGGCGAATACCGGCGATCGGCTGCAACTCCGTACGGAAACGCTGATAGAGCCGCGTGCGCATTTCTTCGAGAAAGGCGTCGTCTGTCGCCAGGCCATATTCGTCGTGAAGTATGGCAGACATGCTTTTCAGGCTGCGCCCGAGAAACCGTTCGGTCGCCTCCTCCGTGGTCATCGACACGCCTGCCGCCGCCAGCACGTCGACCAGGACTTCGAGCGAGATCGGCTCGCTGTCAACCAGCACGCCGTCGCAATCGAAGATCACCAACCTGGACGCGCCGTCGGCCATAACACCCTACCCCTTACAGCGCCGCGCATCTTTTAAGACGCGCCAACGTCGCTGTAACTCTTTGAATTGCTGCGTAATTTCATCCTTAAATCGGGCCCCGTTCTAAGGAATTATGCAGTAAGCTTGCCGTCCAGATAAAGCTGGAGCGTAGCGCGCGTACCTTTTTCCCAGAGGGTTTTCAATGCGTGGGTGAAGCGCTTGCGGAAGAGATCGGATTGGGCGACCTCGCCGAAAATGTCCGACAGCGCCAGAAAAGCCGTCGGATCCTGCCTTGCGGCACGGGCTGCCGCCTGAAGCCGTTCGGCGTTCTGGTCGTTGAAGACAATCTGCTTGCCGCTATCGGTCGTGCCGTCGAAGTAGCGGCACCAGAGCGCTGACACCAGCGCCAGGCCGACGACGTCTTCGCCCCGCGCCAGCCGGTCGGCCGTCGAGGGCAGGATGAATTTCGGCTGCCGGTTGGAGCCGTCCTGTGCAAGCCGCGGGATCGTGTCGCCGATCTTCGGGTTGGAAAAGCGCATCTCGATCAGCTTGTAATAATCGCCGAGATCGGTGTTCGGCACCGGCGGAATGACCGGAATGATCTCGTCATGCTCAAGCTTGGCGAGAAAATCACGGATCAGCGGCTCCTCCATCGCCTCGTGGACGAAATGAATGTCGAGCAGGGCTGCGGGATAGGCGATTGCCGCGTGGCCGCCGTTGAGGATGCGGATCTTCATGTGCTCATAGGGCGCAACATCGGGCACGAACTGCACGCCGACCTTTTCGAGCGCCGGGCGTCCCTGCGGAAAATGATCCTCCAGCACCCATTGCTTGAACTCTTCGCAAAACACCGGCCAGCCATCCTCGATCTCGTAATCGGTTGCGACGATGCCGATTTCGCGTGCGCCCGTGGCCGGCGTTATGCGGTCCACCATGCCGTTCGGAAAGGCGATATTGGCGTCGATCCAGTCGGCGAAATCAGGATCGAACAGCCGGGCAAGGCCTGAAACCGCAGCGTGGGTCACCTCGCCATTGCCCGGAATGTTGTCGCATGACATCACCGTGAACGGCGGAATTTGTCCGTCGCGGCGTGCCTTCAGACCGGCAACGATCAAACCGAAGACCGTCTTCGGCGCGGCGGGATTTTGCGCATCGTCAACGATGGCCGGGTGGGTCGGATTAAAAACGCCGGAGGCTGGATCGATGAAATAGCCGCCCTCGGTGATCGTCAGCGAAACAATGCGGATCGCCGGGTCTGCAAGCCTGGCGACGATGCCAGCGACGTCGCCGGGCCTGAGATAGTCGATCATCGCGCCAGTCACATGCGCGCCGGTGCGGTTGTTGTCCTGCTCGACCACCGTCGTCAGGAAATCCTGCGCCGCGAGCTTTGCCCGCATTTGTTCATCGGAGGGAAGGACCCCGGCACCGACGATCGCCCAGTCATGGTCGTGCCCGGCATTGAAGAGATCGTCGAGATAGACGGCCTGATGGGCACGGTGAAAATTGCCGACACCGAAATGCACGATACCGGCTTTCAGATCGGCGCGATCGTAGCTCGGCACGCCGGCCTTGGCCTTCACTGCGTCGAGCGCGGCAAGAGAAAGTTTGGTCGTCATGGTCTCGTTTCCTTATCGAGGCATCGTCCGGAGACGGGCCTCAGCTCATCCAGTTGCCGCCATCGACGTTGTAGGTCTGCGAAACGACGTAATCGCTCTCGGCAGAAGCGAGGAAGATCGCCATGCCCGTGAGATCCTCGGCCGTTCCCATGCGCCCATAGGGGACTTCCGCTCCCGCGAGCCTCTTCTTCTCGCCGCGCGGGCGGTTCTCGTATTTGGCAAACAGTGCGTCGACGCCGTCCCAGTGCTCGCCATCGACGACGCCGGGCGCAATGGCGTTGACGTTGATGCCGTGCTTGATCAGGTTCAGCCCCGCCGACTGGGTCAGGCTGATGACCGCTGCCTTGGTGGCGCAATAGACGGCGACCAGCGCCTCGCCGCGCCGGCCTGCCTGGCTCGCCATATTGATGATCTTGCCGCCCCTGCCCTGGGCGATCATCTGTTTGGCAGCCGCCTGCATCGTGAACAGCGTCCCCGAAACATTGATCGAAAACAGCCGGTCATAGCTTTCACGCGTGATCTCGACGATCGGCGCGAGATCGAAGAGCGCGGCGTTGTTGACGAGGATATCGAGACCACCGGCCTCGGTGACAACCGATGCGATCGCCGCGTCGATGGAGTTCTGCTGCGTCACATCCATCTCGACGGCATAGGCGCTCGGGCCGATTTCCGATGCGGTCTCACGCGCCCGCGCCAGATTGATGTCGGCAATCGCCACTGTGGCGCCTTCTCGCACATAGGCTTCGGCGAAGGCACGACCGATACCCCGCGCGGATCCGGTGATCAGCGCGCTTTTCCCGTGAAGACGTTTCATCGAACTGCCAGTCCCTTGTCGTCGAACCTGTGGACGCGCTGGGCGTCGGGCGTCAGGAACACCCGGTCCCCGTGGGCGACGGCGAAATCGCCGCTGACACGCGCGGTCATCGTTCCGATATTGTCGACGTTGACGTGCAGGAAGGTGTCCGAGCCCAGGTGCTCGGCAACGCCGACCGTGCCGGCCCAGGTGCCGTTTTCCGTTGAAAGCACCAGATGCTCGGGCCGGATGCCCATAGTGTGCGCCTGGTAGGCGGTAGCCGGCGCACCGGAAACGAAGTTCATCCGCGGCGACCCGATGAAGCCCGCCACGAAGAGATTGTCCGGCTTGTGATAGAGGTCGAGCGGCGAGCCGACCTGCTCGATGCGCCCCCGGTTGAGAACCACGATCTTGTCGGCCATGGTCATGGCTTCCACCTGATCGTGGGTGACGTAGACCATGGTCGTCTTCAGATCCTGGTGCAACTGGCTGATTTCGAGCCGCATGTTGACGCGCAGTGCTGCGTCGAGGTTCGACAAAGGCTCGTCGAACAAAAAAGCTTTCGGCTGGCGCACGATCGCGCGGCCGATGGCGACACGCTGGCGCTGGCCGCCGGAAAGCTGGCGAGGCTTGCGGTCGAGATAGTCGGTCAGGTTGAGCACACGCGCTGCGTCGGCCACCTTCTTGTCGATGACAGCCTTGTCCTCGTTCGCCATCTTCAACGGGAAGCCTATGTTCGAGCGCACACTCATATGCGGATAGAGCGCATAGGACTGGAACACCATCGAAAGTCCACGTTGCGCTGGCGGCAGCTCGGTGGCGTTCTTGCCGTCGATGACGATCTCACCATCGCTGACATCCTCTAGCCCGGCGATGAGCCTGAGCAGCGTCGATTTTCCGCAGCCCGACGGGCCGACGAAGACGACGAACTCGCCATCGTCAATATTGAGGTCGATCGACGGGATGACGGCATGGGCGCCGAAGACCTTCGAGACGTTTCTGAGTGTAATGTTTCCCATTGTCGTATCCCTTATTTGACCGCGCCGAAGGTGAGGCCGCGCACGAGCTGTTTCTGCGAGAACCAGCCGAGTATGAGGATGGGGGCAATCGCCATGGTCGAGGCCGCCGAGAGCTTGGCGTAGAACAGGCCTTCGGGGCTCGAATAGGAGGCGATGAAGGCCGTGAGCGGCGCCGCCTTCGCGGCGCTGAGGTTCAGCGTCCAGAACGCCTCGTTCCAGGCAAGGATGATGTTGAGGAGCAGCGTCGAGGCGATGCCCGGGATCGCCATCGGCGTCAGCACATAGATGATCTCCTTGGACAGCGATGCTCCGTCCATGCGTGCCGCCTCGAGGATCTCGCCGGGGATTTCCTTGAAGTAGGTGTAGAGCATCCAGATGATGATCGGCAGGTTGATCAGCGTCAGCACGATGACGAGGCCGGTGCGGGTATCGAGCAGGCCGGTGTTGCGGAACAACAGGTACATCGGCACGAGCACACCGACCGACGGCATCATCTTGGTGGAGAGCATCCACATCAGCACGTCCTTGGTGCGCTTGGTCGGCGAGAACGCCATCGCCCAGGCAGACGGGATGGCGATGATCAGGCCGATCAGCGTCGAGCCGAAGGAGATGACGACCGAGTTCATGAAGTGCAGGAAGTAGTTCGATCGGCTCTGGACCTCATGATAGTTCTCCGTCGTCCAGTCGAAGAAGAACAGGGACGGCGGCGAGGCGATCGCCTCTGCCTCGGTCTTGAAGCTCGTCAGGAACGTCCACAGGATCGGGAAGAAGATCAGGATGCCGATCGTCCAGGCGACGACCGTGACGACGATCTTTCTTTGGGTGGAGACAGTGCGTGCCATCGGTATCAAGCCTCCAGCGTCTTGCCGATCATGCGCATCAGGAAGAATGCGACGATGTTGGCGAGGATGACGGCGATGATGCCGCCGGCGGATGCGCCGCCCACGTCGAACTGCAGCAGGGCCTGCGCATAGACGAGGAAGGTGAGGTTCGTGCTCTGCGTGCCCGGACCGCCATTGGTCGTCACCAGGATTTCCGCAAAGACCGAGAGCAGGAAGATCGTCTGGATCAGGATCACCACGGTGATCGCACGAGAAAGATGTGGCAGCACGAGATAGATGAAGCGGCTCCAGGCGCTGGCGCCGTCCATCTGGGCTGCTTCCTTCTGCTCTTCATCGAGCGATTGCAGCGCCGTCAAAAGGATCAGCGTCGCAAAGGGCAGCCATTGCCAGGCGACGATGAGGATCACCGACATCAGGGGTGCATTGGCGAGAAAGTCGAAGGGCTGCAGTCCGAAGAGCTTGGCCAGCCAGGCGAACAGCCCGTTGACCGGGTTCATGAACATGTTCTTCCACACCAGCGCGGCGACGGTCGGCATGATCAGGAACGGCGCGATCACCAGGATGCGCACGATCCCCTGACCGAACATCGGCTGATCGAGAAGAAGCGCCAGCGCAATGCCGCCGACGACGGTGATGAAGAGCACGCCCAGCACGATGGCGAGCGTGTTGAAGATCGCCTGGAAGAAGGCGGGATCGGTGAGGAAGTAGCTGTAGTTCGAAAAGCCCGCGAACTCCTCCATTCCCGGCATCAAGAGATTGTAGCGCAGGAATGAGAAGTAGATTGTCATGGCCAGCGGAACGATCATCCAGGCCAGAAGCAGAAGCACCGAGGGCGCGATCATCAAACGCGCGGCGGAGCGGGTGTGCAAGGTCGCCATGGCGTCCCCCCAAATGACGGAATTCAACGCTGTTTCGAGATCGGGTCGGGCCAGCGCGTTTACCCGCGTGGGCCCCTTGACTGCCTCCAGGAATTACCGGGGCGCCAACCATTTGCGGCCGGCACCCCGGGCCCTTGGGAGCCTTATTTGATGTAGCCGGCCTTGGTCATCTCACGCTCGGTCAGTTGCTGGGCGCTGGCAAGCGCCTGGTCGACGGTCATCTGACCGGCAAGAGCCGCCGCGAACTGCTGCCCGACTGCTGTGCCGAGCCCCTGGAATTCAGGGATCGCCACGAACTGCACGCCGACATAGGGCACCGGCTTGACGGCCGGGTTCTTGGGGTCGGCTGCATTGATCGAGTCGAGCGTCATCTTCGCGAAGGGCGCTGCCTTCTGGTACTCAGGGTTGGCGTAGAGCGATGTGCGCGTGCCCGGAGGAACGTTGGCCCAGCCTTCCTTGTCGGCAACGAGCTTCAGATAGTCCTTGCCGGTTGCCCAAGCGATGAACTTCTCGGCCGCGGCCACCTTCTGCGAACCGGCGGGGATGGCAAGATTCCAGGCCCAGAGCCAGTTTCCGCGTTTGCCGAGGCCAGTGTCAGGTGCAAGCGCGAAGCCCACCTTGTCGGCAACCGTCGATTCCTTCGGGTTGGTCACGAACGAGGCCGCAACCGTCGCGTCGATCCACATGCCGCATTTGCCGGTCTGGAACAGCGACAGGTTTTCGTTGAAGCCGTTCGAGGATGCACCGGGCGGTCCGGCGTCATTCATCAGCTTGACGTAGAAGTCGAGCGCGTTCTTCCATTCCGGCTGGTCGAACTGCGGCTTCCAGTTCTCGTCGAACCAGCGGGCGCCGAAGGCGTTCGCGGTTGCGGTCAGGAAGGCCATGTTCTCGCCCCAGCCCGCCTTGCCGCGCAGGCAGATGCCGTAGACTTCGTTGCCCTTGTCGGTGATCTTGCGCGCCGCGTCGGCGATGAAGTCCCAGGTCGGCGCGTCGGGCATGGTCAGCCCGGCCTTTTCGAACAGGTCCTTGCGGTACATCACCATCGAGCTTTCGCCGTAGAACGGTGCGGCATAGAGCTTGTCGTCTATGGTCAGGCCCGAGCGGATCGCCGGCAGCAGGTCGTCGACGTCGTAGTCGGCGCCGAGATTGTCGAGCGGCATAAGCCAGCCCTGCTTGGCCCAGATCGGCACTTCGTAGGTGCCGATGGTCATGATGTCGTACTGGCCACCCTTGGTGGCAATATCCGTCGTCACGCGCTGGCGCAGCACGTTTTCCTCGAGTGTCACCCACTCGAGCGTAATGTCCGGATTCTTGGACGTGAATTCATCCGCCAGCTTCTGCATTCGGATCATGTCGCCGTTGTTCACGGTCGCAATGGTCAGCGTTTCTGCTTGGGCCAGACCTGCCAGAGCGACTGCCGAGCACGTGCTCAGCAGGAAAGTTCTCAAATTCATCGACTTCCTCCCAGAAGAAATTGAGCATTTGCCTTGCTCATGAGCAATTACTCACTTCTTGTGAAAAAATGTCAATCCGCTTTCGTTGCTGCGCTGCAACCAGAGCCGTTATGAATCTGTTTTGATTGCGGATTTTTTATCAGCAGGTGGTGATATGAACGCCAAAGGGCCGGCGCATGGCCGGCCCTTCCCAAGCAGAAACGCTGCGATCAGGCGTTGAGCAGATAGGCGGCGGTCGCCTCATCGGTGATAATGCCGTTGATGATCCGCCCCTTGAGCGCGGCCTTCAGCGCCTCATATTTGCGCCGCCCCTTGGCAAGCCCGATCACCGACGCATTGTCGCGCGATGGCAGAGGAACGGAGGCGACACGGTCGTTGAAACTGCCCGCCAGCAATGCGCCGTCGTGGTCAAACATCCAGCCGCAGATTTCCCCTGCGGCGCCGGACTTCGTCAGCTGCCCCATCTCGTCCTGCGACAGAAATCCGTCCTGGCAAAGCGGCGCCTCGGGGCCGAGTTCGCCGACACCGACAAAGGCGACATTCGCCTCCGCGCCCAGCTTCAACGCCACCTGGACGAGGCTCTGGCTGTGCAGCACCGCGCGCTCCTCCGGCGAGGAGGCGAGAACCGGCAAAGGCATCGGGAAATGCCGCGCCTTGACGGCATCGGCCATGCTAAAGATGACGTTGTAATAGGCGGCCGAGCCGTCGAGCCTGATATTGCCAGTCAAGGACACGATGCGATGCTGCGGACATTCCATCGCCGGCAATTGGTCGATCGCCGCCTTCAGGGTCCGGCCCGTACCGATCGCCAGAACCTGGGGCTCGGTTAATTTGAGCCAGCGCTCGATCTCGGCGGCCCCTGCCTCGGCGATGCCGACCGTGGTCGAACTCGATCCGGGATCGCTCGGAACCACGTCCACATGCTTTAGCTCGTATTTTTCCCGAAGCCGTTCGGCAGCCTCCAGGCATGCGGCAATCGGATGATCGAGCCTGACCTTGATCAGGCGCTCCGCCATGGCAAGCGAAACCAGCCGCTGGGCCGATTGGCGCGAAATGCCCATGACCGTGGCGATCTCGTCCTGGGTACGGCCGGCGACATAGTATAACCAGCCCGCGCGGGCAGCATCATCAAGCCTGTTGTTCGCCTCAGCCCGTCGCGCCATGCCACTTCTCCATTCCCCCGCGATCGCGATGTTTTGGGTCGAATCAACTCAAAACATCGCGATCGCTTCCCCTAAGTTAGAGCGGGATGCGGGCGGAAAACCGCACACACTTTTCCTCATCCCGCTCTGATTTGCTGCCACTATTTGCCCTGCCCTGTCAAACAGCAGTCAAGAACAATGGCTTGGCAGGTCTGCAGCAAATCCCCGGATCGCAAGGCTTTCCCAGCATTTCGATGCCAAACTTTTACCGTTTGATAAAAAAATAAAGCGTGTTACCGTTCCATCATCCTGAGAAAACATTGGGAGCCAAAAATGGGAACGACGCAATCTGGGATCCTCGGCGGCCGCCTGCCGCTCGCGGACTACGAAACCAATTTCTCCGACCTCCATCCAGCCCTCGACAGGCACGAGGCATTGGTCGCCTCCGACCGCTGTTATTTCTGTCATGACGCGCCCTGCATGACGGCCTGTCCCACCTCCATCGATATCCCGCTGTTCATTCGGCAGATATCGACGGGCAACCCCATCGGCTCGGCAAAGACGATCTTCGACCAGAACATCCTGGGCGGCATGTGCGCCCGCGTCTGTCCCACCGAAACGCTCTGCGAGCAGGCCTGCGTGCGCAACACGGCTGAGGAGCGTCCGGTCGAGATCGGCCGCCTCCAGCGCTATGCGACCGATATCGCGATGAAGGAGAACAAGCAGTTCTACACCCGCGCTGCGACCTCCGGCAAAAAGGTTGCCGTCGTCGGCGCCGGGCCAGCGGGGCTTGCCTGCGCCCACCGCCTTGCGGTCAAGGGCCACGAGGTCGTCCTCTACGATGCCCGTGAGAAATCCGGCGGCCTCAACGAATACGGCATCGCCGCCTACAAGTCCGTCGACGATTTCGCCCAGAGCGAGGTCGACTACGTGCTGTCGATCGGCGGCATCGAAGTCCGCCACGGCCAGGCGCTCGGCCGCGATTTTTCGCTTGGCGATTTGACCGAACAATATGACGCCGTCTTCCTCGGTCTCGGCCTTGCCGGCGTCAACGCGCTGCGCCTCGAAGGCGAAACCGCCGAGGGCGTAGACGACGCCGTCGATTTCATCGCCGCCCTTCGCCAGTCGAAGACCAAGGCCGACATTCCGGTCGGTCGCCGGGTCGTGGTTCTCGGTGGCGGCATGACCGCCATCGACGCCGCCGTCCAGGCCAAGCTGCTCGGCGCCGAGGAAGTGACGATCTGTTATCGCCGCGGCAAGGAGCACATGAACGCGTCCGAGTTCGAGCAGGACCTGGCCACCTCCAAGGGCGTCACCATCCGCCACTGGCTGCAGCCCAAGCGCATCGCGCTCAAGGACGACAAGGTCGCCGGGATCGAACTCGAATACACTACGCTCGTCGATGGAAAGCTGACGACGACGGGCGAAACGGGTATCATTGCCGCAGACCAGATCTTCAAGGCGATCGGTCAGTCCTTCGAGGCGTCCGGCCTCGGATCGCTCACGTTCGAAGCCGGCCGCATCGTCACCGATGCCGAAGGCAAGACCTCGCTCGCCAATGTCTGGGCCGGCGGCGACTGCGTGCTGGGTGGCGAGGACCTGACGGTCTCCGCCGTCGCCATGGGCCGCGATGCCGCTGAAGCGATCAACCGGGCTTTCGCCGCGGCCATGCCGCGCGCGAGCGCCGTTGCATAACGGATCGGGAGAACGGAACAATGGCTGATCTTCGCAACAATTTTGTCGGCATCAAATCCCCGAACCCGTTCTGGCTGGCGTCCGCGCCGCCGACGGACAAGGCCTATAACGTCGAGCGTGCCTTCAAGGCAGGCTGGGGCGGCGTCGTCTGGAAGACGCTCGGCGAGGAAGGACCGCCTGTCGTCAACGTCAACGGCCCGCGCTACGGCGCGATCTGGGGCGCCGACCGCCGGTTGTTGGGCTTCAACAACATCGAGCTCATCACCGACCGCGACCTTTATGTGAACCTGCGGGAAATGAAGCAGGTCAAGATGAACTGGCCGGACCGGGCCCTGATCGCATCGATCATGGTGCCCTGCGAGGAAGAGGCCTGGAAGGCGATCCTACCGCTGGTCGAAGAAACCGGCGCCGACGGCATCGAGCTCAATTTCGGCTGTCCGCACGGCATGTCCGAACGCGGCATGGGCGCCGCTGTCGGACAGGTGCCGGAATATATCGAAATGGTCGTTCGCTGGTGCAAGCAGTACACGCGCATGCCCGTCATCACCAAGCTGACGCCCAATATCACCGACGTCCGCAAGCCGGCCCGCGCCGCCAAGGCCGGCGGCACCGACGCAGTGTCGCTGATCAACACGATCAACTCGATCGTCTCCGTCGATCTCGACAACTTCGCCCCGAACCCGACGGTCGGCGGCAAGGGTACCCACGGCGGCTATTGCGGCCCGGCGGTCAAGCCGATCGCGCTCAACATGGTCGCCGAAATCGCCCGCGATCCGGAAACCTACGGCCTGCCGATATCAGGCATCGGTGGCATCACCACCTGGCGCGATGCGGCCGAGTTCCTGGTGCTTGGCGCCGGCAACGTGCAGGTCTGCACCGCGGCAATGACCTACGGCTTCAAGATCGTCCAGGAAATGATCTCCGGCCTGTCCGACTGGATGGATGCCAAGGGTCACCGCAACCTCGACGACATCACCGGTCGCGCCGTGCCGAATGTCACCGACTGGCAGTACCTCAACCTCAACTACATCGCCAAGGCCAAGATCGATCAGGATTCCTGCATCAAATGCGGTCGCTGTCACATCGTCTGCGAGGACACCTCGCACCAGGCGATCACCCAGTTCGTCAACGGCGTGCGCCACTTCGAGGTGATGGACGACGAGTGCGTCGGCTGCAACCTCTGCGTCAGCGTCTGTCCCGTCGAGAACTGCATCACCATGGAAGAACTGCCGGCAGGCGCCATGGACCAACGCACCGGCAAGCCGGTCGATCCGAACTATGCCAACTGGACGACGCATCCGAACAATCCGATGGCCCGCCAGGCAGCGGAATGACCAAAACCGACGCCGCCGGATTCTTGTCCGGCGGCGTCGGGAATTGGTGTTCGATCAGACCGCGACCACCACCTTGCCGAAGGCGCCGCGATCGAGATGCGCCAGTGCCTCGCGGAAATCCGCAAACCGATAGCGCGCATCGACCACAGGCTTCAGACCGGTTTGATCGACAGCCGCGACGAGGTCCTCAAGCGCCCGGCGATGGCCGACGCCGATGCCCTGGATGACAGGCGATTTCAACAGCACCAGCGGCGCCGGCGCCGAGATCTCGGCGCCTTCGAGCACCCCGATGACCGAGATCCGTCCCTGCACCGCCACCGCATGCAGCGACCGGCCGAGATTGGCGCCACCGGCAAGCTCCAGGATATGATCGGCGCCGTGATCGCCGGTGATCTCAAGCACACGCTCCACCCAGTCTTCCGACAGGCGGTCGATGCCATGGTCGGCACCGAGCTCGAGGGCGCGATCGAGCTTGTCCCGGCTTGCCGACGTGACGATGACTTCGGCCCCATGCGCCTTGGCGATCTGCAACCCGAACAGCGCGACACCACCCGTCCCCTGCACGACGACGCGGTCGCCGGCCTTCGGCCGCCCCTTCTCGACCAGCGCGTACCAGGCCGTTACACCGGCGCAGGGCAAGGTGCTTGCCTCGCCATCGTCAAGGCTCTTTGGCGCATGGACGAACCAGTCTTGCGGGAACGTGACATATTCCGAAGCAACGCCCGGATTGAGACCGCCGAGCGCAAACGACGTCGGTTGACGGGCCGTTCCCGGCTTTTGACCGTCGATCCAGCTGGGGTCGAAGACGGAAATGACCCGATCGCCGGCCTGAAAGCGCGTCACGTCGCTGCCGACCGCCTCGACGACGCCGGCCATGTCGGAGCCCGGCACGAAGGGGAAGACGAGCGGCATGCCCATGCCGTTTTCGAGCACCAGCTTGTCGCGAAAGTTGAGCGAAAAGGCGGTCGTGCGAACCAGCACCTCGCCCGGCCCCGCCTGTGGGATCGGCCGCTCCGTGAGCTTCAGGTTCTGAGGGCCGAACGCATCGATGGTCCATTCCTTCATCAGTCTCGCCATGGTCTTTCCTTTCATCGGATTTGATCTGATGGAGAAAGCATAGCGTTGAAATTATCTCTCCAGTTGCGATATGATTTCGTCATATTGGTTCCATGAGGGATACAAGATGAGCTACCTGAACGGCGTTTCGGTGTTCGTGGAGGCGGCCGACGCGGGCGGATTTTCCGCCGCCGCCGAAAGGCTCAACCTGTCGCGTTCAGCCGTCGGCAAGACCGTCGCCAAGCTGGAGCAAAGGCTGGGCGTGCGCCTGTTTCATCGCACCACCCGCACCCAGAGCCTGACCGACGAGGGTCAGCTGTTCTACGAAAACTGCCAGAGGGCGCTCAGCGAAATCAGAGCCGGCGAGGCGCTGCTGGAATCCGGCAAACAGGAGATACAGGGACGGCTGCGCCTGTCGATGCCGGTGCATTTCGGCCGCCAATGCATCATGCCGTTGCTGTCGAAACTGCTGCAGCAACATCCACGGCTGGAGTTCGACCTCAACTTCAGCGATCGCAACGTCGACCTTGTCGAGGACGGCTTCGATCTCGCCATCCGCACCGGCCCGCAACGGGATGAGCCCGAACTGATGATGCGCAAGATCGCCGACCAGCGCATGACCGTGTGCGCCTCCCCGGCCTATATCGAAGCGAATGGCGCACCGGAGACGATCGAAGACCTGACGGCGCACCAGGCGATCCTCTATCGGCGCAGCGGACAACCTCTCGCCTGGTCCTTTCCAGTGAAGGCCGGCCAGACGCAGACCGTCACGCCGCCGGCGCGTCTGCGGCTCGACGACCTGACGTCGATCGCCGACGCGGCGGCCGACGGCTTCGGCATCGCCTGGCTGCCTTGCTGGCTGGTGGGCAACCGCATCGCTTCCGGCTCGCTCGTGCAGATACTCGCCGATGTGCCCGCTCTGTCCTACGGCACCTATGTCGTCTGGCCGAAAACCCAATATATGCCGCCAAAGCTGCGGCTGCTCATCGATACCCTTGCCGCGCGGCTGCCGCCCATGATGGAATGACGCCAACGGCTATCCCTGTTGCGAGCGGAGGCGTCGGAAGCCAAGCAAGGAGGCAACGCGCCGGCAGCACCGTCTTCGCCCCGTTCAAGCGCGACACCGACTGTTTCGGCCAAAGCCAACAGATGTGGATGCTGAACTTCCGCGTCGACGCCATGACGGAGCAGCTTCGTACTGCGGGCATCGAGGTGACAGCCGACCCGCAAACCTATCCGAACGGCCGCTCCGCCAGGCTCTACGACCCCGAAGGCAACCCGATCGAGCTTTGGCAGCCGAACCCCGCCGAATAGCGCCAGTGGCCAATGACGCGCAAGACACGATAACGAAACAGATTGTGTAGAAAAGGTAAGTTGTCGGCGTATGCGATCTGGATAATAAAGGGGGAAATAACCGAAGCCGGTGTTTCGCCGGCAGAGCTGGGCTCGCTATTTGACGATCATTTCCGCCAATAGACGCAAGCGCATTCACCTCGTTTCCGGGGCAGTGCTTGGTACGTTCATCCTTGCCCATTTTCTCAACCATTCGCTCGGACTGATCTCCATCGATGCCATGGAGTCCGGCCGCAAGGTCTTCAACGTCGCCTGGCACAGCGTGCCCGGCACGGTGCTGCTCTATGGTGCGCTGCTTGCGCATTTCATGATGGCACTCGATAGCCTGTATCGCCGCCAGACGCTGCGCATGCCGATGCGCGAAGCGCTCAAGATCGTCTTCGGCCTCAGCCTGCCCTTCCTGCTGCTGGGCCACGTGACCGCCGCACGGGTCGAACCGCTTTTGACCGGAGTGGAGGCCGATTATCCCGGCATGCTGCGGGCGCTCTGGTCCAGCTGGACCAATGCCACTCGCCAATCTCTCGCCCTTTTGCTCGCCTGGAGCCACGGCTGCCTCGGCGCCTGGTTCTGGATGCGCGGACGGACCTGGTTTCCGCGCTACGAGGTCCTGCTCTACACGATCGCGATCCTCGTGCCGATCTTCGCGCTTCTCGGCTTCTTCAGCGGCGCCCGCTCGGTCGAGCGCGTCTATGCGGAGCATGGCGGCTATGGCGACAGCGCTGAAGCCAAGCCGGCCTTCGATGTCGACCTGCTCGAGAATATCCGGCTCGGTCTCTATCTCGGCTTTGCCGGGCTGATCGTCGGCACGTTTGCCCTGCGCGTCCTGCCCAAGGGTGGGCGCATCCGCGTGCGCTACCCCGATGGCCGTGTCGCCACCGTCAATCTCGGCTTCAGCGTGCTGGAGGCAAGCCGCGCCGCCGGCATCCCGCATGTCTCGGTCTGCGGCGGTCGCGGCCGCTGCTCTACCTGCCGCGTGCGCGTGATTCAGGGTCTCGAAGGCCAGCCGGGGCCGGAAGATGCCGAGCTGACGACGCTGACACGGATCGGCGCACCCGACAATGTCCGCCTTGCCTGCCAGTTCCGTCCGATCCACAACGTCACCGTCGTGCCTATCCTCGATACCGACAGCATCGGCATCAAGAAGCAGCTGGTGCGCCAGGATGGCGAGGGGCGCGAGCGGCGTATCGCCGTGCTCTTCTGCGACCTGCGCGGCTTCACCAGCATCGCCGAGCATAAGCTGCCCTTCGATACGGTCTTCCTCCTCAACCGCTATTTCGAGATGGTCGGCGAGGCGGTGGAGGATTCCGGTGGGGTCATCGACAAGTTCATCGGCGATGGCGCGCTGGCAATCTTCGGCCTGAAGAACTCGTTTACCGAGGCCTGCCAGCAATCGCTTGCAGCCGCGGTGCGCATTTCCAAGGGCATCGATGCTCTCAACCAGACCTTCCAGGGCGAGCTCGACGAGCCGCTGCGGATCGCGATCGGTATGCATGCCGGCCCAGCCATCATCGGCGAGATCGGCTATGGACAGGCGACGTCTCTGACTGCCGTCGGCGATACCATCAATACGGCAAGCCGGCTCGAAGGCCTTGCCAAGGAACACGACGCCCAACTCGCCGTTTCGGCCGAGCTCGTCAATCGCGCCGGTGTGGTGATGGAGGCGCACAAGCGGCTCGACATCAGCCTTCGCGGACGCCAGGCGACCCTCGAAACCTGGATCGTCGAAGATGCCGGCGATATCGCCAAGGCCTTGCAACCCTCACCCGCTCCGGCTTAGGTGTATGGGCGCTCGCTCGAGTCTTCAGCACCGGATCCGGAAGCCAGCATGAAACAGGATGTCTCGCCGAAAACGGCGCACCAGAGCCACGCCAAGGGCGTCGAAAAGCTCAAGGCGCATCTGGCGATGCTGACCTTTTCGGCGCTCATCGCCGGTTCCTTCTCCTTCGGCGGATTGGCGGCACAGCACATGGGCGCCGGCCCGCTGACGCTCTGGCGCTATCTCTTGACCGTCGTGGTGCTTGGCGTGCTCACCTTCGGTTACGCCAGGGTGCCGTTTCGGATCCCCAGGCAGTTGTGGCGCTTCCTCATCCTCGGCGGGCTGATCGCCGTCTACATGCTGACGATGTTCAAGGCGCTGGAATTCACCGACCCGGTGTCGACGGGCGCCGTCTTCACGCTGATGCCGCTCTTGAGCGCGGGCTTTGCCTTTCTACTGCTCAGCCAGCACACCCGTCCCGGCGTGCTCGCAGGCCTGATCATCGCAGCACTTGGCGCCGTCTGGGTGATCTTTCGCGCCAACATCCAGGCAATCCTCGCCTTCGACATCGGCCAGGGCGAGCTGATCTTCTTCGTCGGCGTCATCTGCCACGCGATCTACGTGCCGCTGATCCGCAAGTTCGACCGCAAGGAAAACCCCTTCGCCTTCGGCTTCTGGGTTGCCGCCTGCACCGTGCCGTGGCTGCTTGTACCCGGCGCCGCAGGCCTTGCCAGCACCGACTTTCCAAGCCTGCCGGCCATCGTCTGGATCGCCGTCGCATATTTGGCCGTCGTCACCACCGCGATCACCTTCCTCCTGCTGCAATACGCATCCCTGCGCCTGCCATCGTCGAAAGTGCTCGGCTACGGCTATCTGACGCCCAGCTTCATCATTCTGCTTGAGGGCATTCTCGGTCACGGCTGGGTCAGCCTGCCGGTTCTCGCCGGGGCACTGACGACGGCCTGCGGGCTGGCGTTGATGGCATTGCTGCCGGATTGATCCCAACGGCGCTCAGGCGGCAGGCTGTTCGCTCACCTGCAGCCCGTCGACGAACAGGCGCTCGAGAAACCGCGCCGCATCCTCGAACCGACCCTCGCCGGAATTGCCCTGCCCGAGCACGGCGCGCACCTGCACGTCGAAGTCGGCATAATGCTGCGTCGTCGACCAGATCGCGAAGATCAGGTGGTAGGGGTCGCATTTGGCGATCTTGCCGGCTTTGGTCCAGGCGCGGATGACCTCCGCCTTCTCATCGACAAGCTCCTTCAGCGGCCCCTTGAGTTCGTCTTCGATATGCGGCGCGCCTTGCAGGACCTCATTGGCGAAGAGCCGGCTTTCGCGCGGGAAATCGCGCGCCATCTCCAGCTTCCGCCGGATGTAGCTGCGGATCTCGGTAACCGGGTTTCCCTCGGCGTCGAAGGCACGCAACGGATCAAGCCAGGTATCGAGCACGCGATCGATCAGCGCGCGGTGCATCGCTTCCTTGGTGCGGAAATAATAGAGCAGGTTCGGCTTCGACATGCCGGCCACATCGGCGATCTGATCGACGGTCGCGCCGCGAAAGCCGTTCGCCGAAAACACCTCCAGCGCTGCCTCCAGAATGCGCTCTTCCTTCTCCTCCTGGATGCGTGTACGCCTCTGGGTCTTGGCCGCTCTCGGAAGTACCATTTCGCCCCCTGCAGGTGCCTGCGCGTTCATCCGCACAGGTCGTATCTGCCCAAATTTCGGCGCCGCCATCTTTTCGGGCAACAACTTCGTTTTTTTGTTTTTCCGACTTGAGTGCCGCAACGGAAGTTGTAATGTTTTACCAACCGGTCAAATTATCAGCCAGTTCGCCAGCAAAGGCAACGACTGATCGAAGGGCACCAGAAAAAACCAAGCCTGGATTTGACCAAGGGAACGTGAGGGGCATGCACCACCCAAGGTGCCGCCCAAAAAAATGAGGAGACCGCCGTGGCAGCACCTGGCGAGAACATGCGCGTCAATGCCGACCGCCTGTGGGATACGTTAATGGACATGGCCAAGATCGGCCCGGGCATCGCCGGCGGCAACAACCGCCAGACGCTGACCGACGAGGATGGCGAGGGCCGCAAGCTCTTCCAGTCCTGGTGCGATCAGGCCGGCCTGACCATGGGCGTCGACACCATGGGCAACATGTTTTTCACCCGGCCCGGCACCGACCCGGATGCCCTTCCTGTGTATGTCGGCTCTCATCTCGATACCCAGCCGACCGGCGGCAAGTTCGACGGCGTGCTCGGCGTGCTCTCGGGCCTCGAGGTCGTGCGCTCGATGAACGATCTCGGCATCAAGACCAGGCACCCCATTGTCGTCACCAACTGGACCAACGAGGAAGGCGCGCGCTTTGCGCCGGCGATGCTCGCCTCCGGCGTTTTTGCCGGCGTGCACAGCCAGGAATTTGCCTACGCCCGCAAGGACCCGGAAGGAAAGGCCTTCGGCGACGAACTGAAGCGCATCGGCTGGGTCGGCGACGAAGAGGTCGGCGCCCGCAAGATGCACGCTTATTTCGAATATCACATCGAGCAAGGCCCTATCCTCGAGGCCGAAAACAAGGATATCGGCGTCGTCACCCATTGTCAGGGCCTGTGGTGGCTGGAGTTCACACTGACCGGGCGCGAGGCGCATACCGGCTCGACCCCGATGAACATGCGCGTCAATGCCGGCCTGGCCATGTCGCGGATCATCGAGATGGTTCAGGGCGTGGCGATGGAAAACCAGCCGGGCGCCGTCGGCGGCGTCGGTCAGGTGGTCTTCTCGCCCAACTCGCGCAACGTGCTGCCCGGCAAGGTCGTCTTCACCGTCGATATCCGCTCGCCCGACAAGGCCAAGCTCGACCGCATGCGCGCCAAGATCGAGGCGGAAGCGCCTGAGATCGCCGATGCGCTCGGCGTCGGCTGCTCCGTCGAGGCCATCGGCCACTTCGAACCGGTGACCTTCGATCCGAAACTCGTCACTGCCGTGCGCAACGCCGCCGAAAGGCTCGGCTACAGCCACATGAACCTGATCTCAGGTGCCGGACACGATGCCTGCTGGGCAGCCAAGGTCGCGCCCGCGACCATGGTCATGTGCCCCTGCGTCGGAGGCCTCAGCCACAACGAGGCGGAGGACATCTCAAAGGAGTGGGCCGGCGCCGGCGCCGACGTCCTCTTCCACGCCGTCGTTGAAACGGCCGAAATCGTCGAATGAGTTTGCGGGCGGGACGAAAGTTCCGCCCTTTTTCGTGGCGGCCCAAGGGCCACCGGAAGCACAATCGCGAGGATGAAAATCAATGAGCACTGTCATCAAGGGTGGAACCATCGTCACCGCCGATCTGACCTACAAGGCGGACGTGAAGATTGAAGACGGCAGGATCATCGAGATCGGCCCGGACCTCAAAGGCGACGAAACGCTCGACGCCAGCGGCTGTTTCGTCATGCCCGGCGGCATCGACCCGCACACCCACCTCGAAATGCCCTTCATGGGTACCTACTCTTCCGACGATTTCGAAAGTGGCACCCGGGCAGCACTCGCCGGCGGCACGACCATGGTCGTGGATTTCGCCCTGCCCTCGCCCAACCAGTCGCTGCTCGAAGCGCTGGATATGTGGCACAACAAGTCGACCCGCGCCAACTGCGACTATTCCTTCCACATGGCGATCACCTGGTGGAGCGAGCAGGTCTTCAACGAGATGGAGACCATCGTCAGGGACAAAGGCATCAACACCTTCAAGCACTTCATGGCCTATAAGGGCGCGTTGATGGTCGACGACGACGAGATGTTCTCGTCCTTCCAGCGCTGTGCCGGCCTGGGTGCGCTGCCGCTCGTCCACGCGGAAAACGGCGACGTGGTTGCCCAATTGCAGGCGAAGCTGCTGGCGGAAGGCAACAACGGCCCGGAGGCGCATGCCTATTCGCGGCCGGCCGAAGTCGAGGGCGAGGCAACCAACCGGGCGATCATGATCGCCGACATGGCGGGCAGCCCGGTCTACATCGTCCACACCTCCTGCGAACAGGCGCATGAAGCAATCCGCCGAGCCCGCGCCAAGGGCATGCGCGTCTTCGGCGAACCGCTGATCCAGCACCTGACGCTCGACGAAACCGAATATTTCAACAAGGACTGGGACCACGCCGCCCGCCGCGTGATGTCGCCGCCGTTCCGCAACAAGCTGCACCAGGATAGTCTCTGGGCCGGCCTCGCATCCGGTTCGCTGCAGGTGGTCGCGACCGACCATTGCGCCTTTACCTCAGAGCAGAAGCGCTCCGGCGTCGGCGATTTCACCAAGATCCCCAATGGCACCGGCGGGCTTGAAGATCGCATGCCGATGCTGTGGACCCACGGCGTCAACACCGGCCGCATCACCATGAACGAGTTCGTGGCCGTCACGTCGACGAACATCGCCAAGATCCTCAACATCTACCCGAAGAAGGGCGCTGTTCTCGTCGGCGCCGACGCCGACCTGGTGGTCTGGGATCCGAAGCGGTCGAAGACGATCTCGGCCAAGAACCAGCAGTCGGCGATCGACTACAACGTCTTCGAGGGCAAGGAAGTAAAGGGCCTGCCGCGTTACACGCTGACGCGCGGCGTCGTCGCCATCGAGGAAAACACGGTCAAGACGCGCGAGGGCCATGGCGAATTCGTCCGCCGCGATCCGTTCCCGGCCGTCAGCACCGCGCTCACCACCTGGAAGGAAGTCACCGCCCCCCGCGCCGTCCAGCGCAGCGGCATCCCGGCAACAGGCGTGTGATCCCCGTGCTTCACGGCCTGCACGTCTTCCCACCACTCTGTCCCACCGGACATGTTCCGCCGCACCGGCGGGACGCTTCGGCGCGTTTGCTGGTCGCGTCACCCGGGCACGAGAGCGTCAAGCTCCGGCAAGAGGACGACGCTTTCCTGCCCATTGGGGTCGGTGCGGGCGATCACGGCCGAACAGGGTGCATCGGAGAGGTTTGCCGGCAGGTGCGGCACGCCGGCCGGAATGTAGAACATCTCGCCGGCGCGAACGACGGCATGCTCCTCGAGCCGCTCGCCGAACCAAGTGTGCGCCTCGCCCGACAGCACGTAGATCGCCGTCTCATGGTCCTCGTGCAGATGCGCCTTGGCACGGGCGCCGGGCGGGATTGTCAGGAGGTGCATGCAGATGCCGGTCGCCCCAACGGTTTCCGCCGCGATGCCCTCGAAATAGCTGAGCCCCTGCTTTCCGGCATGTCCGCTGCCGGGGCGAACCACGCGACAGCCAGGATTGGATGATCGAGACATGACTGTTCTCCAGAATTCCCTGAAAAACCAGCAGCAAACGGCTCCGCTTACAAATCCGCGATTGCATGTTGCCGGTCCGGATAGCAGTCTGACACAGCCAAGCCAGAATGAGTATTCGCCGATGACGTCCAATACCGCATCCGTGGTTTCGGCCCGGGACCTCTGTCTGACCTTCGAGACCGCCGACGGCCCGGTGAACGCCCTGACCGGCGTCAATCTGGATGTGACCAAGGGGGATTTCGTTTCCTTCATCGGCCCCTCCGGCTGCGGCAAGACGACGTTCCTGCGCGTCATCGCCGATCTGGAAAAGGCGACCTCCGGTACGATCACCGTCAATGGCATGACGCCCGAGGAAGCGCGGCGGCAACGCGCCTACGGCTATGTCTTTCAGGCGGCCGCCCTCTATCCCTGGCGCACCATCGAGAAGAACATCGCCCTGCCGCTCGAAATCATGGGCTACAACAGGCAGGAGCAGAAGGCGCGCATCGACCGCACGCTGGATCTCGTCAACCTCGCCGGTTTCGGCAAGAAATACCCATGGCAACTGTCGGGCGGCATGCAGCAGCGCGCGTCGATCGCCCGCGCGCTTGCCTTCGACGCCGATCTTCTCCTGATGGACGAGCCCTTCGGCGCGCTTGACGAGATTGTTCGTGATCATCTGAACGAGCAGCTGTTGAAGCTCTGGGCCCGTACCAACAAGACCATCTGTTTCGTCACGCATTCCATTCCCGAAGCGGTCTATCTCTCCACCAGGATCGTGGTGATGAGCCCTCGCCCCGGCCGCGTCACCGACATCATCGAATCGCCCTTGCCGCGAGAGCGCCCGCTCGGCATTCGCGAAACGCCTGAGTTTCTCGAGGTCGCCCATCGCGTGCGCGAGGGCCTGAGAGCGGGGCACAGCTATGAGGAATAGCGGGGCGTCTTCGACCATTTGCCGTCCTGCAACACGGGCCGACATGAGTGCCTGCGCCGACATTCTCAACCGCTGGATCGACGCGACGCCGTGGATGCCGCGGATACACCAGCATGCCGACGTCGAGCGATATTATCTCGAGACGGTCTTTCCCGAGCGGACCGTGATCGTTGCCGAGCGCAACGACCGGGTCGCAGGCTTCATGGCGCTCTCAAGTGATCATTATGTAACGGCGCTTTATGTCGACGACGTCCACCGCGGCGTGGGCGTCGGCAGCAATCTGCTCAAGACCGCGAGGTCGCTGTCCGCAACAGAGTTGAACCTCTGGACCTTCGAGGCAAACGGCAACGCCCAGCGCTTCTACGAACGCCAGGGCTTCTCTGCCGTAAGCCGCACCGATGGCGACAACGAGGAAGGCCTGCCTGACATTCTCTACCATTGGCGTGGAGCGGGGGTACGGCCATGAACCTTGCCTATGTCCTCTGGCTGCTGCTTGCCACGACCATTTTTCTCGGCGGCGCGACGGCTTCGCGCGCCTATGTCTCCAACAGCCATGTCGGCGTGCTGGTTCTGGCCCTCGGGCTCTACATGGTCGGCAACATCATCATGGTGAAGCTGATGCGCGACGGCGGGCTTGGCCTTGCAATCTCGTTGTCAGCCATCGTGCAATTGGTTCTCGTCAACATCATTGCCTTTGCCGTCTTCGGCGAAAAGCTGAGCCTCACCCAGGCGGCCGGCGTCATGCTCGGCATCGCCGCCATGGGCCTGATTTTGCTGCCGGCGAGCGGAAAGGCATGACGATGAGAGAAGAAAGCTTCCTCAGGGACAAGCTCTTGCCAGTCGGCACCGTCGTCGCGCTGTTGATCGTGGTCTGGTACATTGCAGTCGTGTTCCTGAACGCGCCGTTCGAGCGCGACACCGCTGCCCGCGCCGGCACCGAGATCAGTTTCTCGCAGATCGTTCACAACACCATGGCGCAGGAGCGCCCCGTTCTGCCGGCACCGCACCAGGTTATCGCCGAGATCTGGGATACGACCGTCAACAAGCCGATCACCTCGAAACGCAGCCTGGTCTATCACGCCTGGATCACGCTTTCGGCCACTCTGCTCGGTTTCGGCATCGGCGCTGTACTCGGCATTCTCCTGGCCATCGGCATCGTGCACAACCGCGCCATGGACCGGTCGCTGATGCCCTGGGTGATCGCCAGCCAGACGATCCCGATCCTCGCCATCGCGCCGATGATCATCGTCGTCCTCAACGCGATCGGCATCTCCGGGCTTTTGCCGAAGGCGCTGATCTCGACCTATCTCTCGTTCTTCCCCGTGGTCGTCGGTATGGTGAAGGGCCTGCGCAGCCCCGAGGCGATCCAACTCGATCTGATGCACACATACAATGCCTCGCAAGCGCAGGCCTTCTGGAAGCTGCGCTGGCCGTCATCGATGCCCTATCTCTTCACCTCGCTGAAGGTTGCCGTCGCAATTTCGCTCGTCGGCGCCATCGTCGGCGAACTGCCGACAGGTGCCGTAGCCGGCCTCGGCGCGCGCCTGCTCGCCGGTTCCTATTATGGCCAGACGGTGCAGATCTGGTCGGCGCTGTTCATGGCGGCAGCGCTTGCGGCGGTGCTGGTCATGATCGTCGGCTTTGCACACACCGCCGTCCTGAAGCGCATGGGGGCCAAGCCATGAATCTTCCGATCCTGATTGGTGCCGTCGTCTTCTGGCTTGCGGCCTGGGCCTTCAACGAATGGCTGGTGCGCCAGCGGTTTCAAAGCGAAGCCGCCAACCGGGCCGCACATTTCGCCGTACCGCTCCTCTTCGGCATCACCCTGCTGGTGCTCTGGGAAGGCATCGTGCGCGGCTTTTCCGTACCCTCCGTCCTGCTGCCGGCACCGTCGATGATCTGGCAGCGCCTGATCAACTCGCTGCCAACACTGGCGGCAGACTTCCGCCAGACATTCCTGAAGGCGGTGCTAACAGGCTATGCCCTCGGTTGCGGCCTTGGTTTCGTCGTCGCCATCCTCATCGATCGCTCGCCATTCCTGCAAAAGGGGCTGCTGCCGCTCGGCAACTTCGTCTCGGCGCTGCCGGTCATCGGCGTTGCGCCGATCATGGTCATGTGGTTCGGCTTCGACTGGCAGTCCAAGGTCGCCGTCGTCGTCATCATGACGTTCTTCCCGATGCTGGTGAACACCATCGCCGGACTGGCAGCGTCCAGCCACATGGAGCGCGACCTGATGCGCACCTATGCCGCCTCCTGGTGGCAGACGCTCGTCAAGCTGCGCCTGCCGGCCGCCTGGCCGTTCATCTTCAACGCGCTCAAGATCAACTCCACCCTGGCGCTGATCGGCGCCATCGTCGCCGAATTCTTCGGGACACCCATTGTCGGCATGGGGTTCCGGATCTCCACGGAAGTGGGCCGCATGAACGTCGACATGGTCTGGGCCGAAATCGCCGTCGCGGCGGTGGCAGGTTCGGCCTTCTACGGGGTGGTGGCGCTCATCGAGCGCGCCGTCACCTTCTGGCATCCTTCCATTCGCGGAGGGCGCGCCTGAGAACACCGTGGAGCAATTCCAGGAAAAGTGTGAAACGGTTTTCCGTCCCGAATTGCCTACTTCAAACACAATGAAACAAAAACAAGAGGGAACTGACATGAACAAGAGACTTGCATCGCTTCTCGCCGCAGGCGTCTTTTCGCTCGCAGCATTCCATGCCGAAGCCGCCGACAAGGTGACACTGCAGCTGAAATGGGTCACGCAGGCGCAGTTTGCCGGCTACTACGTCGCCAAGGACAAGGGCTTCTACGAAGAAGAAGGGCTCGACGTCGATATCAAGCCCGGCGGCCCGGATATCGCGCCCGCGCAGGTGATTGCCGGCGGAGGCGCCGACGTCGTCGTCGACTGGATGCCGTCAGCCCTTGCCACCCGCGAAAAGGGCGTGCCGCTCGTCAACATCGCTCAGCCGTTCAAGAAGTCGGGCATGATGCTGACCTGCCTCAAGGAGAGCGGCGTCACCAGCCCGGACAAGTTCAAGGGACACACGCTTGGCGTCTGGTTCTTCGGCAACGAGTATCCGTTCCTGTCGTGGATGTCGCATCTGAAGATCCCGACGGACGGCGGCCCGGAAGGCGTGACCGTCCTGAAGCAGGGCTTCAACGTCGATCCGCTGATCCAGAAGCAGGCGGCCTGCATCTCGACCATGACCTACAACGAGTACTGGCAGGTCATCGATGCCGGCATCAAGCCGGACGATCTCGTGACATTCCAGTATGAAGACCAGGGCGTGGCGACACTCGAAGATGGCCTCTACGTGCTCGAAGACAAGCTCAAGGATGCGGCCTTCAAGGAAAAGATGGTCAAGTTCGTGCGCGCCTCGATGAAGGGCTGGAAGTATGCCGAACAGAACCCGGATGAAGCAGCCGACATCGTTCTCGAGAATGACTCAACCGGTGCCCAGACCGAAAAGCACCAGAAGCGCATGATGGGCGAAGTGGCCAAGCTGACCGCCGGTTCGAACGGCGCCCTGGATGAAGCCGACTACAAGCGCACCGTGCAGTCGCTGCTTTCGGGCGGTTCCGATCCGGTCATCTCCAAGGAGCCGGAAGGCGCCTGGACGCACGAGATCACCGACGCCGCGTTGAAGTAGGAAGAAAACAAACCGAATGACAGAAGAGGGTCGCGCGACAGCCATCGCGCGGCCCTCTTCCGTTTGCGTGCAGGCCTTTCATGGCCCGCTAAGGTTGCCTCGAATTTCCGGGCGTGGGGGTGGCAATTCGGGGCCAACGGGCCGTTGATGCGCCTCGATTGTCAAGATCGTGTCGAGATTGCAACCAAGATTGCAGAACGGAAGAAATATTGAGGAACCATCACTTCACCGCACTTGTAAGCAGATGATGTGAAGATTACATAGGCGCGGATGTTTGTTGGAGGCAAGCAACACGGAGGAGTTGATTTTTCCGAATAGTTTGCCTGCGGGAGCCTCTCCCCGTCCTGCCCGCGCTCACGGTCTGATACCGTGCGAGTGGCGCATGAATGAAAATGGCCGTGCGCCTATGCCTTGTTTCGCTTAATCCGCGAAGACAAGCGTCGGCGAAACTGAAAATCGCTTGATTGCATTGGGATCCGGCCTGCGAAGGCACAGTTCCTTTTTATGTCGTTTCCGTTGCCAGGATTGTAAAGCCGATGGCTCAGAAAGTATTACCTGCTCTCAGCGTTTGCGTTGCGATGATGATTGCTCCGTTTTCAAGTGCATTTGCCGAGGAACCAGCCAAGGCGCAGCCCGCGCAGAGCCTGCCGTCGATCGTCGTGACCGAGGCAGTCGATCAGTCGATCAGCGATCGCGTCGTTGCAACCGGGACGATACAGGCGGTTGAGCAGATCTATGTCGCGCCGCTGGTCGAGGGCTTGTCGATCCGCTCGCTCAATGTCGATATCGGCGACAAGGTCGAAGCAGGCAGCGTGCTGGTGGTTCTCAACGACGACGCGCTGCGGCTTGAAAAGAGCCAGCTCGAAGCGGCGCTCGCCAAGGCGGAAGCCGGGCTGGCGCAGCTCACCGCTCAACTTAGCGAAGCAAAGGCCAATTCCGAAGAAGCGACACGCGTCAGCGATCGCAACGCGGAGCTTGCCAAGAACGGCACCGTTTCGACGGCGGAAGCCGATCGCGTCCGCGCTCTTGCCGCGGCCACCCGTGCCCGGGTCCGCTCCGCCGAACAGGCCGCTGCGGTCTCCAAGGCCGATATCAAGGTGGCGCAGTCCCAGATCGACGACATCGATCTTCGCCTCACCCGCACCGAGGTCAAGGCCCCGGTCGCCGGCGTCATTTCCGCCAAGAACGCCAAGATCGGTGCGATCGCCAATGGCAGCGGCGAACCGCTGTTTGCGATGATCCGCGATGGCGCGATCGAGATGAAAGCGGATGTCGCCGAAGCCGACATCATCAAGCTTGCCGTCGGCCAGCCGGCGACGATCACGCTTGCCGGCGGGAACACCAAGGTCGAGGGCGCCATCCGCCTGATCGCCCCGACGGTCGATCCCGTTTCCCGGCTCGGCACCGTGTTCATCAGCCTCAAGGACACCGCCAAGGCACGCTCCGGCATGTATGCCAGCGCCATCATCACCGCCGAAGAGAAAACAGCTGTCGTTCTGCCGCAAACGGCGGTTACCAATGAGAACGGCAAGACCATCGTGCGCAAGGTCGACAACGGTGTGGTCAACATCATCCCGGTGACGACCGGCATCTCCGATGGCAAGTTCGTCGAGGTGGTCGAGGGGTTGAAGGCCGGCGAAGAGGTTGTCGCCAGGGCCGGCGCCTATGTGCGCGACGGCGACCGCATCAACCCCGTCAAACCAGCGCAACCAGCGACCAACTGACAGGAACCGTGACCATGAACTTCTCAGCCTGGTCCATCCGAAATCCGATCGCTCCGATCCTCGCCTTCTTCGTGCTGCTGGTGCTCGGCTATCAGTCGTTCTTCAGCCTGCCGATCACCCGCTTCCCCAACATCGACGTGCCGATCGTGTCGATCAGCGTGGCGCAGAGCGGTGCCTCGCCGGCCGAACTCGAAACCCAGGTCACCAAGGAAATCGAGGACGCGGTCGCCAGCGTCACCGGCGTCGACCATATCCAGTCGACGATCAACGACGGCACATCGACCACGGCCGTGATCTTCCGTATGGAAGTACCCACGACCCAGGCCGTCCAGGACGTCAAGGACGCCATCGACCGCATCCGCGGCGACCTGCCCACCTCGATCGAAGAGCCCATCGTCTCCAAGGTCGACGTCGAAGGCCAGGCGATCCAGAGCTTCTCCGTCTCTGCACCGGGCATGTCGCTGGAAGAACTCTCGTGGTTCGTTGACGACGTCATCAAGCGCGAAATTCAGGGCAAGAGCGGCATCGGCCGGGTCGATCGCTACGGCGGTGCCGACCGCGAGGTTCGCGTCGAGCTTAGCGAGGACAAGCTGAATTCGCTGGGGATCACCGCCGCCGACGTCAATGGCCAGCTTCGACGCATGAACATGGACCTGGGCTCCGGCCGCGGTCAGGTGGGCGGCAGCGAACAGGCGATCCGTACGCTCGGCGACGCCCGCAATGTCGACCAGCTTGCCAACACGATGATCTCGGTGCCAAGCGGTCGCTTCGTGCGTCTTTCCGAACTCGGCACCGTGACCGATACCTATGAGGAGCCCCGCTCCTTTTCGCGCTTCAACGGCAATCCCGGCGTCACCTTCGCGGTCTTCCGGGCCAAGGGTGCCAGTGAAGTCAGCGTTGCCGAAACCGTTGCCAAGTCGCTGGAAAAGATCCGCGCGGCCAACCCTGACGTCACCATCGAGATGGTCGACGATTCCGTCTACTTCACCTACGGCAACTATGAAGCGGCCCTGCATACGCTGATGGAAGGCGCACTGCTTGCCGTCATCGTCGTCATGCTGTTCCTGCGAAACTGGCGCGCCACGCTGATTTGCGCCGTCGCCCTGCCGCTCTCGGCGGTACCGACCTTCTGGGTCATGGAACTGCTCGGCTTCTCGCTCAATCTCGTCAGCTTCCTGGCGCTGACGCTGGCGACCGGCATTCTCGTCGATGACGCGATCGTCGAGATCGAGAACATCGAGCGGCATATCCATATGGGCAAGTCGCCCTATCGGGCGGCGATCGAAGCAGCAGACGAAATCGGCCTTGCGGTTATCGCGACCACGTTCACGATCATCGCGGTGTTCATACCGGTGTCGTTCATGCCGGGCATCGTTGGCCAGTACTTCATCCAGTTCGGCCTGACTGTCGCCGTCTCGGTGTTCTTCTCGCTGCTGGTTGCACGGCTGATCACGCCCGTCATGGCCGCCTATCTGATGCGTCCATCCAAACTTGATGGACATCATCTCGAAGACGGCTACCTGATGCGCAAGTATACGCGCCTGGTTCATGCAACCACGAAGCGCTGGTACATGCGCTACCTAACGGTGCTCATCGCCATCGGCGTCACCGTGGCCTCCATGGCCGCGCTGTTCCTGTTCGTGCCCGGCGGCTTCCTGCCCCCGGACGACACGTCGCGCGTCAGCCTCTCCGTCGAACTGGCCCCGGATGCCATGCTCGAAGACACGGACCGCACGACCGCGCAGATCTATGAGAGGGTCAAGGACCTCGAGGGCGTGGACAGCGTCTTCGTGCTCGGCGGTGCCTCACCCAAGGGCGACCTGGAACTGCGCCGGGCTACCGTGACGGTGCTGCTGGAAAAGCGCGACCACTCGCTTCTCAACAAGATCGTCAACGACGTCATTGGCGGCCTGCCGGTCATCGGCCAATACCTGCCGAAGCTTGAGCCAGATGGCCGCATCATTCCTCAGGCCCAGATCGAAAAGGAAATCTTTGCCCGCGTCCGGGATATTCCGGACGTCCGGGTCATCAAGCTCAACGACCGCGGTGAGCGAGAGCTGTCCTTCAACCTGCTCTCGAACAACGAGACGGATCTGGACCAGGCCGTTGCAATTCTCGAAGCCAAGCTGCGCAGCGATCCACTCCTGGCCAATGTCAGCCCTGACGGCGCCCTGCCCCGTCCAGAGTTGCAGATCCGTCCGCGTGACGAGCAGATGTCACGCCTTGGCATTACCACCGCGCAAATCTCGGAAGTCATCCGTGTTGCCACAATCGGCGATATCGACGCGGCGCTGACGAAGATTGCCCTCGATGGTCGGCTCATACCGATCCGCGTCCAGATCAACCGTGACTTCCGCACGGATATCGCCGCGATCCGCAACCTGAAGATCCAGACCGCTTCGGGCTTGACGGTGCCGCTGTCGAGCGTTGCCGATATCAACTATTCAGAAGGCCCGAGTTCGATCAAACGTTACGATCGCAACCGTGTCGTTGCACTTGGCGCCGATCTCCCGATCGGCGTGGCGCTGAACACCGCCTCTGCACGGTTCGAGCAGATTGCAAACGATGCCGAGATGCCGAGCACGGTTCAACTCCTCAAGAGCGGTGACGCCGAGGTCGAGGAGGAGATGCAGGAAAGCTTCGTCAATGCCATGCTGCTCGGCCTGATGCTGGTGCTGGTGGTGCTGATCCTGCTGTTCAAGGATGTGATCCAGCCCTTCACCATCCTGTTCTCGCTGCCGCTTGCCATGGGCGGTGTCGCTGCCGGCCTGATCCTGACGCAGAACTCGCTGTCGATGCCGGTTCTGATCGGTATCCTCATGCTGATGGGCATCGTCACCAAGAACGCGATCCTGCTGGTCGATTTCGGTATCGAGATGATGCACCACGGCATGGATCGCACGCAGGCAATGATCGAAGCGGGCCGCAAGCGCGCCCGCCCGATCATCATGACCTCGATCGCCATGTCGGCGGGCATGCTGCCCTCAGCACTCGGCGTCGGCGAAGGTGGTTCGTTCCGGGCGCCGATGGCGATCGCGGTCATCGGCGGCATCATCGTCTCGACGATCCTCAGCCTCGTCGTGGTACCGTCCTTCTTCCTGATCATGGATGATCTGTCGCGCCTGCTCGCCTGGATCTTCGGCCGCCTCGTCGGCAAGAAGGACGAGGAAAACCTGCCGCTCGACCGCGAGGCGTTGACCGAATTCGTCAACGACCAGGGCAAGACGATCGAGGGCCTGGAAGAGCGCCTGAAAACGATTGAGGACGGGCAGTCGAAAGGCAAGCAAACGGGCAAGGTAATCAATCATCCGGCGCTCGCTGCCGAATAGTGGCCAAAAATCACCTGAAAATCGGGCCCGCACCCACCGGTGCGGGCTTTTTTGTGAGAATTGTTTGATCGAGGTCAATTGACGTTTCAAAAGCCCGGTTACCCTGACACCAGAGCATTTCCAGGAAAGTGCGAAGCAGCTTTTCGTCGGGAGATGCGTAAAAACGGGGAGCAAGAGCGTTTTCGTGCTCCTTCTAAGGCGGAAACGCTCTAGACTTTACCTCAGGGCCGGTGTGATGAAGACCTTGCGATTGAACTCGAATGACAGAGCGGTGCTGCTGGGCTCCCGCTTCTTCGAGAAGCTGTCACCGACAGCATCCGATGCCGTTCTCGAAGGCGCCGTCGTAACGAACCACGAAGAACACGACATTCTGTTTCATCAGGACGAACCCATTGACAGCGTCTTCTGCGTCCTGTCCGGCCTTGTGCGCGTCTACCGGCTCGGCAAGGATGGGCGCGAGGCCGACATCGCCGTCTTTCCAAAGGGTGAGCTCTTCGGTGAAAGCGCCATGTTCCTCGGGCACCGCGCCACCGCCAACGCACAGGCCATCGGGTCCTCGACCATCGCCCGCCTCGACAGCCGCAATCTGCGCAAGCTCGCCGAGCAGCATCCGGATATTGCCCAGGCGCTGATGGAGCTGCTCTGCCGTCATGGCCAGATGGCCGAGGACTGCCTGGCAGAGGATCGTCTTCTGACGGCGCCACAGCGGGTCGCGAGCTACATCCTCGGTCACTGCCCGGATGGCTCGACGACCTTCTCGTTCCGGCTGCCGTTCCAGAAGAATGTGCTGGCGGGCAAGCTGGGCCTGGCGCCAGAGGCGCTGTCGCGGGCCTTTTCGGCTCTTCGCCGCTCCGGCGTCACCGTTAAAGGACGCATGATCGAGATCCACGACCGTCAGGCGCTGGAACGGTTCTAGAGCATTTCCAGGAAAAGTGCGAAGCGGTTTTCCGTCCGGAAATGCGTAAAAACAAAGAGATAGAGCGTTTGTGCGGTTCCGTCTAAATCGGAAGCGCTCTAGCTAGCGGTCGCAGCAGGCCACAACGCAAAAGCGGAATCTCGTCGCCCACGATCACGAAGGACGACCATTCCTCCCTGTGGCCCCGGCTCGACCCAGGCGCTACCTCGAGCTAAGCCCGCCATGCAGCGTCAGGAAATCGACGATCCGGTTGACGCCGTCGCCGCGTTTCATGTCGGTGAAGACAAAGGGCTTTTCCGCCCGCATCCGGGTCGCGTCACGATCCATGACGTCGAGGTCGGCGCCGACATAGGGCGCCAGATCCCGCTTGTTGATGACAAGCAGGTCAGATTTGGTGATGCCCGGCCCGCCCTTGCGCGGGATTTCCTCGCCCTGGCAGACGGAGATGACATAGATCGTCAGGTCGGCCAGATCAGGCGAGAAGGTGGCGGCCAGATTGTCGCCGCCGGATTCGATGAAGACGATATCGAGATCGGGAAAGCGACGGTTGAGATCGGCGATTGCCTGCAAGTTGATTGTCGCATCCTCGCGGATAGCCGTGTGCGGGCATCCGCCGGTCTCGACGCCGACGATGCGGTCCGACGGCAGCGCCTGCATGCGCACCAGCGCTTCGGCATCTTCCTTGGTGTAGATGTCGTTGGTCACGACCGCGACCGAGTAATTCTCCCGCATCGCCTTGCAGAGCTTGTCCGTCAGCGCCGTCTTACCCGAACCGACAGGCCCGCCGATGCCGACACGCAGGGGACCATTCTTCGATGCCATGTGACGTTCCTTTCTAGAGCATTTCCAGGAAAAGCGTGAAACCTTCTCCGCTAGGAAACGCGTAAAAACAAAGAGATAGAGCGTTTCCACGTCTCCGTCCGAACTGGAAACGCTCTATGGCCGCGCACGCTTACGAGCGGAACAGCCGCGAATGCAGGGTCTCGTGTCTGAGAGATGAAATATCGGCTGCGATCGTGGCCGAGCCAAGGTCTTCCAGCGATGCGGCGCTCGCCTTTCGCGCCACTGCAGCGATGGTCGGCTCAAGGGCTGCGATCAGCCCGACGCCGTCACGTTGGCCGGTGACGCCGCAGCGAATGGCCACCGATACGGCATTGGATACGGACGCATGCAGATAGGCGGCAATCGCCGGCTCGAGGCCTGTGGCGTGGGCACCCGCAACCGCACCGACGGCGACCGGATAGGCGGTTCTTTCTCCCAGCCGATCGAGCACGGTGTGCGGCCAATGCCGCGCTGCCGCCAGAAAGGCTTCGCCCTGCAGCATGGTTTCCATGTGCCGTTCGCAACTTGCCGCCATCGCCTCGGCAAGCTCGATCACGGATTGAAGCTGCACCGGCTCGCCGAAACCGCGATAGGCTTCGCCAAGCAGCACCGCATCGTTCCAGCCGGATCCGTGGCAAAGAAGCGTCTCCAGCCACAGCCGCAGGCTCTCGATATCGCTGACATGGCCATCGTGAACTGCCTGCTCCAACCCGTTCGAATAGGAGAAGGCGCCGACCGGGAAAGCCGGCGACAGCCAGGTCACGAGGCGAAGCAGCGCCTGCGTGTCGACCCGTTCAGCCATGGTGATGGTGGTGGCCGTGATCGTGGCCTCCGGCCGCGTGATAAGCGCCGCGCAGCGGATGGAACGGCTCGGAGATTTCGACGACCGCCGCCCCCAGCCCCTCAAGCATCGCCCGAATGACCGGATCGCGGGAAATCAGGATGCGGCCTGTCTCGATCTGCGCCGGGAGGTGGCGATTGCCCAGATGCCAGGCCAGTTCGACGAGATGCAACGGGTCGCGCGGACGGATCTCGTAAAGCGCTTCGGATGCCGCAACGATGCGGATATGACCGCCACCCTCGAGCACCAGCAGGTCGCCGTCGGCCAGCATCACCGCTTCCTTCAGGTCAAGCATGACGACATCGTCGTTTTCGAGATGCAGCAGCTTGCGGCGCAGATGCCGCGCATCGTGGGCCAAGGTGATGCTGTGCAACGGCGCCTCGTCCCTGGGTCCGGGCGAAAGTACCTCGGTCGACCGATAGGGCATCTCAGAGCACCTCGACCTTTTCCGGGTGCACGAGCTCGATGCGCGCTTCGACCAGCAGATCCGCCGTCGCGACCTGGAACGCCTTCAGATGCGGCTCGGCAAAATGGGCGTCGACCGCGGCCTTGTCCTTCCAGGTTTCGACAAACACCAGCGCGTCGGGATCGGCAGGCTTTTGATAGAGCTCGTAGCTGATGCAGCCTGCCTCCCGCCGCGTTCCTTCGATCAGGGGCTCGGCCAGCGTCAGGATTTCCACGCCCTTGCCCGGGTGCGCCGTCAGATATGCAATAATGTAAACCATTGAACCCTCGACATCTTTTCTGCCTGGCACTGTAGCAAGAAAAAACCCCGGCGCTAGCACCGGGGTTTCAAAAATCGATCCGTCGTCAGCCGGATCAGGCTGCGAGCTTCTGCGACTTCAGCGTCTCGAGAATGTTCTGCGGCGAGGAAACGCCGTAGGGATCGCTGTCGCAATTGTCGGAGTAGCCTTCCTCTTCGAACCACTGTTCGACGACACCGTTGTTGACAACGGCAGCATAGCGCCAGGAGCGCATGCCGAAGCCGAGATTATCCTTGGCGACGAGCATGCCCATCTTGCGGGTGAACTCGCCCGAGCCATCGGGGATCAGCTTGACGTTCTCGAGGCTCTGCGACTTGCCCCAGGCGTTCATCACGAAGGCGTCGTTGACCGAGATGCAGTAGATTTCGTCAACGCCTTCGGAGCGGAACTCGGCCGTCAGCTTTTCGAAGTCGGGCAGCTGGAAGGTCGAGCAGGTGGGCGTGAAGGCGCCCGGCAGCGAAAACAACACGACACGCTTGCCGGCGAAGTAATCGTCGGAGGAAACGTCGTGCCAACGGAACGGGTTGGAGCCGCCGACGGCTTCATCGCGAACGCGGGTGCGGAACGTTACGGAGGGTACTTTTCTGCCGAGCATGGTCATCTCCTTCAGTGCAGGCACTCGATTGCGAGCGGCCTTGGGAGAACAGTCGCGATCGAGGAAAATATCAGCTCGTTTCCTACCGGAAATTCCGCTGCGGTGCAGCACGAAAGGCGTCGATTCACACCCGCGCATGGCAGACATGCGACAAGCGCATGCCTGTGGCGATCCCGAACCGGCGCGGACAATGTCTCAGTTGTGTAGCCGCAGGGACAGGCCAAGAGTGGAAGGCAAGGGATTCCAGAACCCCGTCTGCAGTCCGGCTTCTCTCAATGCCCGCGCCGTCCAGGTGTTGCATCCAAACAGTGCATTGAAGCTGCCCTCCGCCTCAAAGAAGCGGTCGGCATAACCATAGGAAAAGCCCTCGATCGGAAAGACGGCGCCGCCGTTCCTGGCAAAGCTTCCGGAGATGAACGTCATCAGCTTCTCGAACTCGGCGCGCTTGAGGTCAACGCTCGTAACCGACGGCTGGGGTTCGACGATCGCCCCGGCAATATCGACATGCATAACGGAACGGTCGAGCGCCAGCGCCCTCAAGACCGGCATTGGCTTCAGCTCCGACCATGTCGGCGTTTCCAGGTAGAACGAGCGGCCACCCCAGCCGAAGATCAGCCATCGCGCCTCCGGGTGATCCAGAGGCACGCCTGCCTCGCCGGCGAAGGCAAACCGCGTCCGCGTCTCGTCATTGAGGGGAATGGCGATATCGGTGTGGATCGGACTGGCGAGGATCAGGACGCGTTCGCCGGCAACAGCCGGCTCAACCGCAGCGGCCGTGGCCGTCTTCGGCAACAGCGGTCGCGGCACGACCATCCCGAGGACGACTGCCAGGACAAGACCCGACACCCCGTAGGCGGTCCACTTGAAGGCCCGCCAGCTACCGCTTTTTCGAGACAAAATCGTTTGCCGCTCAGAACAGGAAATAACGCTGCGCCATCGGCAGAACCGTCGCCGGCTCGCAGGTGAGGAGCTCGCCATCGGCCCGCACTTCGTAGGTCTCCGGATCGACCTCGACATGCGGCGTCAGGTTGTTGTGGATCATCGATGCCTTGCCGATGCCGCCGCGGGTGTTCTTGACGGCGACGAGCTGTTTGGCAACGCCGAGCCTGGCCGCCAACCCGCCATCGAGCGAGGCCTGCGAGACGAAGGTGACGGAGGAGTTCGTGCGGCTCTTGCCATAGGCGCCGAACATCGGCCGGTAGTGCACCGGCTGCGGCGTCGGGATCGAGGCGTTGGGGTCGCCCATCGGTGCTGCGGCGATCGTTCCGCCGATCAGCACCATGTCGGGCTTGACGCCGAAGAAGGCCGGTTTCCAGAGGACGAGGTCGGCGCGCTTGCCGACTTCGAGCGAACCGATCTCATGGCTGAGGCCATGGGCGATCGCCGGGTTGATGGTGTATTTGGCGATATAGCGTTTGACCCGGAAATTGTCGTTGTCGCCGGTTTCCTGCGGCAGCGCGCCGCGCTGGCGCTTCATCTTGTCGGCCGTCTGCCAGGTGCGGATCGCCACCTCGCCGACGCGGCCCATCGCCTGGCTATCGGACGAGATGATCGAGAACGCACCGATATCGTGCAGGATGTCTTCGGCGGCGATCGTCTCCTTACGGATCCGGCTTTCGGCAAAGGCGATATCCTCGGGGATCGACGGCGACAGGTGATGGCAGACCATCAGCATATCCAGGTGCTCGGCCAGCGTGTTCTTGGTGTAGGGTCGGGTCGGGTTGGTCGACGACGGAATGACGTTCGGCTGGCCGCAGATCTTGATGATATCCGGCGCATGGCCGCCACCCGCCCCTTCCGTGTGGAAGGCATGGATCGTGCGGCCCTTGATCGCCGCGATCGTGTCCTCGACGAAACCGCTCTCGTTCAACGTGTCGGTGTGGATCATCACCTGCACATCGTACTCGTCGGCAACACCAAGGCAGCAGTCGACGGCAGCCGGCGTCGAGCCCCAATCCTCGTGCAGCTTCAGCGAGGTCGCGCCCGCAAGCACCATCTCGACCAGCGCGGCGGGCAGCGAGGCATTGCCCTTGCCGGCAAAGGCAAGGTTCATCGGGAAGGCGTCCGCAGCCTCGATCATGCGGGCGAGATGCCAGGGCCCGGGCGTGCAGGTGGTCGCGAGCGTGCCATGCGCCGGCCCCGTGCCGCCGCCGAGCATGCAGGTGAGCCCGCTCATCAGCGCTTCCTCGATCTGCTGCGGGCAGATGAAGTGGATATGGCTGTCCATGCCGCCGGCGGTGACGATCTTGCCCTCGCCGGCGATCACCTCGGTGCCCGGACCGACGATGATCGTCACGCCAGGCTGCATATCGGGATTGCCGGCCTTGCCGATCGCCGCGATGCGCCCGTCCTTCAGCCCGATATCCGCCTTGACGATGCCCCAGTGGTCGACGATCAGCGCGTTGGTGATCACGGTGTCGACCGCACCCGCCGCTCGCGTCACCTGGCTTTGGCCCATGCCGTCGCGGATCACCTTGCCGCCGCCGAACTTCACTTCTTCGCCATAGGTGGTGAAATCCTTCTCCACCTCGATGAACAGTTCCGTGTCGGCCAGCCGAACCTTGTCGCCGACCGTCGGGCCGAACATGTTGGCATAGGCCGCGCGCGACATTTTGTAGGGCATGGGTTCAGGCTCCTTGGGACAAGTCTGAAGAAGAAGGGGAAAGACGGCGAAGACGGCCCTCGGCCGCAAGTGCGTCGACGTACCGGCGCTCGGCGGCAAAGGGATGCCACTCCCAACCGACATGGCCGAAGCCAGCCAGAACGACCAGATCGTCGGCCGATGCAAAACCGGAAAGCACGTCGGCAATCACGACCATGCCGCTCGACGGCACGACATAAGGCGTGGGCGCGAACCGCGACAGATCCCGGTCCAGCTGCTCGTGCGCTGCGAGGGGGACGACCCGATGCACCCGGCCGGTCGCCGTTGTAAAACTCTCGAAACCGCAAGTGTAGTCGTCGCAGAAGTCGTCGAGATCCGGATGCGTTTCGGCCAGTGCCGCGCGCATGCCGGCAAACTTTTCAGCCGACCGAACGCTCCAGATCTCGCGTGCCTGCCGCACGGCGGCGCTGTTCTTCCAGCGCCCGCCACCAAGCATGGCAAGCGCCGGCCGGCCAGTATTGCAGACGGCGACGATATCGGTCCTCGCCCCGCCGGTGCCGACAGAACGGCAATCGTTGAAACGAATGACGACATCGGCCGTATCGATCGTTGCCGCAGCGCCTTCCGGCACTTCTCCATTCCCCACGATCATGATGGTGCGGCCAGACATCAGCGCTAGTTTTCCGTGGGCTCGAGCAGCTCTTTGAGTTCCGTGGTGCGGGCCGCAGTCAGCTGCGCCAGGCAGCCGGATACCAGCATCGGCTCCATCGATCCGCCGCGCGCTTCGAAGCCGGCAAGCTCGCACTGGCCGTCGCGGTAGCCGATCCAGGCGCGCTGCGCCTTCTTCAACGCCTCCTCCGCGCCGACATAGTCGGCGCTGATGTCACCCAGTTCCTTGTCCTTGGCCCGCATCGCCGCAACGGTCTGCTTGTAGACCGTGTTGAGTTCAGCGTCGGCCGCCTCATAATCCTTGTTGGAGCAGATGTTCATATCCGCCTGCGTCATTGCATTGGCGCAATCGACATCATCCTCCTGCGCCAGCGCGGGCATGGCCGCCAGCAGCAAGGCGCTCGCGATAAGCGTCGTTCGCATCATCATGCTCAAAGCTTTCCCATGACCTGCTGGCGGAAACCAAAAACCTCGCGCTTGCCCGAAAGCGGGATGAGCGTGACCTGTCTTTTCTGTCCCGGCTCGAAGCGGACGGCGGTGCCTGCGGGAATGTCCAGTCGTTTGCCATGGGCGGCACTGCGATCGAAGTCGAGCCCGGCATTGGTCTCGGCAAAGTGATAGTGGCTGCCGACCTGCACCGGCCGGTCGCCGGTATTGGAGACCTCGATCGTCACCGTCTCAAGCCCGTGGTTGAGTTCGATATCGCCGCTTGCGGCAATGATTTCCCCTGGGATCATCTGAGTTCCCTCTCCCTTGTCAGGCCGCGTCGACGTCGGCGCAGCCGAGCGGCTTCAGCACCCGTTCGGTCGATGCCGGATATTTCACAAGCAGCGCGGCCGGGCGTACCGGGCGCCGGGTAAACTCGCCGCCGCAGTTCGGGCAGGTGCCACCGAGCGTGCCTTCGACACAATCGACGCAAAAGGTGCACTCGAAGGTGCAGATCATCGCGTCGCGGCTCTCTGGCGGCAGATCCTTGTCGCAGCATTCGCAGTTCGGACGCAGTGCCAACATGTCTCAGCCTCCTCAGCGGATCGGTTCGTGCACAGTGACGAGCTTGGTACCGTCAGGGAAGGTCGCCTCCACCTGGATGTCGTGGATCATCTCCGCGATCCCCTCCATCACCTGTGCACGGGTGATCACATGGGCGCCCGCCTCCATCAGCTCCGCGACCGATCGGCCGTCACGCGCACCTTCGACAACGAAGTCAGTAATCAGCGCGATCGCCTCTGGATGATTAAGCTTGAGTCCGCGCTCCAGGCGGCGGCGGGCAACCATCGCAGCCATGGAAATCAACAGCTTGTCCTTTTCGCGCGGGGTAAGATTCATGCGTCGCCACCGGTTTGATTGTGGATTAGAGGACCCAGACTTTCGGCACTGTCTCTTGCTTGCGCAAGTGCGAAATGACCGGGATGAGGATTTTTCTGAGCGAGAAGCCGTCCGCGGCAGCAAAGCGCGCAACCAGCTTGTCGCGACCACCGAGCTTGATGTGGCTGACGCCCGCCCCCACTTGCGTTTCGAGGAGTGCGCGCAGCCGCGGCAGCAGCAATTCACAATCCGGTCCGGTGTAGAACAGCGTCGCAAATGCCACGCTGCCGCCGAGCACTGCAGTCCGGGCGACAAGAGCGGCGATATCATCGGCAAAGGTCAGGTTTTCGGCATGCAACAGCCGGCCGCCGACGCGAATGCGCCAGCGATCTCGCAAGAGGCCTGTCTGCATCGCTTCGCCCATCGCCTTGCGGCCGAGCAGCACGGCCTCGACGGCAAGGAACGTCGCGCCGTCCTCGAGCTCGACATCGAGCGAGCGTGTCAGCGATGCGCGGTCGAACAGGATCGTCTCCTGCGGCAGCCAATCGACGCGTGCGCCAGCCGCCACGTCGATGCGTGTCGTGACATCGACCGTGCCGGCACTCGCCTTGTAGATCTTCTCGCAGGCCTGCGTGGTGACGGTGAGCTCGGTCGCCGCACCGGCCTCGATCTCCCAGAGCATGCGGTCGCCGCCGGTGAGCCCACCCGACGAGTTGATCAGCACGGCTTCCATCGAAGTATCGAAGGTTTTCGGCAGCCGAATCTTTGCGCAGCCTTCCTGGTAAAGCTCGGCAACGCGCGTTTGACCGACGGCCACTTTCGCGACCAGTCGTCCTTTTCCGAACGCCCGCTGCGGGGCGATGATAGCCGCATTGCTCATGTTCATCGGCCGACATCGTCGGCATCCCGAGGCGCCAAGTCAAGCTATTGTTTTGCAAAGAAAATCGGCAAGGTGATTGCTTTATGGGCAGCGTTTGCCCATCAAACAGCCACCATCTCAGGCGACCCTATCCGGCGGCTCTCGCCCCTCGAAGAAGGCGGTGATGTTGTCGACCACCTTCATGCCCATCGCGACGCGTGTCTCCTCGGTCGCGCTGCCGAGATGCGGCAGCAGAACGACATTTTCGAGCGCCCGCAGGCCCTCCGGCACATTCGGTTCCGCCTCGAAAACATCGAGGCCGGCGCCTTTGATCACTCCGTTCTTCAGCGCCTCGATCAACGCCGGCTCGTCGACCACATCGCCGCGCGCGGTGTTGACGAGATAGGCGCCCTTTTTCATCATCGCCAGCCGCTCGGCATTGATGAGGTGCCGGTTCTCGCCACCGCCGGGGCAGTGCAACGAGACGAAATCCGCAATCGCAAGCACCTCGTCGACGGTACCGAGCTGGCGCGCGCCATAGCGTGCGGCTTCCGCCGCATCGACACGCGAGCGGTTGTAGAACACCACCTCCATGTCGAACCCGAAATGGCAGCGTTTTGCCATCGCCTTGCCGATGCGGCCGAAACCGATGATCCCCAGCGTCTTGCCGGTCACCTTGCTGCCAATCATGTGGGTCGGCCGCCAGCCGGTCCATTCGCCGGCCCTGATCTGACGCTCCCCTTCGCCCGCACGCCGCGCGACGGCAAGCAGCAGCGTCATGGCGATATCGGCAGTGCAATCGGTCAGAACGCCGGGCGTGTTGGTAACGGCGATGTTTGCGGCCTTGGCGGCGGCAACATCGATGTGGTTGTAACCGACACCATAGTTGCCGAGGATCTTTGCCCTGATGTCGCCGCCGTCGAACAGGCTTGCCGGCAGGCGGTCGGAGACCGTCGGCAGCACCGCGTCAAAGTCGCGCAGCGCCTTTGCCAGCTGATCGGCCGACATCGGTACGTCGCTCTCGTTCAAGACGCCATCAAACCGCTCGGCCAGCACGCGCTCCACCGCTTCGGGCCAACGGCGGGTGACGAGAATGCGCGGCTTGGAACTCATGGGACAACCTCTAAAAACAGAATCGTTCGGCGATAGTGCACGAAATGACGGCGAGAGACAGCCCGCGCGGCCCAACGAAAGAGGCCCGGTGCAATGCCTTGCCGAGGCGAAGTCCGACGAGAATCATCGCCATCCCCGTTAACACCCGTCCAGAAACAAAAAGCCCGGCGATCGCTCGCCGGGCTTTCGAAGTTCTGACGTGGTTCAACGAACCTCGAAGCGAGATTTACTCGTTTTCGAAGTAGCTGTACTTGCCGTCTTCACCCTTCTTCCAGGTGTACATGACGTAGTCCGGACGGGTGATGTCGCCCTTTTCGTCATAGCCGAGTTCGCCAATTGCGGTCTTGAACGGGCCTTTGGCCTTGATCGCTTCGGCAACGGCCTGCGGATCGGTCGTGCCGCCAGCCTTGGCAGCTTCGGCGACAACCTGCAGAGCAGCGTAGGCGTAGAGCGTGTAGGCTTCCGGTTCGAAGCCGGCGGCGCGGAACTTCTCGACGAGTTCCTTGGCAGCCGGGTTCTTGCGCGGATCCGGAGCAAACGTCATCAGCGTGCCGTCAACAGCGTCGCCTGCGATCGAGGCCAGTTCGTTCGAAACGATACCGTCGCCCGACATCAGGGTAGCCTTGAGGCCCTGGTCCTTCATCTGGCGCATGATCAGGCCAGCTTCGGTGTGCAGACCGCCGTAGTAGACGATCGAGACGCCGGCTTCCTTCATCTTGGCGATGAGGGCCGAGAAGTCCTTGTCGCCGGTGTTGATGCCTTCATAGAGGGCTTCATTGAGGCCGGCTTCGTTCATCGACTTCTTGGTTTCGTCGGCAAGGCCCTGACCATAAGGGGTCTTGTCGTGAATGACGGCGATCTTGGCGTCCTTGTGGTTGGCGGCAAGGAAGGCGCCGGCAACTGCGCCCTGCTGGTCGTCACGACCGCAAGTGCGGAAGGTGTTCCAGAGGCCGCGCTCGGTGAACTGCGGGTTGGTGGAAGCCGGCGTTACCTGGAGAATGCCGTTTTCGGCATAGACTTCCGAAGCCGGGATGGACACGCCCGAGTTGAAGTGGCCGACAACGAACTTCACGCCGTCAGCGACGAACTTGTTGGCGACCGAAACGCCCTGCTTGGCGTCGGAAACGTCGTCGCCGAGTACAACCTTGATCTGTTCCCCATTGATACCGCCGGCAGCATTGATGTCTGCAGCAGCCTGTTCGGCACCTTTCTGCAGCTGTGCACCGAACGCAGCGTTCGGGCCGGTCAGCGGGCCAGCAACGCCAACGAGAATATCAGCCCATGCGGTGCCGCTGAAAGCGACCATTGCCGACAGCGCAACGGCCGACAGAAGAGACTTTTTCATTTTGTTACTCCCAATTATCCGAGCGGGTCTCGTTACCAACCTGCGCAATGCCCACCGTAATTCGCGCCGGTATTTCTTTCGCACCGGCCGCGGCGGCCGGCGCGCGCTGTTCCCATTATTTGGCTTTCCAGGAGAAAGGCGAAGCCTTCTCATAGAGCCAATAGTAGTTATTGGTCATTTGCTTGGTCCGGTAGTACCGGAAACCTGCGGTAGCAAACAACAAAAGTACGACCGTGTCCACGATATAGTAATGCAGACTGAACATCGTACCTCCGAACAGGGCGTGGTGCACGAAGCGGATCCCAAGCCCCAGCAGCGCCACATAGACGAAGAGGCGCGGAAGCTCCTCCCAGCCCTCGGCGACGCTCTTTCCCGTTCTCCACGCGGTCCAGCCGCCCAGAACACAGGTGATGAAAAGAAACTGCCAGACCGACACTTCTTCGTAGAGAATACCCTGCATGTCACAAACTCCAGATGCGGCGCATCAATGGCGGCCGCCTTCGAGATAGGCCGCGCGGACTTCCGGATTGGCGAGCAGTTCCTTGCCCGAGCCGCTCATCGTCACGCGGCCGTTGACCATCACGTAACCGCGGTCGGAAAGCTTCAAGGCGCCGAACGCATTCTGCTCGACGAGGAACACGGTCAGTCCCTCTTCCTTGTTCAGCTTCTTGATGGCTTCGAAGATGCCCTTAACGATCAGCGGCGCCAGGCCGAGCGATGGCTCGTCCAGCAGCAGGAGCTTCGGGCGCGCCATCAGCGCGCGGGCGATCGACAGCATCTGCTGCTCGCCGCCCGAAAGCGTACCGCCGCGTTGAGCCTGGCGCTCCTTAAGTCGCGGGAACAGCGAGAACACCTTCTCGGCGTCCTCGTTGAAATGTTTGAGGTTGTCGAGGCTTGCGCCCATCTGCAGGTTTTCGAATACGGTCATGCGCGGAAAAATGCGACGGCCTTCCGGCGACTGCGCGATGCGAAGACGCGCGATCTCGTGCGTCGGCATGCGGGTAATTTCCTCACCTTCGAACATGACCGCGCCGGTGCGCGCCTGCGGGCTGCCGCAGATCGTCATCATCAGCGTCGACTTGCCAGCGCCGTTGGCGCCGATCAGGCAGACGATTTCACCGCGATGCACTTCGACATCGACGCCGCTCAGCGCCCGGATGTTGCCGTAGTAGGTTTCGACGGCCTTTACTTGCAGGAGAGGCGCACTCATTTCTTGGAGCCTCCCTGTCCGCCTTCGATTTCCTCGATTTCTTCGATCACCTCTTCAACCTCTTCATCCTCGACACCCAGATAGGCCGCAATGACCCTCGGATCGTTCTTCACGAAATCCGGGTTGCCGTCGGAAATCTTCTGGCCGTATTCCAAAACGACCACGTGGTCGGAAATCTCCATGACCACCGACATGTCGTGCTCGATCAGCAGGATCGACGTGCCGGTTTCGCCACGAATGCCCCGCAGCAGCTCGTTGAGCGCCAGCGATTCACGCGGGTTGAGGCCGGCAGCCGGCTCGTCGAGGCACAGGAGTTCCGGCCCGGTGCACATGGCACGGGCGATTTCGAGCCGCCGCTGGGCGCCGTAGGGCAGATCGCCGGCCGGGTCGTCGGCACGATCGACCAGCGACGCCTTTTCCAGCCAATGCTTGGCAAGGTCGATCGATTCCTTCGAAGCCTGACGGTAGGCCGGGAAACCGAGCAGGCCGAGGAAGGTATAGCCAGACGCCTGCATCAGCTTGTTGTGCTGCGCGACCAGCAGGTTTTCGAGCACCGTCAGACCGGAGAACATCCGGATGTTCTGGAAGGTGCGCGCGACCTTGGCCTGCTTGGTGATCTCGAAATCCGGCAGGCGTTCCAGCAGATATTCCTTACCGGACTTCTGCTTCATGGTGATCATGCCCATCGTCGGCTTGTAGAAGCCGGTGATGCAGTTGAACACCGTGGTCTTGCCGGCTCCGTTCGGGCCGATCAGCGCGGTGATGTCACCGCGATAGGCTTCGAAGGAGAAGTCGTTGATGGCCATGAGACCGCCGAAGCGCATCGACAGGTGCTCAACCGAGAGAATGGGATCTTTTGTCATTGTCGTTGTCTCGAGGGCCATCAGCCATGCCCTTCCTTGGTGAAGCTGCCGGAGATCGCCTTGCGTTCGCGCAGGAACGCTGTCGGCTCACGCGAGCCGACAAAACCGCGCGGCTTCCAGACCATCACGACGACCATCGCCAGGCCGAAGATCAGCATACGGTAGAGTTCAGGCGTGAAGTCCGGTCCGAAGATCGCCTTCAGGAAGGAAAGCTCGCGCAGGATTTCCGTGCCGCCGATCATCGCCACCGCGGCGATGGCGATACCGGTGAGCGAACCCATGCCACCGAGAACAACGATCGCCAGAATGACCGCGGATTCGAGGAACACGAAGGATTCCGGCGAGACGAAACCCTGGCGCACGGCGAAGAACGAACCTGCGATGCCGCCGAACATGGCGCCCGTTGCAAAGGCGGTAAGCTTTGTCGTGACCGTGTTGATGCCGAGCGAGCGGCAGGCGATCTCGTCCTCGCGCAGCGCTTCCCAGGCGCGGCCGATCGGCATCCGGCGAAGGCGGATGGTGACGAAGGCCGTCAGCATGCAAAGGCCAAGGATCAAATAGAACAGGAAGATCTTGTAGTAGGCCGACGACATGGGGAGCCCCATCATCGCTGCAAAACCATCCTTGGAAGCGTCGAACTTGATGCCGAACAGGGTCGCCTTGGCGATGCCGGAGACGCCGAACGTTCCCTTGGTCACTTCGGTCCAGTTTATGAGGACAAGCCGTATGATTTCCCCGAAGGCGAGCGTGACGATCGCCAGGTAGTCACCCCTTAGCCGCAAGACCGGGAATCCGAGGACCATGCCCCAGCAGGCCGAGAGAATACCGGCAACCGGCAGCAGAACCCAGAAGGAGAGCCCGAAATAAGTCGACAGCAGCGCGTAGGAATAGGCACCCACCGCGTAGAAGGCGACATAGCCGAGGTCCAGCAGACCTGCCAGGCCGACGACGATGTTGAGGCCCCAGGCGAGCATCACGTAGATCAGGATCTGGACGCCGAAATTGTCGACCCACTTCAGCGAGCCCTGCGCACCGACGAGCGCCACGATCACAGGCGGATAGAGAACGAGCGCAATGATCGCGATCTTCGAGAAATTGCGCTTGAAGAAGCTCTCTTCCCTAACGACCTCCTCCGCTTCGGCCTTGGCGGCCTTGCGGCGCGCCATTGCCGGCTGGATATAGGCGACCATCAGGAACCGGCCGACGGCGGCGACGATCACGAAGATCGCAAGCAGACCCCAGCGCTGGTTGAGGACCAGCTCGTTGCGAATGTTCTGGTCGCTCTTCAGGCCGACGAACAAGACGAAGAGGCCGAGAGAGATAAGGCCCGCGAAGACAGCCTCGCGCAGGGCCCGCGCCGTCAGATCACTGCCGGCGCTTGCAGATGTAGAAGCAATGTTTGCCATTGATTTATACCTTCTCGACTTCCGGTCGTCCGAGTATGCCAGACGGCTTGAAGATCAGGACGATTGCGAGAATGGAGAACGTCGCAACATCCTTGTAGTCGATGGTGAAATAAGCGGACCAGAGGGACTCGATGAGGCCGATCAGCAACCCGCCGAGAACAGCGCCCGGCAAGGAGCCGATGCCGCCAAGAACAGCTGCAGTAAAGGCCTTGACCCCCGGAACAAATCCGTCGGTGAAGACGACCACACCATAATACATCAAGTACATGGTGCCGGCGACAGCAGCGAGCGCTGCGCCCATGATGAAGGTCACCGAGATGGTACGGTCGACGTCAACACCCAGGAGGGCCGCCATCTTGCGGTCCTGTTCCGTTGCGCGCTGAGCGCGCCCGAGCGGCGTCTTGTTGACGATGTACCAGAACACGGACAACAGGATCGCCGTGATGATGATGATGATGATCTGCTTCAGCGAGATCGTGATGCCCAACACCTCGTAAACCGAGGAAACGAGCGGCGGGATCGGCTTGTTGCGCGGTCCCTGCGTCACCTGGATGAAGTTCGACAGGGCGATCGACATGCCGATTGCCGTGATTAGCGGAGCCAGGCGGAACGAACCGCGTAGCGGCCGGTAAGCCACCCGCTCGATGGTCCAGTTCCAGAGCGCCGCCGTCAGCATGCCGACGATCATCATCAGCAACAGGGCAAGTACAACCGGTATGCCAGCCATGAATGTTGTGAGAAGCAGAAAGACAATCAAAGCGGCAAAACCGCCGAGCATGAAGATATCGCCGTGGGCGAAGTTGATCATGCCAATGATGCCGTAGACCATGGTATAACCAATTGCGATCATACCATAAATAGACCCAAGAGTCAGCCCATTGACGAGCTGCTGGACGAAATACTCCATCAATCTTCCCCTGGACCAGATCCATAAGGTCCGGTCTCTTGTTTTTTGAGCTCATTGTTGAGCGTTCTGTTGATCGATTCCATACCTCTTTCAAACGAAAAGAAAAGCTAAAAAACGTGGGAGCGGCAAAATCTTCGCCTATAAAATCGATTTGACGCTTTTGAAGTCATAAAAAACAAAAAAAATGCACGTCTCGCCTGGGGAATAGTCAACTTTAGTCTAAAACCGCGTGCAATCCGGCCTGTGGATGAATCGGCAAGCAACAAGACCAGCTCGCCGATTTGCCTCCCGTCAACCACGCATGCGCTCACCGTTTGCGTCGAACAATGGGTAGGGTTGCAACCGCGCCGGCAGGATCTCACCGAGCAGTTCGATCGCCCAGCCTGCCTCTTCATCAGCGATCTCCTTGGGCACGTAACCAAGCGCCACCGACACCCCGCTGGCGTGGGCATAGCCGCCGGATGTCACCCAACCGCGCACCGCGCCGTCGAAATAGATCGGTTCGTCGCCGATGACATCGGCATCGCGCGTCTCGAGCAGGAAGGTGCGCAGACGAAGCTGTCCGCCTTCTGCCTTCTCGCGCATTGCCGCCGCCTTTCCGATGAAACCCGCCGGTTTACCGAGCGCCACAAACCTGCCAAGGCCGGCCTCCAGCGGACCGTAGAGCGGCCGAAACTCGCGCGACCAGCTGCCGAACGATTTTTCGACCCTGAGGGCATTGAGGGCGCGAAGGCCAAACAGCCGGATGCCGAAGGCCGCACCCTTTTCCAGGATCAGATCGAACAGGTAGCGCTGGTATTCCGGCTTCATCCAGATCTCGTAGCCGACGTCACCGGTATAGCTGACCCGACCGACGATCGCCGGCGCCATACCGAGATTCATCCGGCGAATATCCATGAACGCAAAGGCCTTATCACCGACGTCGAGATGGGTCAGCGCCGCCAGCACGTCCCGCGCCTTCGGCCCGGCGATCGACAGCCCGACAAGCTCCAGCTTCAACGGACGGATCGAGACCGAGCCATTCTCTGGCAGGTGCGCCTCGAACCAGCGCATATGATAATCCTCGGCGATGCCGGAGCCGATGAGGAGGAAATCCTGTTCACCGAGCTTGGCGAGCGTGAAGTCGCCGATCAGCTTGCCATCGTCTTTCAGCATCGGCGCCAGCGACATCCGCCCCACAGCCGGGATACGGCAGGCGAGCATCCCATCGAGCCAGGCTTCCGCCCCCGCCCCCTTGATCTCGTATTTGGCAAAGCCGGAGGTTTCCATCAGCCCGACAGCGGCGCGCACCGCGCGGGCTTCGTCGCCGACCGTGTCGAAATCGGTCGAGCGGCGCCAGGAGAAGTGATCCTCGACACCGGCAGGTGCAAACCACAGCGGCGTTTCCAGGCCATAGGAAGCACCGAACACGGCACCGGCCGCCTTCAACCGGTCATAGATCGGCGTCGTGAGCAGCGGCCGTGCGGCCGGCAGCTCCTCGTTCGGATAACGGATGGAAAAACGGCGCGAATAGTTCTCGCGCACCTTGGCGTTGGTATAGGCAAGCGTGGCGAAATCGCCATAACGCGCCACGTCCATGGCAAAGACGTCGAAGCCGGGATCGCCGTCTATCATCCAGTTGGCAAGCGCCAGGCCGACGCCGCCGCCCTGGCTGAAGCCGGCCATGACGGCACAAGCCGACCAGAAATTGCGCAGCCCCCGCACCGGCCCGACCAGCGGGTTTCCATCCGGCGAAAAGGTGAAGGGCCCGTTGATGACCTTCTTGATGCCGGCTCTGTTGAAGGCCGGGAAATGCCGGAAGCCGACCTCGAGTTCCGGCGAGATGCGGTCGATGTCCTCGGCCAGCAGCTCATGGCCGAAATCCCAGGGTGTCGTCACCGGCGACCAGGGGCGGCAGGCTTTCTCATAGGTGCCCATCAACATGCCATTGCGCTCTTGGCGCAAGTAAATCTCGCCATCGAAATCGACACAGTGCATCAGCTCCTTGCCGCGCGTCTGGTTGAACTCGATGACCTCGGGCATATCTTCGGTGATGAGATACATATGCTCCATCGCCAGAACGGGCAGCTCCAGCCCGACCATGCGGCCGACCTCGCGCGCCCAGAGGCCCGCGGCGTTGACCACATGCTCTGCAATGATTTCGCCCTGATTGGTGATGACGCGCCAGGATCCGTCCTCGCGCTGCACGAGATCCTCGACCTTTGTGTGCAGATAGATCTCGGCCCCATTCTTCTTGGCCGACTTGGCATAGGCATGGGTCGTTCCATAGGGATCGAGATGGCCCTCGACCGGGTCGAACACCGCGCCAACGAACTGATCTGGATCCAGCAGCGGCATCAGGTCGTGCGCTTCCTTGGGCGTCAGCAGCTCGGCCTCGAGCCCCATGTAGCGGCCCTTGGCGAGGATCGACTTCATCCAGTCGAAACGCTCCTTGGTCGCGGCCAGCATCATGCCCGACGTCATGTGCAGGCCGATGTCCTGGCCGGAATATTCCTCGATCTCCTTGTAGAGTTCGACGGTGTATTTCTGCAGCTTGGCGACGTTGGGGTCGCCGTTGATCGTGTGCATGCCACCGGCGGCATGCCAGGTCGAACCGGAGGTCAGCTCCGATCGCTCCAGCAGCACCACGTCGGTCCAGCCGAACTTCGTGAGATGGTAGAGGATCGAGCAACCGACAACGCCGCCACCGATCACGACGACTCTGGCATGGCTTTTCATGCGCACACTCCGCTTTCCCGCGCATCCGGGCGAAGCGCGGCTCAGTTTTCAGGAAGAAAGGGTCAGGCACGACTACCGCCCACCCGGTCTGTTCAGGCACGGGAACAGCGTGCGGCGAGCAGGGCAAAGCCTAGTCAGAAAGATGGCCGCGTTAAAGACGTGGCTGCGAAGAACGCTTGTCCGTTTCCGCCATCTGCTGGCGGGTTGGCGACCCAAATGCGGCATTCGATGCCGCATTTGATTTTAGTCGGAAAAAGCGGCCGAAAGGTCGAACGCGCGGCCCATCGCCATCAGGTCGTCGAAGAGCGATTCGGCAAAGCTGCGCGAAACGATCAACTCGAATGCGTTCTCGCCGGTGCGCGCCAGGTTGATGCCGATATGGCCGCAAAGCACATTGGTGCTGCCACCCAGTGCGAAGGCCGCAGGGTGGAGATCGACGCCGATGCCCTTGGCCAGGATCTGCCGCACGGACGGCCCGGAGAGGCGCAACAGAACGCGGCCGTCGCTCTGGTCGACGACATGCGCCTGCGTGCCACACAGCATATCGAGACGGCGCATGAGCCCGACTGGCGTATCGACCTGCGACACCACCAGCCACTCGCCGGGTCCGCAATAACGCAACGACAGGTCGGGTGTCGACGAAAGCGCCCGTTGTACCGCCGCTTCAAGTCCGACATGGGCGAGCACAGTCGCGATTGCCTGCCAATGGCCGACCTCGAGGTGATCCGCATTCGCGGGCTTCGGGGTGCCGCGCAGCTTCTGGTCGAGCGCATGGCGGTTGTTGTAGTCGCGAACCATCACCGCCTCCTCAGGCTTTCAGCTTCTTGTTTTCGCGATCGACGAACGCCGGGCCGCAGACCTCGGCGATGACCTCGTGATCGCGCAGCTTGTCCCAGACGACGATCTTTTCGCCGTAGCGCTCGCGCCCGGACTTGAGGAAGGCAAGCGCGATGTGCTGCCCCAAAACCGGCGAATAGCCGGCGGAGCTGACCCAGCCCTGATCGTTGAGCGTCGACGGCTTCATGCCTTCTTTCAGAAGATGAGCGCCGGCACGCATGTCCTTGTCCTTGTCCACCGGCCTCAGCCCGACAAGCTGCATACGGTCTGCCGCCGTCAGGCCGTAGCGTGCGGACAGATGTTTGCCGATAAAATCGGGTTTCTGCGCCGAAAACATGCGCCCAAGCCCGGCATCGTCGGGTGTCACGCGGCCGTCGAATTCCGCATGAGTCAGAAGCCCCTTTTCAAGCCGCAGCACGTTCAATGCCTCGACACCGTAGGCGCAGATATCATGCGCTCGCCCGGCCTCCATGATCTGCTCGGCAACCGCTTCACCGTAACCGGCGGGAACGGCAAGTTCGAAGGCCAATTCGCCGGAAAATGAGATGCGGAACAGCCGGGCGTGGATGCCGCCGCGAAGCGCCGTTGCGCGTGCCGACAGGAACGGGAAAGCCGTTTCCGAGATATCCTCGTCGACCAGTTGCTGCAGCACATCGCGCGCCTTCGGGCCGGCAATCGCCATCTGCGCCCACTGATCGCTTGACGAGCAGAACCTGACCTTGAGATCGGGCCACAGCACCTGCGCGCAATAATCGATGTGGGACATGACCGCGCCGGCCATGGCAGTGGTCGTCGTCACGAAGAAGTGGTCCTCCGCCAGCCGGCTCACGGTGCCGTCGTCGAAGACGAAGCCGTCCTCGCGCAGCATCAATCCGTAACGGGCCTTGCCGACCGGCAGCTTCAGCATGGCGTTGCAATAGAGCCGGTTGAGAAACTCCGCCGCGTCAGCTCCGAAAACCTCGATCTTGCCGAGCGTCGACACATCGCAGAGCCCGACATTGGCGCGAACATTGAGGACCTCGCGGTCGACGCTTTCGCGCCAGGTCTTTTCGCCGGCGCGCGGGAACCAGGCCGAGCGGAACCAGAGGCCGGAATCGACGAAGGTCGCGCCGTGCTTCTTCGCCCATTCGTGTAGCGGCGACTTGCGGGTCGGCGTCGCGTGGCTGTCGCGGGATGTCCCCGCCAGCGCACCGAAGGAGACCGGCGTGTAGAACGGCCGGAACGTGGTCGTGCCGACCTCGGCCGGACTCACCCCACGCATGCCGGCGAGAATGCCGACCGCATTGATATTGGAAAGCTTGCCCTGGTCGGTCGCCATGCCGCTGGTGGTATAGCGTTTGGCGTGCTCCACATGGCCGAAACCCTCGCGCAGCGCGAGACCGAGATCCTTCGCGTGCACATCGTTCTGGAAATCCACGAAGGCCTTCGACTTGGCGCCGGGCACATACCATACAGCAGCAAACGAAGGTTCAACCTCGGGCTCAGTCACCGGCAGCAGTGCTGCGGCCGCGTTGAAGCCAAGCTCTGAGGCAATCGCAGTCGCCTTCTCGGCACCGTCGCGCAGGCAGCCGGCAAGCGTGTAGACACCATTGGCCGCTCCAGCGACCCGAAGGGCATTGCCGACATCGGGTGCTGCGAATGCCTTAAGGGTATCCGACCACACCGGCCGAGCGCCGCGCTGGCAGGCGAGATGAATGACCGGGCTCCAACCACCGGACATGCCAAGCGCATCGCAGGCGATCAGTTCCTCAAAGCCCGAGCGCTCGACGACGATGCCCGACAGCCGCCTCCTGCCCCTGGTGTCGACGATCGAGCCGGAGCGGATCACCCGCACGCCATCGGGTGCGACATCGTTGGTCTCCGGTCGGCTGTCGATGATAGTCGAAACCGCAACGCCCTTCGCCGACAGGTCGCGAGCCGTGCGATAGCCGCTGCTGCCGCTGGTGAAGATTGCAACCGACTTGCCGGCAGAAACGCCATAACGCTTAGCGTAGGTCGAAACGGCGCCGGCCATCATCACGCCGGGGCGATCATTGCCGCCAAACACCAGCGGCCGCTCTTCAGCGCCGGTCGCCAGCAGAGCGCGCTTGGCGGCAATGCGCCACACGCGTTCGGTCGGCAGCTTGGTCGATGGCTCGGCCACATGTTTCTGCACGCGCTCGACCGCACCGAAGACATTGTCGTCATACCAGCCGAAGACCGTGGTGCGCGGCAGAAGCGTGACGTTTTCGAGTGACTTCAGTTCAGCGACGGCACGATCTGCAAACGCGGGCGCCGACGCACCGTCAACCGTTTCGGTTTCCGACAGCAGCGATCCGCCGAGGCGAAAATCCTCATCCGCCAGGATAACGCGAAGCCCGGCGCGACCGGCCGTCAAGGCGGCCATCAGACCCGCCGGTCCGCCGCCGACGACGAGCAAATCGCAGAAGGCCCAGGATTTTTCATAGCTCTCGGGGTCGCGTTCCAGCACCGCCCGCCCGAGACCGGCGGCCCGCCGGATCACCGGCTCATAAAGCTTTTCCCAGAGCTGGCGGGGCCACATGAAGGTCTTGTAGTAGAAGCCGGCGCCGAGAAACGGCGAAAGCAGGCCGTTGACCGCGCAGACATCGAACCCGAGCGATGGCCAGCGGTTCTGGCTCTTCGCCGTCAAGCCGGCATAGAGCTCGGCGACCGTCGCCTTGGTATTCGGATCGCTGCGGGCGCCCGAACCAAGGGTCACGAGCGCGTTCGGCTCCGACGGCCCGGCACTGACGATGCCGCGCGGCCGGTGGTACTTGAAGCTGCGGCCGACCAGCATCTGGTCGTTGGCAAGCAAGGCAGAGGCAAGCGTATCGCCGGCAAAGCCGCGCAGCGGGTTGCCGTCGAAGGTGAAGCTCAGCACTTTGCTGCGATCGACAAGACCGCCGGCGGACAGGCGATAAGCGGTCATCGCTGCGCCTCACGCGCCGCGGCCGCACCGTCGACAGCCGAATAGACCTCATGGGTGACCGTGTCGCGTTCGACAACCAGGAACCGGCGACAGCCGGCAACATGATGCCAATGTTCTACCGTTCGGCCGCGTGGGTTGGCGCGCACATAGACATAGTCATGCCAGGCTTCATCCGAGGCTGAAGGCGCCGGCCGAATGACCGACGCATCGCCACGGATTGCGAACTCTTCCTTCGGGCGGACCCCGCAATGGGGACAGGTGATCAGGCTTGCCATTGTCTTCCGTATCCTGGAGCCTCAACACAGCTCCCTCAATATTCCTGGTCAGCCGGATGGTCGTCATCCGGCTCGCGCCGATCTAGAGCGCCGTGCGTTCAGATGAACGCACAAAGGACGCTCTAGCACTTTGATTCTAGAGCATCTTATCCGCTTTCAGTGATTCCACTTGAAAGCGGTGCTCTAGTGAAGATTGGGCTGCGGCCCGGCCCCTGCCTCGTCGACCGCATAGCCCCGCGCGAAACGATCGAGCCGCAGGGCGCGCGCCACCGGGTGGGTGTCGTTCCTGGCGATGAGATGCGCGAAACAGTAGCCCGAGGCCGGCGTCGCCTTGAAGCCGCCGTAGCACCAACCGCAATTGAGGTAGAGGTTGTCGATCGAGGTGCGGTCGATGATCGGCGATCCATCCATGCTCATGTCCATGACACCGCCCCAGGCGCGCAGCACCCGGACGCGCGACAGGCCGGGGATCATCGACACCCCCTCCTCCATCACATGTTCGGCCGTCGCTAGATTACCGCGCTGGGCATAGGAGGAGTAACCGTCGATCTCGGCGCCGAAGACCAGTCCGCCCTTGTCCGACTGCGAGATATAGAAGTGTCCGCCGCCATAGACGATCACGTGATCGATGCACGGCTTCAGCCCCTCGGTCACGAAGGCCTGCAGCACGTGGCTTTCGAGCGGCAGCTTCAGGTCGGCCATCTCGCCGACGCGCGAGGAGTTGCCGGCCGCTGCCAGCGCCAGCTTGCCGCAACCGATGAAGCCCTTTGACGTTTCCACCCCGGTGACGACGCCATTCTCGCGGCGAATGCCGGTCACCTCGCAATGCTCGATGATGTCGACGCCGTGCTGGTCCGCCCCGCGCGCATAACCCCAGGCGACGGCGTCATGGCGGGCGGTGCCCGCGCGCCGCTGCAGGAGGCCCCCGAGGATCGGGTAGCGCGCATGATCATAATTGAGGAAGGGGATCATCTTCTTCAGTTGTTCGCGCTCGATCAACTCGGCCGCAACCCCTTCCATCCACATCGCGTTGCCGCGCCTGACATAGGCGTCGCGCTGGGCGTCGCTGTGGTAAAGCATGATGACGCCGCGCTGGGAGAGCATGACGTTGTAGTTCAGGTCCTGCTCAAGCCCTTCCCAGAGCTTCATCGAGAATTCGTAGAAGGGTTCGTTGCCGGGCAGCATGTAATTGGAGCGCACGATCGTGGTGTTGCGGCCGACATTGCCCGATCCGAGATAGCCCTTTTCGAGCACCGCGACGTTCTTCACGCCGAATTCCTTGGCGAGATAGTAGGCGGTCGCAAGACCATGGCCGCCGCCACCGACAATGATTACGTCATAATGGGATTTCGGCTGAGGCTGTCGCCATTGCGGTTTCCAGTTCAGGTTTCCGGAAAGGGCGTTCCTGACGATCGAGTATGCGGAATAACGCATGAAGTCATCCAGTTCAGTTGCGTCGGCACATTTGCACAGCCGGCGCGAGGAGCAAAGATGCAAGCTTCTCGCAGCTGCAAAAATCAAGCCGGCCATTTGCCGCAAGGCACGAAAACTCGCGTAACCGGCGCCTGCGACACGACATTTCGTAGGAACCGTCTAAAACTATGGGCAACTTCTGTCGTTGAGTGTGGTATGGCCCGACAAAGGCCCGAAAGACGACAGGCAATGCTCGACATTCTGCAAAAATCCGCGATCGCCGCCGGGCGCGCCATCCTCGACATCTACAACGCCGGCCCGGCAGTGACCTACAAGCCCGACTGTTCGCCCGTGACGGACGCCGACGCGTGTGCGGAGCGCATCATCCTGGCCGATCTTGCCGCCGCCTTTCCTGACATTCCCGTCGTGGCTGAGGAATCGGTCGCGGCCGGCTCCATCCCCGACATCTCAGGCAAGTCATTCTTTCTCGTCGACCCGCTCGACGGCACCAAGGAATTCATCGGCCGCCACAACGACTTCACCGTCAACATCGCGTTGATCGAAAACGGCGCGCCAGTTGCCGGCGTCGTCTACGCTCCGGCACTCGGCATCCTCTACGCCGCCGCCGGCGGCAAGGCACTGAAAGCAGTGGTCTCCGAAGCCTTTCACGTCGGACCTGAAACCGTGATCGGCTGTCGCAGTCGCGGCGATCGGCTGGTGGCGCTTGCGAGCCGCTCGCACAACAGTGCCGAGACCGTTGCCTATCTCGCCGAACATGGGATCACCGACTACGAGGCCGTCGGCTCCTCGCTCAAGTTCTGCCTGCTGGCCGACGGCCTTGCCGACGTCTACCCGCGCTTCAGCCGTACGATGGAGTGGGACACGGCCGCCGGCGATGCCATCCTGCGCGCGGCCGGCGGCGAGACGCTGACGATGGAAGGCACGCCGCTCACCTATGGCAAACGCAATCAGACGAGCGACAGCGATTTTGCCAATCCCTGGTTCGTCTCCCGCGGCAAGACCTGAGGCCGGAATCGGCCAGAACGAGCGTCATTACGATATGGACGTGAGACCGGTAACGCCTCGCCGCCACGCGATGTCATTTCACCATCGCCACCGCCGCTCTCAGCCGGTGGCTTGATGCAGAACCCGGCGAGATTAAGAGACCGAGGCTACGGCTCTAGCCGCCTCACCGCCTGGTGGCCGTGGCGATCAGGTTGCCGATCGAACTCTCGTTGAATGGCTTGTCGATCCTTGGGATACCCCGCAGATGCGCCGGGAAGATCTCCGCGTCGCCGTAGCCGCTGGTAAAGCCGAAACACAAGCCGCGGGCGAGGATCGCATCCGCTACCGCAAAGCTGGTCTCATCCTCGAGATTGACGTCGAGGATGATGAAATCGAACGACTGGGCGGCAATCAGCTTCATCGCCTGATCGGCGTTGGCGGCGATCTGGACATCGCTGATACCCATCGATTTCAGGATTTCTTCGGCATCCATCGCGATGATGAAATTGTCTTCCAGAACGAGCACTGTTCTGATCGACGGTGGAATCTCGATCGTTGGCATTCGGTCCACCTTTCGCGAGAACCATGCGCCGGCCGCAGAAGCGGTCGCCGCATTCAACCTTGATCTATAGACCCCGCGAACCCACCCGGCATTTAAAAAAGACATGTCGGGCACCCCCAGCGATTTTGTCGCATCTCTACCCGCGCCAGCGAAGGAACAAGGCGCGCTGGGGGGCGTTCAATAGGAAGCGGCGCATCGCCGGCTGAAAGCTGCATTCGCGGCCGCGTCTCGATACTCAGGATGAATTTCCGAAACGGATTGGAGAAAGATCATGGCACAGGCAGCCTCCGTGCTGAAACCGAAGGTCAAGGACGAGGAATTCGACATCGGGCTGAAGAAGGCCTATCGCCAGCAGATGGCGGCCGCGCTCTCCGACATTCTCGCCGACACGTACAAGCTTGTCATCAAGAGCCACATCTATCACTGGAATGTCGTCGGTCCGCTGTTCAAGCCGCTGCATGAACTGACCGAGGAACACTACAACACACTGTTCAAGGCCACCGACATCATCGCCGAGCGCATCCGCGCGCTGGGGCACCTGGCGCCGGCAAAGCTTGGCGAGGCCAATCAGTTTGCGCCGACCAGCGCCTCGGTGAACCACACGACCGCCGCCGAGATGGTCGCCGACCTCATTGCCGACCACGAGGCTGCGGCCCGACGCATGCGCGACGCCGGCACCAAGGCCGACGACAACGGCGACCTGGTGACGACGGACATGCTGACCGACCGGCTCAATTTCCATGAGAAGGCGCTGTGGATGTTGAGAGCGATCGTCGCCGCCTGACGACCGATGAACGGTGTCACCGAGCCCCGCCGTCCGGCGGGGCTTCTTGCATATCAGTCCAGACCGAAGCGTCAGATCAGCGGCCGCTTGGCCTCGCTGAAACCTTCCCAGCCGGCGATCGTCAGCAGGCCGTCGATATCGCGAACGTTGCAGCCCTTGTCCGCCCAGCGGATCATGCCACGCTCGGCCAGCTTCTTCAGTGTCTTGTTGGTATGGACGATCGAGAGGCCGAGCGTATCGGCCACGTGCTGCTGCGTAATCGGGATCGCCACGCGGCTGCCGTTGAAGAGGTCCAACGCCTTGGCACGCTGATAGAGAAAGGCGATGAGATAGGCGGCACGTTCCAGCGCCGACCGGCGGCCGATGCTCAAGAGGTTCTCGTCGAGGATGCGCTCTTCGCGCGCGGCGATCCAGGTCAGGTCATAGGCGAGATCAGGATAGCTGCTATAGAGCCGATTGAGCTTGCCGCGTTCGAAGACGCAGAGCGTGACAGGCGAGAGGGCCTCGATCGAATGCTGCATCTCCCCCATGAGGCTGCCCTGTAGTCCAACGAGATCGCCGGGCATGATGTAGTTGAGGATCTGCCGGCGCCCGTCGTCGAGCATCTTGTAGCGAAATCCCCAACCGCTCAGCACGGTAAAGAGATAGGCGCTGTGTGCGCCTTCCACCAGGATCGTCGCCCCGCCGTCGACTGCGAGTTCCCCTGTCTTGAACTGTGAGACGAAGGCCAGCTCGTCCGCGGTGAATGCCCGGAAATGATCGAGCTTGCGCAAGGGACAGCTTTCGCATGGGATGCGTTTGTCGTTGCGGGTTGCCGTTCCTGCCATCAATCCATCCGATACCTGTTGCGGCAGGCCACTCTGGCTACCGATGGTTCTTATCGGAACTAGTGTGCCCGGTCGGGGTGACAAGGTTTGGCGTGCTGAAAACGGATAGATTTCAGGCGCTTCAACGCTAGGCGCAACGGACCACAGTGATGGACAGGCGCCTCCTTGCGCCCTATCTCTTGCGTTCGATCCTGACCGCTGGAGCTTCCGCCATGTCTCACCCCGCCTTTGCCCCCGATCACCTTGCCGTCGTCACCGGCGCCGCTTCCGGCATCGGCCTTGCCAGCGCCCGCCGTTTCGCGCGGCTCGGCATGCGTGTCGTACTCGCCGATCTCGACGGCGAGCGCCTGACGCGAGCTGCAGCCGAGGTCGCAGAGTTGTCGTCGCAGGGCACGGACTATGTTGCAGCCATCCCGGCGGACGTTTCTCGCCTTGAAGAGATCGAAGCGCTGGAGCGCGACGCCCGCGCGCGCTTCGGGCCAGTCCATGTGCTGATGAACAATGCCGGCATTCAGCCCGGCAGCGCGATATTCGGCCCGCAGGCAAACTGGGAGGCGGTACTCGCCGTCAATCTCTGGGGCGTCATCAACGGTTCACGCGTCTTCGCCTCGCACATGACCGCCCATGGCCAGCCGGGCGTCATCATCAACACCGGCTCGAAGCAGGGCATCACCACGCCTCCCGGCGACCCCGCCTACAATGTTTCAAAAGCCGGCGTGAAGGCGTTCACCGAGGCGCTGGAACATGAATTGCGCAACATCGCCGGCGGCCAGGTCCACGCCCATCTGCTCATCCCCGGCTTCGTCTACACGTCGCTGACCGCAAGTGGCCGCACGGAAAAACCGGAAGGCGCCTGGACGCCGGATCAGACAGTAGACTTCATGATGGAAAGCCTTGAGCGCGGCGACTTCTACATCCTCTGCCCGGACAACGACGTGATCCGGTCGACTGACGAGAAACGTATTCTGTGGGCAGCCGGCGACATCGTCGAGAACCGGCCGCCGCTGTCGCGCTGGCACCCGGATTATGCCGACGCCTTCAAGGCCTTCCTCGCCAAGGAGCGGAGCTGACTTTTCCGCCCACGTGAACACAGCGTTCTCCGCCGCGGTTCTGGCGCCAGCGATCCGCATGTGGTTTGTGAGCGCATCATCTCGGGAGACGAAAAATGACGAGCGGCATCCACCACATCACGCTGATTGCTCGCAAGGTGCAAGCGAACGTCGATTTCTACGTCGGCTTCCTCGGCCTGCGCCTGGTAAAGCGAACCGGCGGCTACGAGGATGCCACCCAGCTCCATCTCTTCTACGGCGACGCTGAGGGCTCCCCCGGCTCGCTTGTGACCTTCCTGATGTGGGAGGACGGCGCACCCGGCCGCGTTGGCCACGGCCAGCCAAGCGAGATCGCCTTTGCCATCGCGCCGGAAAGCATCGGCTTCTGGCTGACGCGGGCGCTCCAGTACAACATCAAGATTTCCGGTCCTGCCCAGGAATTCGGCGAACCGGTGCTGCGGCTCAAGGATCCCGACGGCGTCATCGTCAAGCTCGTGGGAACCAATGCGCTTTCGGCAGCGGCACCATGGAGCACGCGCGACATTCCCCAGGCAGACGCGATCCGGCGCCTGCGCGGAGCGACGATCCTGACGGAGCAGCCGGCCGACTCCGCCCGTTTTCTCGCGGAGCACTTCGGCTATAGCGAAACCGGCGCCACCGACACGATCCGCCGCTTCACCTCGCAATCGGGCGACATCATCGACGTGCGCGACGCCACCGGTTTCTGGACATCGGCACCCGGCACCGGCACGATCGACCATATCGCCTTTCGCGCCCCGGACAAGGAAACCGTTCTGAAGGTCCGCGACGACCTCAAACGTGACGATGCCGGCGTCATCAACGCCCACGACCGCAAATACTTCTATTCGCTTTATGTCCGCGAACCCGGCGGCTCGCTCTACGAGTTTGCAACCGACAAGCCCGGCTTCACCGTCGACGAGCCGAAGGAGACGCTCGGCACGGAGCTGTTCATCCCCGCCCATTTTGCCGACCGCACTGCGGAAACGCTGGTCAGCTTGCCGCAGTTCGCGCTGCCGGGGGAGCCGCGCCTGGCGGAGCGGGACCTGCCCTTCGTTCATCGCTTCTATCATCCGGAGACGCCCGACGACCGCACCTTCGTGCTCCTGCACGGCAGCGGCGGCAACGAGACGCAGCTTCTGCACCTCGCCCATCAGGTGGATCACGACGCCACGCTGCTCGGCGTTCGCGGTCGCTCCACCGAAGAAGGCTCGCCGCGCTGGTTCCGGCGCTATTCCTCGACCACCTTCGACCAGAGGGATGCGCGCTCGGAGGCCGACGCCTTTGCGGCCTTTCTTGAAGGCGCGCGCGATGGCTACGGTATCGATCTCTCAAAGGCCGTTTTCATCGGCTATTCCAACGGCGCCAACCTGCTGGGCGCGCTGATGACCTTGCATCCAGGCCTGATCCGGCAGGTGGTGTTGATGCGCTCGATGGTGGTTCTCGACGATATGCCGACGCCCGATCTCGCCGGCACGAACATCCTGCTTTTGACGGGCAAGAGCGACGGCTACGGCCAGTTTGCGCCGCGCCTCAAAACTGAGCTGGAGAAGACCGGCGCCAGGCTCACGGCCATCGATCTCGACATGGGGCATGAAATCGGCGCTCCCGATATCGCTGCCATCCAGCAATGGCTGACAGAAAACAGCGTCTGAGGGCTCGCGGACGAAGGAAGAGTTCGCGTTGGCAGCGTAGCAGGCGCACCCTCCATTCTCTCCGTCATGCTCGGGCTTGACCCGAGCATCAGGCTTGACCCGAGCATCCACGGCCTCAAGGCTTTGAGCCACGTTGCACCGACGGTGCGCGCGCAGATGGATCCTCGGGTCAAGCCAGAGGATGACAAAATTCGGTCTTTCGCCACCTCGTGGGAGGCTAGACAAGTGTCCCCTCAGGACTGAAGCCCTTAATTCCCACTCTTTGCCGCAGCAAAGTCTGCGAAAGCCTTGACGAAGGCGCGCAGACGGTCGCTCGCGTCCGTGTCCGTCAGCAGCCCGTCCTGATCGAACAGGCTTTCCGCGCGCGGCAGCATCAGCCGCTTGCCCGACCACAGCTCGGCGCCGAGCGTACGCATGACCGGCAGCCAGGCGTTTTGGCTGAGGATCGTGCCGAAATTGCCCGGCGACGCACCTGCGAGCGCAAAATGTCGCCCACGAAACACCTTGGCGATATCGGCCGATGGCCGGCTCAACCAATCGATCGCGTTCTTGAAAACCCCCGGCATCGAATTGTTGTATTCGGGTGTGAACAGGATCACGCCGTCGGCTGCCATGATCTTCTGTTTCAGCGCGGTAACGGCCTCGGGGATGCCGTCCCTGGCCTCGACATCGTCGTCATAGAGCGGAATGCCATGCAGCGTCGCGGTTCCGAATTCGACACCATCGGGCGAGGCTGACGCGGCAGCCTTCATCAGGCCTGTGTTGAACGACGCCTTCCTGAGGCTTCCTGAAATGCCGAGGATTTTCACCATGATCTGACCCTTTGCTGCTTGTTGCCGCCATCATGGGTCGATGCGACGGGAAAGCCAATGGGATCAGGGGGATGTAAAACCGAAAAAGCCGGGGACGAGCCCCGGCTTTCTGCTTTTGATCGTTATTCCAGCGGCTTCAGCCGTGCCTCGATCTGGGCCCGCTTCGGCTCCAGGAACGGCGGCAGCGACAGGCTTTCGCCAAGCGTTTCCATCGGTTCGTCGACGGCAAACCCCGGCCCGTCGGTGGCGATCTCGAACAGCACGCCGTTCGGCTCGCGGAAATAGAGCGAGCGGAAATAGTAGCGTTCGACCTCACCGCTCGACGGCAGGCGGAAGCCCTGCAGGCGCTCCGTCCACGCCGTCAGCGCATCTGTATCCGGCGCCCGGAAGGCGACGTGATGCACCGCGCCGGCACCCTGGCGGGCGGGCGGCAGGCCGGGCTGAACGGCCACATGCAGTTCGGCTGCGGGACCACCTTCGCCCATCGAGAACACATGCACCTGGCCCTCGCCATCCGGCGACGGATAGCGTCTTGCCTCGGTCATGTTCATCACCTGCGTCAGCACCAGCTCGGTGTTGGTGATATCAGGCACGCTGATGGTGATGGCCCCAAGGCCCTTGATCTGGTGCTCGGCCGGAACCGGGCTCTTTTCCCAGGGGTGCGAGGGTGAAAGTCCGCCGTCGTCGATCAACCGGAAACGCTGGCCTTCGCCGTCTTCGAAGTCGAGAGAGATGCGGCCGTCGATTTCGCGCACATCGCCGGCGGTCACCTTCATCTCGTCGAGGCGACCCTTCCACCAGCGAACACTATCGGCACTGCCGACCCGCAGGCCGGTGCGCGAGATGCTGTGCGTGCCGCGGCCTTCGCGTCCGACCGGCCAGTCGAAGAAGGTCAGGTCCGTTCCCGGGCTCGCTTTGCCGTCGGCGTAAAACAGGTGATAGGCGGTTGTATCGTCCTGGTTGACGGTTTTCTTGACCAGGCGCAGCCCGAGAACCTTGGTGTAGAAGTGCAGGTTCTCCGGCGCGTTCGCCGTGATTGCCGTCAGATGGTGAATACCCGTCAGTTGCAAACTCATGATTGCCTCCAATGCGTGGCTTTTCTGTTGAGCACAATATGGGGCGGCACGGCGATTGCGAAAGTGGACAATGTAGAACGCAATGTTCTTCTGGAGTGAACGATCTCCGCACAACCTCGGAGCATTTCCAGGAAAAGCGCGAAGCAGTTCTTCGTCAGGAAATGCGTAAAACTAGGAGACAGAGCGTTTCCACGATCGTCCAAACCGGAGAAGCCTACGTGCGATTGAGATCACCGAGATAGGTATTTTCCAGCCGCGAGATCGCGAAGCTCGCCGGATTGATGTCGGCAAAAATCAGCGCCTCGTGGCCGGCGTCACCCTTGGCCAGCACCTGTCCGTCCGGCGATGCGATGCGCGAGAGGCCGGCAAAGGAGAACATCGGGTCCGAGCCGCAATGGTTGATATAGGCAACGAAGACCTGGTTCTCGAAGGCGCGCGTCTGGATCATGTGGTCGGTGATGAAGGTGCCCGACCATCCGGCCGGCAGCGCCGTCGGCACCAGCACCGCTTCGGCACCCGCCAATGCCAGCCTGCGCACATTCTCAGGAAACTCGACATCGTAGCAGATCAGCATGCCACAGGTGACGCCACGGTGGGCGAACAGCCGTGTCGACGGTTTTTCGGCCCTAAACAGCGACCGCTCGTAGTCGCCGTAGAGATGCGATTTGCGGTAAACGGTCGGCGTCGCATCGCCATCGACATAGACGGCGCTGTTATAGATGTCGTTGCCATCGAGTTCGGCGAAACCGGCGATCAGCGCGATGCCGCTTTCCCGCGAAATCTGCGCCAGGCGCCGGACGATCAGTCCATCCGCCGGCTCGGCGAGATCGCGGATCGCCCCCCCCGCGCCATACCCGGTAAGGCCGAGTTCCGGCGTCATCAGCAGCGTCGCTTCTCTCGCAGCCGCCTCCTTCGCCGCCCGCGCAAGGCGGTCGAGATTGGTGGCGACATCGCCGCAGGCCGATTGCATCTGGAGCGCGGCGAGCTTCATCATTTTCCGTCCGACGACATGGCGCCCAAAAGCTTCGGCAGGTCGCCGAAACGGGCAACGAGACCGAAGATCACGGCGGCCGTAGTGACGAACAGGATCGTCACCGACGCCATGGTCGGCGTGTAGCCGTAGCGAAGCGCATTGAAGATCTTGATCGGCAGCGTTTCCATGGTGAAGCCGACGGTCATGTAGGCAACGATGTATTCGTTGAGCGAAAGCACGAAGGCGAACGCGTAGCCCGAGACGATATAGGGCAGGATCAGCGGCAGGACGATGGTGCGAAAGATCGTGCGCTCATCGGCCCCCATGGTCGCGGCTGCCTCGACCAGCGATCGGTCGATCGCGGTGAAGCCGAGCGACAACGTCACCAGCGGCAGCGTCACGAAGAAGATCGCGTGGCTGACGACCGCCGTCCAGGGCTGGCCGTAGAAGCCGACCGTTGCCCAGAAGGTGAGCATGCCAAGCGCGGTGATCACGGGCGGCAGCGTAAAGGGCGCGACGCCGAGCAACTGGAAGATATTGGCCCAGGGCGCGATCCGGCGCCAGAGGAACCAGGCCAGCGGCAACGCTATCGCAACGGCAAGGGCCGCCGACAGCAACGCCAGCGTGACGGAGGCGAAAAGCGCGCTGCGCCATTCCGGATTGAGGAAGATCTCGCCGTACCAGGACAGCGAAAAGCCCTGTGGCGGGAAAGCCAGCGTCTGCTTGGCATTGACCGATACACCGGCAACGACGATCAGCGGCAGCGCCAGGAAGAGCCCGATCAGGAAGAAGTAGGCCTTGCGGAAGATCGAGGTCATACCGCTTCTCCCTTGCGTCCGGCAATCACGGTCAGCGCCACGAGCCCGAGCGTCACCAGCACCAGGAACACCGCCATGGCCGCGGCAAAAGGCATGTTCGACTGGTAGATCGCCTGGTCGGTGATCAGCACCGACAGGGTCCAATGCTGCGGCCGGCCGAGCAGCTGCGGCAGCAGGTAGGAACCGAGCGCGAAGATGAACACCATGATCAGCGTTGCAGTGATGGTGTTTCTGAGCGCCGGCACGACGACGGTGAAGAAGGCTTTGAGCGGCGATGCGCCAAGCGTCCGGGCAGCCTCCGTCAGGGTCGGGTCAAGCCGCACAAGTGCCGGGAAAAGCACCAGCACCGTATAGGGGAAAGCCTGGTAGACCATGCCGGTCAGCACCGCGCCGAAACTCGGGGTCAGTGCCTTCGCCTCGCTCATGATGCCGAGCGCCACCAGAATGTTGGTAATGCCGGCCGTGCGAGAGAACAGCGTCGACCAGGCAAAGCCGATGATGACTTCCGACAGCGACAGGATCGACAGGAGCGCCACGAGCCAGAGCACCTGCACCTTTCGTCCCATGCGGGTCAGCATGTAGGTAAAGGGCAGCGCCAGCACGACGCAGCAGATCGCCACGGTGATGGCGAGCAGCAGCGAAAAGCCGAGCACACCGCCGAAGAAGGCGGAGAGGAAGCGCGCATAATTGTCGAAGACGAAGGCCGGCGTGTAGAAGCCGCCCTGCTGGCGCTGGAAGAAGCTGACGGCGATCATGGTGCCGAAGGGCACGACGAAGAAGATCGTCAGCATCGCCGCGGGAAAGAGGAGCGGCGCGTAATCGCCAAGGGTCTGGGGCGGTTCGCGTCTCATTTCTTCAACACCACGCAAACGTCGGGGGTAAGCGCAATGCCGACCTCCTGGCCGACGGTGACGTCTGGCCGGCCGCGCGGCGTCGAGACCGCGACGATCTGCCGGCCGGCAATGTCGACGAAGGTTTCGATCGTGCCGCCGAGATCGCGCACAAAGGTGACCTTGCCAGTGAGTGCGCCGGCACCGGGTGCGGTCAGGTGCACATCTTCAGGACGAACCGACAGCGTTCCCTTGGAAGCGCCTGCAGGCAATGCAAGGCCGGCAATCGGCTGCCCCAGCACCTCGACGCGGCCGGCACTGTCGGCCTGCACCTCGAGAAGATTGGTCTGGCCGATGAAGTCGGCGACGAAGCTGTCGGCGGGGCGGCGATAGATCTCGATCGGCGACGCGGCCTGGCGGATCTCGCCACCGTTCATCACGACGACCGTGTCGGCCATGGTCATCGCTTCGCGCTGGTCGTGGGTAACGACGATGGTGGTGATGCCGAGCTTCTGCTGCAGCTGGCGCAATTCCACCTGCATCGCCTCGCGCAGCTTGGCGTCGAGTGCCGACAGCGGCTCATCGAGAAGGAAAAGTTTGGGCGAGATCGCCAGTGCGCGCGCGATCGCGACACGCTGGCGCTGGCCGCCTGAAAGTTTGGCAACGGGCCTGTCGGCATAACCGGTCAGATGGATCATCGACAGCAGTTCGTCGACGCGCTTCTTCTGGTCTTCCTTTGCCGCACCGCGGATGCGCAAGGGGTAGGCGATGTTCTCGCCGACGGTCAGATGCGGGAAAAGCGCCAGCGACTGAAACACCATGCCGAGATTGCGCTTGTGCGTCGGCACATGGGTGATGTCGTCGCCATCAAGTTGGATCGCCCCGCCGGTCGGCAGGTCAAGGCCGGCGATCATGCGCAAAAGCGTGGTCTTGCCGCAACCGGACGGGCCGAGCATGCAGACGAACGTCCCGTGCGGCACGTTGAGGTCGACATTGTTGACGGCTCTGAAGGATCCGAATTCCTTGACGACGTTTTGAAGGGCGAGTCCGGACATTGTCTCTCCGCGGGATAGTCCCCTCCCGTCTGCGGGAGGGGTGGCAAGGGAGACGATGCCCCCTTTCGTTTAAGCTCCGGCCCTCCCCTTTAAAAAAGCGGAGGGCCAACGTCTTGTCATCAGCCGACGATCAGCTCGGTCCACTTCTGGTTGAGCCAATCGGACTTGGACTGATAAAGGTCGTAGCGCGGCACGATCGGCTCGATGTCAGACGAAACGGCTGCAAATTCCTTATCCGTCAGATCGGTGACTTCGCGCTTGACGGTCGGCGACGTGCCGACCTTGCGCGACAGGGTCGCCTGGATCGAAGGCTGGCACATGTAGTCGATGAAGACATGGGCTTCCTCGGACTTCTGCGAGGCGCGCGACAGTGCCCAGCAACCGGAATCCTGGATGCCGCCTTCCTTCGGGAAGGTCGAGCGCACCGGATTGCCGTCGGCGGCCGCAAGGCCGGTCACGTCGTGATAGTACTGGCCCATCGGGATTTCACCCGACTTCAGCGACTGCTCGAACTGTGCCTCGTCGCGGTACCAGAGCCGGACGTTCGGCTTAACCTCGGCGAGCTTTTCGAAGACCTTGAGGATGCCCTCTTCGGTATCAAGCGCATTGGTGCCGCCGAAGTAGGTCTTGGCGGTCACTTCCAGTAGGAAGGAGTTGGAAACCAGCGCCAGCAGGCCCAGCTTGTCGGCATTTGCCGGATCCCAGAACGCGGACCAGGAGGTCGGCGCTTCCTTGTAGACATCGGTGTTGGTGACCAGCGTGATGTACCAGGACACGGCCCCGATGCCGGCAACGCGGCCATCCGGATATTTGTTGACGAAGCGGTCGAGCAGGTTCGAGCTGTTCTTGATCTTCGCCATGTCGATCGGCGTCCACAGCTCGGTCGACTGTCCCTTGAGCATCGCCACCTGCGACATCATCGAAACGTCGGCCGGCGCCTGGCCGGCGCGTGCGGCCTGCTCCAGCTGAACGAGCCAGGCTTCGCCGGTCGGCTCGGCGATCGATTCGATCGCAATGCCCGTCGCCTTGGTGAATTCCGGGAAGATGTTCTTGTCGAACGAGGTTTTGAAATAGCCGCCGTAAACGCCGACCTTCAGCGACTTGTCCTGGGCGCGCAGTACCGAGGGCATCGCCAGCATCGAAGCGCCGGCAAGACCCGCGCCGAGCAGCGTGCGGCGCTTGATGGAAGTGGTGATCATCATCTCTCTCCTTTGTTTCGGCGGTGATCCGCCTTGTTCCCTGTTCTCTTTGATTTCTTGCACATTTTCGGTCTCAGTGCGCGGGCATTTTGCGTTCCAGCATGCGTGCATATTGTGTCAGCGGATAACACAGCACGAAGAAGATCACCGCGACCAGCCCATAGACCGTGAAAGGTTCGAAGGTTGCATTATTGATCGCATTGGCGGTTCTGAGAAGCTCCTCGAAGCCGATGATCGACGTCAGCGCCGTGCTCTTGATGAGCTGGACGAGGAAGCCGACAGCCGGCGGCCGGGTGATCGCGAACGCCTGCGGCAGGATCACCAGGCGCAGTTCCTGCAGGCGATGCAGCCCGAGGCTGGCGCCGGCATCCCACTGGCCGGCCGGCAGGGCTTCGACGCCGCCGCGCCAGATCTCGGCAAGATAGGCGCTGGCATAGAAGGTCAACCCCAATGCTGCCGCGGTCCATGGCTCGATGCGAAAGCCAAGCATCGGCAGACCGAAGAACATCAGGAACAGTTGCATCAACAACGGCGTGCCCTGAAACAGCGCGATGTAGCCCGAGCCGAACCGACGCAGCCACTTCTGTTTCGATATGCGCGCAAACAGGATCATCAGGCCGACGGCAGCCCCACCGGCAAAGGCGACAAGCGATAGAAGCAGCGTCCAGCGGGTCGCAAATACCAGATTGCGCAGGATGTCCCAGAAGGTGAACTCGATCATGACACGCCCGCCCCAAGCATGCGCCGGCCGCCCGCCACGAACAGACGGCGGATCATCATCGACAACGCGAGATAGATCAGCGTGACGACAAAATAGGTTTCGAAGGATCGGAAGGTCCGCGCCTGCAGCAGGTCCGCCTCATGGGCGAGTTCCCGCACGGCGATCTGCGACACGACCGCCGATTCCAGCATCATGATGATCACCTGGCTGATCAGCGCCGGAAAGATGACCTTCAGAGCCTGCGGCAGAATGATCTTGACGAACACCTGCCGTGGCCTCAGCCCGAGTGCAAAGGCTGCCTCGCCCTGGCCCTTCGGCACGGCGTCAAGGCCGGCACCGACGATCTCCGTGGTGTAGGCCGCCATGTTGAGCGTCATCGCCAGGATCGCCGCGACGATCGGATCGAGCCGGATGCCGAGGCTCGGCAGACCGAAGTAGATGAAGAACAACTGCACCAGGAACGGCGTGTTGCGGATCACTTCGACATAGACGGCAACCGCCTTGCGCAGCACGCCGTAACGGCTGCGGCGGGCGGCTGCAAAGACAATGCTGATCAGAATGCCGAGCACCATGGTGCAGGCGATCAGAAAGAGCGTCATCGCAGCGCCATGGGCGATCGCGCCCGCGGCATCCCGAAGCCACCCGAAATCGAGGCTGTAACCCATCGTCGCAACCTTTCCCCGAAAGGCACCCACGGAGACGCATGTCCCCGTGGGCGTCAAGTGCTGATTAGTCTTTCAGGTTTTCGGGGTTGAGCGGCGTCTTCAGCCAGGCCTCGGAGCTGGCATTCAGCTTGCCATCGGCAAGCATCTTGGCAACCGCGTCGTTGACGGCCGTCTTCAGGGCTTCCTCGTTCTTGTTGAGGCCGATATGCGACGGCGAGGTCAGGAGCTGGAACTTCTGTTCCGGCTTCAGCGCCTCCTGGCGGGCCAGCACCTGCGCACCGACGTCGTTGCCGACGACCATCAGCTGGGTCTGGCCGGAGATGAACGCCTGGATCACGGCATTGTAGTTGTCGAAGCGCTGGATCGCGGCGGTCGACGGCGCTGCCTCGGTCAGCGACGTATCTTCCAGCGTGCCGCGGTTGACGGCGATCGTCTTGTCCGCAAGGTCGTCCTTGCCGGCAACCTTGAGCTCAGCCGGACCGATGACCGCGATGTAGTAAGGTGCGTAGGCCGCGGCGAAGTCGATCACCTCGGCACGTTCCTTGGAGAAGCCGACGCTCATCAGGATGTCGACGCGCTTGTCGTTGAGATAGGGAATGCGGTTCTGGCCGGTGACGCTGACCAGGTTGAGCTTGACGCCGAGGCCGTCGGCGATCTGCTGGGCGACATCGACGTCATAACCCTTGATGCTCATGTCGGCACTGGCCGAGGAGAAGGGCGGGAAGTCCGAGAAGATGCCGACATTGATCTGGCCGGCCGACTTGATGTCGGCGAGCGCGTCGGCACGTGCGATACCGGTTGCCGCGCCCAGCATCAGAGCGGCGGCGAATGCTGCTTTCATCGTCTTGTGAAGTGTCATTGTCGTTCCCCTGTCCGGAAGCATTGTTGGTTGTGGCATTTGCTGGTCGGCCGCCGCTTCCAGTCCGGCAGCCGACAATCTTTCTTTCAGGCGTCAGGCGGACTTGCCGGTAACGGCCGGGCTGAACACCATGAGGCTGAGGATCTCGAACAGAACCTGGGCGCCGGCATGCGCCGTGTTGGTCGTCGCGTCATATTGCGGCGCGACCTCGACGACGTCGCCGCCGACAAGGTTGATGCCCTTGAGGCCGCGGATCAGTTCCAGCACTTCGCGGGTGGTGAGACCACCGATTTCAGGCGTGCCGGTGCCCGGTGCAAAGCTCGGATCAACGCTGTCGATGTCGAAGGAGAGATAGGTCGGGCCGTCGCCAACGATCTTCTTGGCCTTCTCGATGATCGCGGGAATGCCGAGACCGGTGACTTCCTCCGCATGGATGACGGTCATGCCGGACTCGTAGGAGAACTCCCAGAGATATTCGGCCGAGCCGCGGATGCCGATCTGCACGACACGGGTCGGATCGAGCACACCGTCGAGCACCGCGTTGCGGAACGGGCCGCCATGGTGGAACTTGGTGAGGTCGTAGGCGCCGCCGGTGTCGCAATGGGCATCGATGTGGATCATGCCGACCGGCTTCTTCTTGCCGACGGCTTTCAGGATCGGATGGGTGATCGAATGGTCGCCGCCAACAGACAGCGGAATGACGCCGGCATCGACGATCTGGTTGATGCGCTTTTCGATATCGTCGTGGCTAAGCTCCAGCCGGTAGCGGCTCTGGAACGGCACGTCGCCGATGTCGGCGACACGCAGTTCGTGAACCGGCGCGCAACCGAGCACATGGTTGTAAGGGCCGATGCGCTCGATCGAACGCAGCGCCCGCGGTCCGAAGCGCGAACCAGGACGGTTGGTGACGCCAAGATCCATGGGGATGCCGACGATCGCGACCTGCAGATTGCCGAAATCGGGCTCGTCCGCATCAACAGCCATGTGCGGCGCCGTCAGGAAGGTCGGGATGCCGGAATAGGGCGCAAGGCGCGTGCCGCTCTTGGTGAAGATCTTGTCGGCGACGCGGCGGAAGGTCGGGTCGAACAGCTCGCCGCCATGGCTTTCACCGTATTTCGCCTTGAGTTCGCCAAGCTTCTTTTCGTCCCAGGCCATCCGCTCAAACCTCCGTCATGTCAGCCGGGGAATGCGCACAAAGGCGCCACAGATCAGCATCTGCGGATGGGGCCGGTTCTCTCCGGCTCAATCAAGTTCCCCAGGCTTTTTGCCCTGTTGAGTTCCATTAGGTGACAAATCCTCTGGAAAATCAATTGACATTGTTATAGCGTTTCGTGTGAGAAAAATTCACATGACAACAGCCCGCCGGAACCAAGCTTTTTGTCCAGCCGCCTGCCGCCCCTGAACCCCTTGCGCGCCTTCGAGGCGACGGCGCGCCGTGGCTCCGTGTCGGCTGCCGCGCGCGAACTGAACGTGACGCACGGCGCCATCAGCCACCAGATCCGCGCGCTCGAACTCTCGATCAACGCCACGCTATTCGTGCGCGGCGGAAAGCGGCTGAAGCTGACGCCGCAGGGCGCGCTGCTACTTCCGGCGGTTACCCACGCCTTTGCCGAAATCGCCGCCGCAACAGCCGCCATGACGCGCCCGACCACCAGCGGCGAGTTGCGCATCACCTGCGTCCCCGCCCTGCTCTCCTTCTGGCTGATCCCGCGCCTGCACCTCTTCACCGAGCAGTTTCCCGATGTGCGGCTGACGCTGATCGCCTCCAATGATGCCGCCTATCTCGATGCGTCCGATGTCGACGTCTGCCTGATCTATGGCGACGGCAACTGGCCGGGCTGCTGGTCGAAGCTCTGGAGCCGGCTGGAACTGTTCCCGGTCGTCAGCCCGACATTGCTGAATATGCGGCCGTTGCGCTCCGTGCGCGACCTGCGCGACCATGTGATGCTGCATGGCGACGACGGGCGCGAATGGAACACGTGGCTGGCAGCGGCCGATGCCAGCGACCTGCAGCGCGGTCGCCAACATTTCATGAGCGATGCGCGGCTTTCGACCGAAGCGGCGCTGCACAATCAGGGTGTCGCGCTTGGCGACACCATCACCGCCGGCAGCCTGATCGCGCGCGGCGAGTTGATCGCTCCCTTCGACCTGACGGTTCCGGCCAACGACGCCTTTTACGTCGCCTGCCGCAATGAAGTGCTGGCCGCCCCGATCGTGCGTATCTTCATCGACTGGATGTTCTCGGCGCTGGAAAACGACCCGATGCCGGAACTGCAGACCTCCGCGCGCACGATTATTCGCAGCCGAGCCTCGAAATCCGAGCCGACAGACCGTAAATCGGTGAAGGACGGTTTTCAGCCGGTTTCAGCGCCGGCCCGCGGCCGGCGCACGGAACGCCCACAGAAACGCAAGAACAAAGCCTGAGCCATAGGAACACCTGCCATGCCGCATTTCAATCCGCTCGTCGAAAAGCTCTCGTCGCCGCCCGTGCCGTCGGTGCTCGCCTGGGCGAAAAGCTATGATGGCTCCCGCGGGCCGCTGATCGACCTCTCGCAGGCGGTGCCCGGCTATCCGGCGCACCCGGACATGCTGGCATGGCTGGGCGAAGCCGCGGCGTCGACTGCCTATACCGGCTATGGCGCGATCGAGGGTGAAGCGGCGCTGCGCGAGGCCTATGCCGCGCATGTGGCAGGCCTTTATCGCGCCGCGATCACGGCCGACAACATCCACATCACCTCTGGTTGCAACCAGGCATTCATCTGCACCGCGATGGCGATCGCCTCAGCCGGTGATACGATCCTGATGACCAACCCCTATTACTTCAACCAGGAAACGACGCTCGCCATGCTCGGCATCAATGTCGAGCTGGTGCCCTGCGACGCCGGCGCCGGCTTCCTGCCGGAGATCGACGCAATCACTGCTGCGCTGCGGCCGGGTATCCGGGCGCTCGCGCTGGTATCGCCGAACAATCCGACCGGCGCGATCTATCCGCCCGAGCTTCTGTCGCGCATCTACGAAGTTTGCCGCGCCAACGGCACCTGGCTGATCCTCGACGAAACCTATCGCGACTTCCTGCCCGATGCCGGCGCTGCACCGCACGGCCTGCTGCAGACGGAGGGATGGCAGGACAGCTTCATCGGCCTCTACAGCTTCTCCAAATCCTTCTGCATTCCGGGCCATCGCCTCGGCGCAATCACCGCCGGGCCGGCGCTGGTCGAGCAGGTCACCAAGATCATGGACAACCTGCAGATCTGCGCGCCCCGTTCGGCGCAGGCCGCGGTCGCCAAGGCTATTCCAGCACTTGCCGATTGGCGTCTCGGCAATCGCGCCGAGATCGCTGCGCGTACAGACGCGCTGCGCGATGTCATGGGCCGGCTGCCGCAATGGAAGCTGCAGGCGATCGGCGCCTACTTCGCCTATATCCGGCATCCCTTCGCGGACATCGATTCGCAGTTCGTGGCCGAGAAGCTGGCGAAACTCGCCGGTGTCATCTGCCTGCCGGGCGACTACTTCGGCGAAGGCCAGGAAAACTACCTGCGCTTTGCCTTTGCCAATGCCGACGCGGGCACGATCCGCCAACTGGAAGAGCGGCTCGCCGGCTTCAACCTTCCCGGCCTGTAACAGGGCAAGAGCGTATCCGGTTTCGACGCAGCCGCGGAAACGCTCTTGCTCCATGTTTTTACACATTTCCTGACGGAAGACCGCGTTCGCACCTTTCCTGGAAATGCTCTAACCGCGGCGGGCGATCAGGATGCCGACAAGCACGATCGCCCCGCCGATTGCCTGCATCAGCCCGACCGGCTCGGAGAGCAGTATCCAGGCGAGGATCGCCGCGACCACCGGCTGCAGCAAAAGCGTCAGCGACGAAAACGCCGGCGGCAGATAGGCGAGCGCATAGGTGATCGCCACCTGCCCGCCCGCATGGCTGACGAAGGCGAGGCCGAACAGCATCGACCAGCCGAAGAGCGTCGGCGGCAATAGCGTGGGCTCGGACAGAAGCACGATCGGCAGCATGCAGATGGCGGCGGATGCCGTGCTCCAAACCATGATCCGGATGGTGCTGAACAGGCTGCGCAGCCGCCCGATTGCCAGGATGTAACCGGCATAGAACATCGCAGCGATGACGGCGACGCCGTCGCCCAGCAGATTGCCGTCGGCAAGCGCCATCGGGCCGCCCTTGAGGATGATCACGCCGGCGACCGCCGTCGCAAGTCCGATGGCAAACACGGTGCTGATGCGGGCGCGAAAAAGCAGCCAGCTCGCAAGCGTCACGAAAACGGGGGCAAGGTTGGCCAGCAGGGTGGCATTGGCGACCGACGTCTTGGTCAGCGCATAGTGCCAGGCGGCAAGGTCGATTGCGAGGAAGACACCCGGCAGCACCAGCAGCGCATACTCCGACAGCCGCTCGGGCCGCCGGTCGGACGCCGGCGCCCCACGAAACCAGGACCAGGCGAGAAGCGGGATCAGCGCCAGCGCCACGCGCCAGAAGGCCGTCGCCATCGGTCCGACCTCGGACAGGCGCACGAAGATCGGCGAGCCGCCGATCGCAGCCCCGCCGATCAGCAGGGCAGCCATGGCAAGGCGATTATGAGAAGAGGCGGCGGCGGGTGCTGAGGTCACGTCAATGTCCGGCTCTCTGCTGGCGGGCGATCATGGCGCCCCTGAGAAGGCAGCTAGCAGAAGTGCGGCATCGGCAACAGTCGCAATAAATCGCCCGCAGCAACAAAGACGGCCGCCATGCGCAAACACGGCGACCGTCCAATGGTTCTATCGCGCCTCGTCGGCGCAATGCTTGGTGTCGTCAGGCCGCGTCCGGAATATGCACGGTCTTGACCTCAAGGAAATCCTCGAGCCCGAATATGCCGCCTTCGCGTCCATTGCCGGACTGCTTGTAGCCGCCGAAGGGGCTGCCATAACGATGGGGGCCGCCGTTGATGTGGACCATGCCGGCGCGCAGGCGTGACGCCACCCGCTCCGCCCGCTTGGGATCGCCGGTCTGCACATAGGCGGCCAGCCCGTAATTGGTGTCGTTGGCGATCGCGATCGCTTCCTCCTCGGTATCGAAGGGGATGATCGCCAGCACCGGCCCGAACACCTCCTCGCGAGCAATGCGCATGGTGTTGTTGACGTCGGCAAAGATGGTCGGCTTGACGAAGTAGCCGGTCTCGAAGCCCTCGGGCTTGCCGGCACCGCCGACGACAAGACGCGCGCCCTCGGCGATACCCGCTTCGATCAGCGCCTGCACGCGGCCGAACTGGACGTCGCTCACCAACGGGCCGATGTGGCCGCCTTCCTTGGTCGGATCGCCGACCTCGGCTCCACGACCGACGCGGCCGGCGATCTCGACGACCTTGTCGTAGACGCTACGCTCGACCAGCATGCGCGTCGGCGCATCGCAGGACTGGCCGGAATTGTTGAAGCATTCGAGCACGCTTCCGCTCACTCGGTCTTCGAGATCGGCATCGGCAAAGACGATGTTCGGTGACTTGCCGCCGAGTTCGAGCGTCACGCGCTTGACCGTTTCGGCCGCATCCTTGCTGACGGCGATGCCGGCGCGGGTCGAACCGGTAAACGACATCATGTCGATGTCCCGATGCTTCGACAGTGCGGCACCGGCATTGATGCCATCGCCATTGACGAGGTTGAAGACGCCCGCTGGAAAACCGGCCTCATCGATCATTTCGGCATAGAGCATGGCGTTGAGCGGCGTGAATTCGCTCGGCTTCAGCACGCAGGTCGAGCCGGTCGCAAGTGCGGGAACGACCTTGAGCGCGATCTGGTTGATCGGCCAGTTCCAGGGCGTGATCAGGCCGCAGATGCCGATCGGCTCGCGCAGGATCACGTCGCCGTTCGCCAGCGTATCGCGCGTCTTCAGCCGCTTCAGCGCATCGATGAACCCCTGCAGATGGCCGACGCCGACATCCGCCTGCTGCTCGCGCGTCATTGTCGTCGGAGCGCCGAGCTCCATGGTGATGGTGGCCACCATCTCGTCATAGCGGCGCTTGTAGATCGACAACAGCTTTTCGAGCAGCGCCAGCCGCTCGTCGACGCTTGTACGGCTATAGGTGGCGAAGGCCTTCTTCGCAGCGGCAACGGCGCGATCGATATCGGCGGCCGAACCCATCGAAATCACCGCGATCGGCTTCTCGGTCGCCGGGTTCAGCACCTCCAGATCGTTAGGCGTGATCGGATCGACCCATTGGCCGTCGATATAAAACTTCCTTTTGTCGAGCATACGCTCCTCCTTCCCGTCAGATTGTGTTTTCTTTCTCCGCGAGCCAGTCCTTGATGAGCGCGCGGTAGCGCTCGCCTGAAAAGCTCGGAAAATGTCCGCCGTGGACGATACGCGCCGGAATGCGCAGCAACCGTTCCATCGACGCCAGATAGTCGTCGGCATTGGCGTGGTAGGTATCTTCGATCAGCGGCCCGTCGTAGAGGATGTCGCCGGAAAAGAGCACGCCGCTCTTCTCCTCCCAGAGTGCGATGCCACCGGGCGAATGCCCGGGCGTGTGGATCACCTCGAAGACGCGATCGCCAAGATCGATATGATCGCCATCGGCAAGAACAATCGTCGCAGGCGCAGCCTTCACCGCGTAGGTGGTCGAGGCATAGGGCTCGGGCGGCAGCGCGTCGAAAATCTCGTCGGCGACATAGGGGTCGGCAAGCGTGTTGATGCGCGTCGGATGCGCCAGCAGCTCAGCTTCGGCCGCATGCACGGCGCGGCAATCGAATTCGTGATGGCAGCCGATATGGTCGAAATGCGTATGGCTGGCAACGGCGGTCAGTTTGCGCTCGGTGACCAGCGGCACCCACGCGCGCAACGACACCACGCCCATGCCGCTATCAACAAGCATGTCACGGTCGCGCCCGCGCACGTGCCACATGTTGCAGCGGTAGAACTCCTGGATAAAGGGTTCGCAGATGTAGGTGACATCGTCGTCGAGACGCTTCGCCGCATACCAGTCTTTCGGAGCAATTCGCCGCATCTTGCTACAGGGTTCCGCTTGCCGCCGGCAAGGCTACGACGTCGGCAGCCCGCACCGCAAGGGGGACGATCTCGCCGTCGCGCACGTCGGAGGATTGCGGCAGATGCGCCACCAACGCATCGCCGTCGGTTGCGCAAGGCTTGAGGTGGCAACGGTAGTGCGTACCGAAGAAGGCGCTGCCGGCGACCCGCGCATCGCCGAGCGCGAACATCGGACCGTCCGATTTGTCGTTCCCGCGAAAATGCTCCGGCCGAATGGTGAGCGTGATCGCGTCGCCGGCCCTGGGCGCTCTCGCAGTAAAATTGGCGGCGGGAAGCGCCAAGTTGCCGAGCGAGGTTTCAACCTCGGCCGACGAAGCGTCGGCGGCCTTGATCCGGCCGGGAACAAAATTGACCTCGCCCATGAAGCCCGCCGAAAACAGCGATCGTGGCCGCATATAGATCTGCGATGGCGGACCGAAATCCTCGATTCGCCCCTGGTTCATGACGACGATCCGGTCGGCGATCGCCATCGCCTCTTCCTGGTCGTGGGTCACATGCACGAAGGTGGTGCCGACCCGCTTCTGGATCGCCTTCAGCTCATCCTGCATCTGGCGGCGAAGCTTCAGGTCCAGAGCGCCCAAGGGTTCGTCAAGCAGCAGCACTTCGGGATCGACGGCAAGCGCGCGGGCAAGTGCAACGCGCTGACGCTGGCCGCCGGAAAGCTCGTGCGGCCGTTTGCCGGCGGACGCCTTGAGACCGACGAGGTCGAGGAAGCCGAGCGCCTTTTCGTCCCGCTCGGCCTTGCCGAGACCGCGCATCCGGAGCCCGAAGCCGACATTGTCGACGAGCCGCATATGCGGGAAGAGCGCATAGTCCTGAAACATCGTCGTGGTCGGGCGTTTGGCCGGCGTGACGAAGGTCATGTCGCGATCGCCGATGACGACGCGCCCGGAGCTTGGCGACAGGAACCCGCCGAGAATGGAAAGAAGCGTGGTCTTGCCGCAGCCCGAGGGCCCAAGCAGCACGATGAACTCCCCTGCCCGGATGTCGAGCGAGACCCTGTCCAGCGCCGTGAAGTGGCCGAACGTCTTGCTGACGTTTTCGATCGAGACGGGAGCGGTCATTGTTTCTTCGTCCTTCCGAACAGGGAAAACTCGAGGATCAGCAGCAGCGCCACCGAGGCGAGAAAGACCAGCGAGCCGATCGCATTGGTCTTGGGATTGAGGCCAGAGCGCAGCATGCTCCAGATCTCGACGGGCAGGGTCACGTCGAAACGCGACAGCAGGAAGGCGATGATGAACTCGTCCCAGCTGAAGGTCACCGACAGGAAGAAGGCAGCCAGGATCGAAGGCATCAGCATCGGCGCGGTCACCAGCGCCATGACCTTGAAATCATTGGCGCCAAGATCGCGCGCCGCCCGCTCGATGTTGATCTGGTGGTCACCCATCGCGGCATAGATGATCGCAAAGCAGAGCGGCAGGTTGATCACCACGTGACCGATGCCGACCGTCAACAACGAGAGCGGCATGTGCAGCGCATTGAGAAGCGCCAGCAGTCCGAGCGCGATGATCAGATAGCTGACCGTCATCGGCGCGATCAGCAGGCCCCTTTGCAAGGCCGAGCCCGGCAGCCTGTAGCGCGCCAGCGAATAGGCGGCGAGAAAGCCGAGCACGCAGGAGACCAAGGACGAGGAGATGGCGACCAGCATCGAATTGCCGAGTGCTGCCATCAGCTTGCGGTCGACGAAAACAGCCTCGTACCATTGGGTGGAAAAGCCGTTGAACGGCGGCACCGGCAGGCGCCCGTCCTGGAAGGAAAACAGCACGAGCACCGCGACCGGAAGGAAGATGAAGGCGTAGACGAGAGCGAGATAGGCCCAGGACACACCGCCAATGAAAATTCTGCGCAGCATCAGGCCCTCTCGATCTTCAGCCAACGGGCACACAGCACATAGGCGACGGTGACGGCCAGCATGAGGATGATCGACAGCGCCGCTGCCATCGGGAAATCGGCGCGCCGGCCGAGCTGCAGCATGATGATCTGCGGCAGCACCAGCTCGTTGTTGCCGCCGAGGATCTGCGGCGTGACATAGTCGCCAATGCAGAGCACGAAGGTGAGAAATGCGCCGGTCATGATGCCGGGCAAAGTCAACGGCAGCACCACATGCCAGAAGGTCTGGAAGGCGTTGGCGCCAAGGTCGGCGGCCGCGCGGCGATAGTTCGGCGAGAGCTGGATCAGGTTCGAATAGATTGTCAGCGTCAAAAGCATGACGAAGAAGTGGACGAAACCGATCACCGTCGCCGTGCGCGTGCTGGCGATCGCGAGCGGCTCGGAGATCAGCCCGACGCCCGTCAGTATCTGATTGATGACGCCGTTTTTCGACAGCACGAGCAACCATGAGTAAGAGCGGACGACATAGGAGGTCCAGAACGGCAGGATCGCCAGGATCAGCGCCATGCGCTGAAACCGTTTCGGCACGCGCTCGGCAATGATCCAGGCGAGCGGGTAGGCAAGCAGCACCGAAAGGACCGTGACGATAACCGTGATTTCGAGCGAATTGACCAGGCCCTGCAACAGCGCGTTCTCGGAGAAGAAGCGCAGATAGTTGTCGAGATTCCAGACGCGGACGATCTCCCGTCCCTCGCGCTTCCAGAGGCTCATCGCCGCCATGAACAGGAAAGGCACAACGAAGAAGGCGAACGTCCACAAAAGTGCCGGCGCAGCAAAACCCCAGGCTTTCCGGCGGTCGGCATCTTCGAGAGTTGTCGCGGTCATGAAAGCTCCAGATCTGAGCGCCCACCAGACAAGGATGGTGGCCGCAGTTCACCGTCCCACCGGACGGTGGGGCGGCGATCGGCTGCAGGATTGGCGAACGCCGTTCGGGGCGTTACTGCTGCAGCATTTCCGTCCAGGCATCCTGGAACTGCTGATCCAGTTCGGTGGACGGGATCGGATAGAGCTGCGTCTTCTTCAGGTATTCGGCCTGCTCGTTGAACCGCAGCGCCGCCTTCTGCTGGTCTGTCAGGTGCTCGCCGGCCTTGCTGTTTGCCGGCATCGCCCAGTAGCAGGAGGATGTCGCAAGCCGTGCCTGGCCTTCGGGGCTGACGATGTACTGCACGAATTTCAGCGCCAGATCCTGCTTGGTCGAATCCTTCATCACGCCAATCGACTGCGCCCAGCGCACCGCCCCCTGCTCCGGGATCGTCCAGTCGAGATTGGGCTTGTCGGCCGACAGCACCGCGGTGATCCACTCGCCGCCACCGACCAGGATATCGACCTCGCCGGTTGCCAGCGCCGTCTGGGAGGACACGACATCGCTGACCTGCTTGGAAACCGCACGCATTGCCGCCAGCTTTTCCTTGATCGCCGGCATGTCCGCCTCGGTTAGCTCTGCGGTCTTCTTGCCGAGCCCGAGACCGACGAGGCCGATCATCGGCAGGTAGTAGTCGTAGAGCGCGATGCGCCCCTTGTACTTGTCCGACCAGATCACCGAGAGATCCTGCATGTCCTTCGGATCGACCTTGGACTTGTCGTAGGAGATGGTGTTGTAGCCGAACTTTTCCGTGACGGCATAAGTCTTGCCGTCCTTGGTGTTGTTGGCCTCCATCCGGACTTCGGGGAAGAGGTCTGATGTCGGCAAGGCATCGGCCGGCATTTCGGCGAGCAGATCGAGATCGATGGCGCGGTGAACATCGACGCCGTCGATGACGAGGACGTCCCAGTCGCCCGGACGGGACTGGTCGAGGATCGAGAGCGCGGCACCGGTGCCTTCATAGACCTTCAGGTTGACCTTGACGTCGTTGGCCTTTTCGAACGGCTCGACCAGGGCCGGATCCGTGTGGTCGCACCAGACGAGCGCATTGAGTTCTTCGGTCGCGAAAGCCGGTGCCGGAACCGAGACAAGCGAAGCGGCGACGATCGCGCCTGCAGCGACCGAGGAGAAAAATCGGCGCAGGTGCGCGCCGTCATGAACTGACTGCATCATGCTGTTGCCCTCTTGTTTGACGCTCGTTTCGGCGTCTTCAAAAAAAGATTGAATGAATTCATTTTTTAAGTCAATCTCAAATTTGAAGACATTCAGAATTCAAGGAAATCCACATGACAGGGTTGCGCGCACGGCAGAAAGCCGACCGGAACAGACGTATCCTGGACGCCGCCGCTCAGTTGTTTCGCGAGGTCGGCTACGACAGCGCCCGCATCGAGGACATCGCCGAACGGGCCGAAGTGTCGGTCGGCACCTTCTACAATTACTATGAAAACAAGGGCGACATCCTGGTCGCCACGGTGTCGATGGAAGTGGAGGAAGTTCTCGCCGCCGGGCGCACCATCGTCGACAATCCCCCCTCCTCCGTCGAAGGCGCGCTGGAGGCCCTGATCGGTCAATATTACGATCACTCGCTCGTCTATCTCAGCAAGGAGATGTGGCGCACTGCGATGGCGATTTCGATCCAGCAGCCGGAGAGCCCCTTCAGCAAGCGCTATACCGAGCTCGACCGCCGGCTTTGCGACCAGGTGTCGACGCTCATCCACAAGCTGCAGGTGAAGGGCCTCGTCGCCCCCGGAACCGACATTCGCGCCGTCGGCGAGATGCTGTTCAACAATCTCAATCTAATGTTCATCGAATTCGCGAAGCACGAGGCGATGCCGCTCGATGAGCTCAAGGCGCGTGTCAGCAGACAGAACCGGCCGCTCGCAACGCTGATCGCGGCGCCATGATCCAACCCGGACAATGAAGCCAACTCTCACAATAAAGAGCGTATCGATGCAAGACTTGGAACAGTCGGTGCTTGCCGCCGCCGATCGGCTCGTCGCAGCCTTTGCCCGCCATGATGCCGCCGCCTACTTTTCAGCCTTCGCGCCGAATGCGACCTTCATCTTCCACAATCTCGATCGACCCCTGCGCAGCCGGGCAGAATATGAGGCGGAATGGGCGTTGTGGGAGACCCGCGACAGCTTCCGCGTCCGAGGCTGCCAGTCCAGCGATCGGCATGTGCAAATGATCGGCAACGTTGCCGTCTTCACGCATGGCGTTCGAACCGAACTTGAGATCGGCGGTGAAGCACTGACGTCGCAGGAAAGAGAAACGATCGTGTTTGAACGGGATGGGGCCGGAACCTGGCTGGCGGTCCACGAGCATCTGTCGCGCGCCGGATAGCAGTCCCGAAACGCGTTTAGAGGGCACCGATGACGACGGCGGAAACGAAGCAGAAGGCAGCGACAAAGGCGATCGCGTGCGGAAACAGGGTGATGGGTGAGCGGCGCGGCGGGGCTGCAGCGTAGGACGCATATCGGGACTGGATTGTCGGCTTCGCAGCGTTCATCGCGTCTCTCCGTCGTTCAGGCCGGGAACTTGGCCGTTAATAGCCATGTTCTCCGATATTCTCGATTGAGTTTATAGATATTAATTTCTCGATTCCACCCCAAAAGTAAAAAATCGTCCGCCAGGCGGCGCCTTCAGTGGCGATCACGGTCGCGTTCCTGCACATGTCGCGACCAGCTTTCGCTGAACCATGGCGTCAAAAGCGACACATTGGCATCGCGATGAGAGCGGGTGAGACCGCCATCGGCTTCGACGCAGGTCCAAACCGTAAACCCCGTCAGCTGGTGTTTTCCAAAGGTCTGGATCAGCGGAATGTCAGCGGCGTCGCGGCCCCGGGCAACGGCAATGCGCCCCGCACGGCGCGCATTGTTCTTGGCGTCGAACGTGTACCAGCGATCGCCGAGAAAGACATCGAACCAGGCATTGAAGTCCATCGGCGCCACTCTGTTCTCGGTTTCAAGGTCGGCCATGTAGCCGTTGACGTAGCGCGCCGGCATGTTCATGCAGCGGCAAAATGCGATGGCAAGGTGCGCATAGTCACGGCTGACGCCGAGGCGATCCTCGTGGGCTTCGAGCGCCGTGCGCATCGCCTGGGCGTAGCCGTAGCTGAACACCAGGCGCGCATGCACATAGTCGCAGATCGCCTGCACCCGCGGCCAACCGGGCGCCACCTCCCCGAAAAGCCTCCAGGCAAGCGCGCCCAGCCGATCGGTTTCGCAATAGCGGCTGGCGGCCAGATAGGGCAGCGTGTTCGGTGGAAGCTTCTCGACGGGCACGGCCTGCGCCTGCGGATCGGAAACGTCAGGCCGGCCGTCGTCTTCGATGACGGCATCATAGCTGAGCTTGAAGTCCCCTTCCGGCGCGATCATGCGCAGGCACGCATTGCGGTGCGGGTCGACAATCTCCTCCATCTTGACGATCGGCGAGGTTACGGGGCCACGTTCGCGCCGGATGTCAGGGCGCTTTTCGCTGGCGACGGAAAGATAAGTCATCATCGGTGTCGGCTGGGGGCAGCGGATGCCGATCTCATAGCCAAAGCGCACGAACATCTCCAACCTCCCTCGTTCGGCAGGAATGTTTCGCGAACCCTTTTGTTCCCGGGATCGACGGTGAAATGGCGCTACCGTCGCCAATTGTGAACTCACGCAAAGAGAAACACCCGGCCGCTTCGATCCGGGTACGAATGGAGGGCACACGAACCACGGCGAGGCGCCGTAGCGCACCCCTTAGTCGCCCCAGAACGACGGCACTTGGCGGCATTCCTGCCCGTCTTCCTGCCCGGTCGATTTTATGCCCGAACGCGGCAGGCGACAACCGCATTCGGCGAGCCGTCCGGCGCCGCAGGAACACGGCACCGCCGGGTTTTCCGGCTTTTCAGACGGGTCGCATTGCCGTGCGGAAAGGTGGCCCGAGTGGTGCGTTCCCGCCCTACCAGCCAACGACATCCTTGAACGAATACCACCAGGAGCCGATCGTCGAATACTGCGCACGGAACATTCGCCCGCCCGGGAACGGGTACCAGGGCAGTTTCTCGAACATGTCGAAGCGCGTTGCGTCACCGTCGATCGCCTCGGCAAGCGTGCGCCCGAAAAGATGCGATCCCGTCACGCCATGGCCGCTATAGCCGTGAGCGAAATAGATATTGGCACCGATGCGGCCCATCTGCGGCACGCGGGTAAACGAGAGCGCGAAGTTGCCGCTCCAGGCATAGTCGATCTTCACGCCTTTCAGCTTCGGGAAGACCTTTTCCAGATTGGGCTTGAGCTTGGCCACGACGTCCGCCGGGTCGGTGCCGCCATAGACCGTACCGCCGCCGAAGATCATGCGCTTGTCCGCCGACAGTCTGAAATAATCGAGGATGTATCGCACGTCCTCGACGCACATGTCGCTGGGGATCAGCGAATGGGCGAGCTCCTCGCCGAGCGGCGCGGTGGTGATCATCTGGGTGGAAACAGGCATCACGCGCGAGACGAGCTTCGGCACCGCATCGCCGAGATAGGCATTGCCGCAGAGAACAACGATCCGCGCCGTGACTTCGCCACCGGCGGTATAGACCGTCGGCCTTGCCGCCTCATGGTCGACCCGCGTGACCGGTGACTGTTCGTAGATCGTGCCGCCAAGGCTTTCCAAGGCGCGCGCTTCGCCGAGCACCAGATTGAGCGGATGCATGTGGCCGCCCGTCGTATCCAGCATGCCGCCGCAATAGGCGTCGGAATTCACCAGCTTGCTGAGCGCGTCGCGGTCGAGAAGCTGATGATCGTCCATGCCGTACTTGCGCCAGAGCGCCTGCTTGGCTTCCAGTTCCTTCATGTGCGCCGGGGTGTAGGCCGCATAGATGTTGCCCGGCTTCAGATTGCAGTCGATCTGATACTGGCTGACGAGCCGGCGGATGATCTTGCCGCCCTCCTGCACCAGCCCGCCGACGAAGCGGGCTGCGTCCTCGCCGTAGCGGCGCTGGATGGTCGCAAGGCTGGCGTTGAGACCGTTGACGACCTGGCCGCCATTGCGCCCCGATGCGCCCCAGCCGACCTGCGCGCCCTCGACGACGACGACCTTGTAGCCTTTCTCGGCGAGATGGATTGCCGTCGACAGACCGGAATAGCCGGCGCCGACGACACAGACATCCGTCTCGACGCGCCCTTTGAGCGAAACCGGCGTGCGGATGATGTTGCGGGAGGAGGCGTAGTAGCTCGTGGGATAGCTGCCGTCGCCGGCATAGGATTTTTGGTTTCTCGACATCACACGATTTCCAGGTAAGCGCTGAATTCATAGTCCGTCACCTGCTCGGCAAAGCCGGCGATCTCCTGCCTCTTGCAGGCGATCAGCATCGAGCGCAGCGTCGGATCGAAGATCTCGGCGGCAATCGGCCCTGCCTCGAAGGCATCGACCGCCTGCCCCCAATCGGCGGGAATTTTGGGCAGTTTCTCCGCCGTATAGGCCCGGCCCGTCACCGGCGCCGAGGGTTTCCATTTGTTGCGGATACCGACGAGAGCCGCGCCGAGGATCGCGGCGATGACGAGATAGGGGTTAGCGTCAGCGCCGGCCACCCGGTGCTCGATGCGGCGCGCTGCCGGATTGCCGCCGGGGATGCGGATCGCCGATGTCCGGTTTTCATAGCCCCAGCACACGGCCGTCGGCGCGTGCGTATCCGGCCGCAGTCGACGGTAGGAATTGAAATGCGGCGCAAACATAAGCGTCGTTTCCGGCATGCCGCGCAAAAGGCCCGCGACGGCATTCTTGAGGACCGCCGACCCTTCGTCGCTGCCGTCGTTGAAGACATTGTTGCCATCAGCGTCGAGCAGGCTGAAATGGATGTGCATGCCGTTGCCCGAGCGGGTGCCATAGGGCTTGGCCATGAAGGTCGCCGCCAGCCCGTGCTTGCGGGCGACGCCCTTGACGATGCGCTTGAAGAAGATCGCGTCATCAGCCGCCTTCAAGGGATCGTCGGTGTGCAGCAGGTTGATCTCGAACTGGCCGATGCCATTCTCGGCGATCGCCGCATCCGCCGGCACGTTCTGGCGGGCACATTCCTTGTAGACGTCGGAGAAGAACTCGCCGAAATCGTCGAGTTCGTCGATCGACAGGATCGCATCGGAATCGAGCCGCTTGCCGGTATAGGGCGAAATCGGAGGCACGGCGCTGTCGGGCTCAGGGTCGATCAGATAGAATTCCATTTCGGTCGCGACCACGGGGCGCAACCCCAACTCCTGATACTCGCGTACGATCGCCGCCAGCGCCTGGCGCGGATCGGCGAGGAACGGCTTGCCGTCCTCGAGCAGCAGCCACAGCGGCACCAGAGCACTTGGCCGCGAGGTCCAGTTGACCGGCAACGCGCCGCGCCCGGTAACGGCGCAGATACCGTCCCTATCGCCGCTAGCAAACACCTGCTCGCTGTTGATGATGTCTTCGCCCCAGACGTCGACGCCGACGATCGACAGCGGCATGCGGATGCCGCCCCCCAGCACCTTGGAGGCCTGCTCCACGGGTACACGCTTGCCGCGCATGATACCGTTCAGGTCGCAGACCACGGCCTGGATGCTTTCGATAGGGCCGTTCTGCTCCAGCCAGGCCTTGAAGGCGCTCGGGTCTTCCGCGTCGAGGGACATATCGCAAATCTCATTTTGTGATCACATTTGCAGAAAGTTGACATAATTTAGAAGTTGGAGTCAACCTCGACGGATGTTATCAGCCCGCGATCATTCCCGCGTGGCAGAAGGAGCCTGCTGATTTGAAGACCCCATCGCTGCCTCTTCTCGACCGGCCAGAGGGCATGACCACGCATGACTATGCCTTTGCCAGGCTTCGCCAGGCGATCATGGTCGGCAGCTTCCGCCCCGGCACTTCGGTCACGATCAGGGGGCTTGCCGAAGCGCTGGAGAGCAGCCCGACGCCGGTGCGCGAGGCCCTGCGGCAGCTCACTTCCATCGGCGCTCTGCAATTCCTTGAAAACCGCCGCATCGTCGTGCCGCGCATCACGCCCGCCCGTTTCGAAGAGCTGATATCGCTTCGCATCGCGCTCGAGAGCCATGCCGCGCGCCGAGCCGTCGCCCATCTTTCGGAGCGGCAGATCGAACGAATCTCAGCGATCGACGACAGCATCGAGGACGAAATCCAACGCGGCGACCAGGTGGCGGCGCTGATCGCCAACCAGGCCTTCCACCGGACGATCTACACCGCCAATCCGGACCAGATCGTCATGCCGCTGATCGAAAGCGTCTGGCTGCAACTGGGTCCGATCCTCGGCATCGCCATGGAGCATGTGAGCGAACTCTATGTCGTCGACCGCCATCGCGAGGCGATCGACGCCTTGCGCCGCCGCGACGAGGATGCCGTTGCCGATGCCATTGCAGCCGATATTCGCGAGGGTATCGGCGGCTTCGACCAGCAGGCCGTCGCGCGCCTGCTGAAGCTTGCAGCCTGACATTAAACCAACGCCATCAACTGAAATTTTAGTGTGGCTAAAATTTTCATTGACAAGCCGCGATCGCCGCAGCAAAGTTCAGGAAATACAAGTGCATAGCCCTGAAATCCTAGCGATTTCCGGGCGTGTATGTCTGTACCCACGCAGGAGATCTTCCCTTGGGGGAGGATGTGGGATGAGGGGGATTTCACAGTGGATTCGCAGTCTCGGCCGGGTGATCCGGCATCGGAGCTTCCTTCGCTCGGCGATCGGCTGCGCGAGCGGCGCAAGGCCCTGAAGCTGACGCTCAAGGAAGTTGCCGATCGGGCCGATTTCTCTGTGGGCTTCATCTCCCAGATCGAGCGCGGCATCACCGTGCCGTCGCTGACGTCGCTGGTCGCGGTCTGTCGGGTGCTGAAGGTCGAGGTCGGGACATTCCTCAATTCGCCGAGGGTGGCAACGCCATTTACCCGCCACGATCAGCGCCGCGCCTATGCGCTCGCTGGGTCGCCCGACAACAACATATCCTATGAACGCCTGTCGGCTTCCTTTCCCGGCAGCGTTCTGCGCAGCACCGTGGTGCACACACCGCCCGGCCACCGCAGCGAAGCCATGACCCACGAGGGCGAAGAGATGTTCTTCGTTCTCCAGGGCGCACTGACGATCGAGATTGATGGCGAAGAGACGGTGCTGGAAACGGGCGATTCCGCACATTTCCTGTCGGGTCTGACCCACCTCACCTGGAACCACACCAGCGAACCGACGGTGATCCTGCACACCTGCACGATGGATGTCTTCGGCGACGCGCAGGCAATGGAGACGCCGGAAGGCGCATTCGCGGTAACACGCGCCGAGGACCGTCGCAGTGCCTCGGCAAGCCCCGGCAAGGGCGCCGGATAGGATCGCCCTACAGCGCCGCGCGTCTAATTAGACGCGTAAAGGTCGCTGTAGCGCTTTGAATTGCTGCATGCGCAAACGCGTCAGCAATTGCGCCCATCAGATCACCAGCCTTTCGTCTGGACGCCTGCGTCTAGCGACCGCCGCGCGTCGATCGACGCCCGAACACGAGAGCGACGCGCGGCCCCTCACCTCACCCACAACCCTGCCGGAACCAGAACTGGAAACGCCATGAAAGAACAGACGAAAGCACGCCTTGCCGCCCTGCGGACCAAGATGAACGAAACCGGCAGCGGGCTGGTGGCACTCGCCCCCGGATCGCACATGGATTGGTTGATCGGCTATCATCCGCATCCCGACGAACGCCCCTGCCTGCTGCTGATCGGCCCGCAGAAGGAAGCCTTCCTGATGCCGGCGCTCAATGCCGAGGGCACCCGCGAACATACGGATATCGATTTCTACAACTGGTCCGATGCCGAAGGACCAGTTGAGGCTCTGACTTTGGCGCTTGCCGGGATCGGCGCGGAAAAGCCCGGCCGCGTGGTGATCGACGAGACCATGCGCGCCGATTTCGCGCTGCTGCTCATCGACAATCTGCCCGAGGACACTGCCCGCGACTTTACACCTGAGACGCTCGGTGCCCTGCGCATGCGCAAGGACAGGAGCGAATACGAGCTGCTGAAGATGAATGCCGGCATCGCCGATCGCGCCATGCAGGCGGCCTTCGCCAAGATCCGCCCCGGCATGACCGAGAAGGAACTGGCCGCAGAAATCCGCTCGCACTTCTTATCCGAAGGTGCGGCACCGGCCTTCTGGATTGTCGGCGCCGGCGGCAACGGCGCTTTCCCACATCATTCCGCCAGCGAACGGGTCATTGCCGAAGGCGACGCCGTCGTTATCGACATCGGCGGCCGCAAGCAGGGCTTCCCGAGCGACATCACCCGCATGGCGATCGTCGGCCGCGCACCGGAAGGTTACGGCCAGATCCACACGATCGTCGAGCGGGCCGTTCAGGCAGCGCTCAAGGCGGCTCGTCCAGGCGTTCTCGCCAAGACCGTGGACGATGCAGCACGCAAGGTGATCGCGGACGCCGGCTACGGCGAATATTTCGTCCACCGCACAGGTCACGGCATGGGCATCGACGGCCACGAGCCACCCTACATCACGGCAACGTCGGAAACGGTTCTGGAGGAAGGCATGGTCTTCTCGATCGAACCCGGCATCTACCTGCCCGGTCGCTTCGGCATCCGGCTCGAGGATATCGTCATCCTGCGCGCGGACGGGCCGGAAGTGCTGTCGTCGCTGCCGCGCGACGCCCATATCGCGCAAATCTGATACGGAATTTTGGGGCGCCCTCGGGCGCCACTTTTCTTTGTCCCTGCCACACACTGGCCGCTACAGCGCCGCGCGTCTTATTAGACGCGCAAAGGTCGCTGTAGCACTTTGAATTACTGCATGTTTTTATCCTTAAATCGAATACGGTTTAAGGAAACATGCAGTAGGCTATTGCGCGTAAGTCTTCTTGCGGCCGTCGGATTTGCCGCTGGCAGGCTGGTTCTGCGGCCGTTGCTGATAGACCGGTTCCCGCCTCCACTCTGGCGGCCAGATCCAGAGATAGCTGCCATAGGGCGCGCGCTTGATGCCCTGGTAATACTCGCCCTTGCCCGTGCGCATCTGCGCCTCGGCACCGCTCGTAGCAGTGCCGGCAGCGATTGCGATCGCCGCCAGGGCCACGAGCAGACGTCCTGTTTTCTTCATCTTCGAACTCCTTGCTTCGCCATATCACTCCGTGCGGAGTGCCGGGTCAACCGACGCGTGTTTATAAGTTCCTGCTTGACGACTTCCCGCGCCTTGGTCATATTGATCAGATGTCAGACCAATTTGGCGCCGAGGGGGAGGCTGAATGACTGAACAAGCAAGAGCAGCGCTTCTGCCACTGCCGCCCGCCGACCGGGCGCAACAGGTCATTGCCGCGCTCGCCGATTACATCCAACAATCTGGCCTGAAAGCCGGCGATCGCCTACCGGCGGAGCGCGAACTGATGATGGCGCTTGCCGTCGGGCGCTCGACCGTGCGCGAAGTCATCCGCCATTTCCAGGCGCTCGGCGTCGTCGAAGCGCGCAAGGGCAGCGGCACCTATCTGCTGCGCGCCATCTCGGCCGGCACCGTGCATATGCCGCTGACGCTCGACGCCGGGCATCTTCGCGACGTGCTTTTGATGACGCTCGAGGTCCGCCGCGGCATTGAAGTCGAAGCCAATATGGTCGCAGCGCGCCGACGCACCGACGCAGACCTTGAGATCATCGAAGTGAAGCTCAATGAGATGGAGCGGGTGCACATCGCCAAGGGCACCTCAGGCCCGGAAGACCTCGCCTTCCACCTGGCGATATACGACGCCACCCACAATCCCTTGTTCCGGCAGTTGCTCGAACAGATGCGGGAAGCCTTCGAACGCTTCTGGGAAGAGCCCTTCGACCGTTCGGATTTCGCCCGCCGTTCCTTCCCATTCCACCGCACCCTCTTCAACGCGATCGCGGCAAAGGATCCCGATACCGCGCGCGAAGAAACGCTGAAAATCCTCGCAATCGTCGAGGAAGACATCAAGGAAATGTCCAAATGAACAACGGCTTCGATCCGTTCGACCACGCCTCTTTGATCGTCGCGCACGACGAGGGCAATGCCTTTGACGCCGTCGTGCCGCCGATCGTCCAGACCTCGCTGTTCACCTTCAAGGACTATGACGACATGGTCGCGACCTACAAGGGCGAACGCGTGCGGCCGATCTACACCCGCGGCCTCAACCCGACGGTGCGCATGTTCGAGGAGATGCTGGCGAAACTGGAAGGGGCAGAGGACGCGATCGGCTTTGCCAGCGGCATGGCGGCAATCTCCTCCACCGTGATGTCCTTCGTCGAGCCCGGCGACCGCATCGTCGCCGTCAACCATGTCTATCCCGACGCTTTCCGGCTCTTCGGCACCCATCTGAAGCGCATGAAGGTCGAGGTGACCTATGTCGACGGCCGCGATGAGGAGGCCGTCGCCAGGGCTCTGCCCGGCGCCAAGCTCTTCTACATGGAAAGCCCGACAAGCTGGGTCATGGACACCCATGACGTGGCAGCACTGGCAAAACTCGCAAAACAGCAGGGCATCCTCACCGCCATCGACAACAGCTGGGCGAGCCCGATCTTCCAGCAGCCGATTTCGCTCGGCGTCGATCTGGTCATCCATTCGGCCTCGAAATATCTCGGCGGGCACAGCGACGTGGTCGCAGGCGTCGTCGCCGGCTCGAAGGACCTGATTGGCCGCATCCGTTCGGAAGCCTACCCCTATCTCGGCGGCAAGCTCTCGCCCTTCGATGCCTGGCTCCTGATCCGCGGTCTTCGCACCCTGCCGATCCGCATGAAGGCGCACGAGCGTTCGGCGCTGACGGTAGCGCAGCGCCTGCAGGCCCATCCGCTGGTCGAGACCGTCTGCCATCCCGGCCTTGGCAACACCTTGCCGCCGGGCCTGTCCGGCACATCGGGTCTCTTCTCTTTCATCTTCCGCGACGGCGTCGATGTCAGACGCTTCGCCGACCACCTCGACCTGTTCAAGCTCGGCGTTTCCTGGGGCGGACACGAAAGCCTGATCGTGCCGGGCGAAGTCGTGCTGTCACAGAAAGCCCAGCCCAATTCCGCGGCCGCCTTCGGCATCTCACCGCGGTCCGTACGGCTCCATGTCGGCCTGGAGGGAACGGAGGCCCTCTGGAGCGATCTTGAAGCGGCGATGTCTGCCGCTTCGTCAGGCTGACAGGAGCGGGATGCCGCATCCCGCTCATTGCATGTGGATCAACCATCAAAAAACAAAGGGAACAAAAATGAGGAAACTGATTACCACCACTCTGCTTGCCACCCTGATGGCAGGAAGTGCACTGGCCGATACCAAGCTGAAGCTGGTCGAGGTCATCACCAGCCCCGAGCGCACCGAAACGCTGAAATCGATCGTCGCCAAGTTTGAAGCCGCAAATCCGGGCACCACGGTCGAGATCATCTCACTGCCCTGGGGCGAAGCCTTCCAGAAGTTCGCGACCATGGTTTCGGCCGGCGAGCTGCCCGACGTGATGGAAATGCCCGACACCTGGCTTTCGCTCTATGCCAACAACGGCATGCTTGAAAGCCTCGAGCCCTATCTCGAAAAGTGGGAGCACACGCCGGGCCTGACCGAGCGTACGCTCGAGCTCGGCCGCGACATCAAGAACACCGCCTACATGCTGCCCTACGGCTTCTATCTGCGCGCCATGTTCTACAACAAGAAGCTCTTGTCGGAGGCCGGCGTCAGCGAACCGCCGAAGACCATGGACGATTTCGTCAAGGCATCGGAAGCCGTCTCCAAGCTGCCGGGCAAATCCGGCTACTGCCTGCGCGGCGGTCCTGGTGGCCTCAACGGCTGGGTGATGTTCGGCGCGACCATGGCCGGCAGCAACAAATTCTTCAATGAGGACGGCACGTCGACCATGAACAGCGAAGGCTGGGTCAACGGTCTCACCTGGGTGATCGACCTCTACAAGAAGGGGCTGGCGCCGAAGGACAGCGTCAACTGGGGCTTCAACGAAATCGTCGCCGGCTTCTATAGCGGCACCTGCGCCTTCCTCGACCAGGACCCGGACGCGCTGATCGCCATTGCCGAGCGGATGAAGTCGGAAGATTTCGGCGTCACCACCATGCCGAAGGGACCGAGCGGCAAGGCCTTCACCACCATCGGCTTTGCCGGCTGGTCGATGCTTGCGGCGAGCCAGAACAAGGACCTCTCCTGGAAGCTGATCGAAACGCTCGAAGGGCCCGAAGGCAACATCGAGTGGAACAAGCGCACCGGTGCCTTGCCCGTCCACAAGGCGGCGGAAAAGGATCCGTTCTATGCGAGCCCGCAGTTCAAGGGCTGGTTCGACGAGCTTGCCGACAAGGACGTCGTTTTGACGGTCATGCCGACCTACCTCGAAGAATTCGCCTTCTTCAAGGATTCGCTGGCGATCAAGACGACGCAGGAAGCCCTACTCGGCGACATCACGCCGACGGATCTCGCCAACCAGTGGGCCGAGTACCTCACCAAGGCGCAGCAGAAGCACCTCGCCAAGAAGTGAGCCTTCGACCGGCGGCGGACCTCACCGCCGCCGGTCACTCGATATGTTGAGAACAGGGCACGCCAAAAAACCGGCGGCCGCACAGGGGAAATTTCGACCGATGGCCTATGCCGCCCGCCATGACGGCCTGCCCGCACGCCGGCCGCTGATGAAGCGTATCACCGATGGTGCTGCGCCCTATCTCTATAGCGCGCCGGCGCTGATCCTGATCGTCACCGTCATGCTGGTGCCGTTGGCGCTCGGCGTCTCCTACGCCTTCCGCGATATTCAGCTGCTCAATCCATTCTCCGGCGCCTTCATCGGCCTCGACCACTTCCGGGCGCTGTCGCAGGACCAGGCTTTCTACCGGGCGCTGCGCAACACGCTGTGGTGGACGGGCGCCTCGGTCTTCCTGCAGTTTTTCCTCGGGCTGATCCTCGCTTTGCTGCTCGACAAGCCGTTTTACGGCCGAGGCCTGGCGCAGGCGCTCGTCTTCCTGCCCTGGGCGGTGCCGAGCTTCCTGGCCGGTCTCAACTGGTCCTGGCTGTTCAATCCGGTCGTCGGACCGTTGCCACACTGGTTCTACGCGCTCGGCATCATGAGCGAGCCGTCCAACATCCTTTCCGATCCGCATCTGGCGATGTGGGGGCCGATCATCGCCAATGTCTGGTGGGGCATCCCGTTCTTCGCCATCACCCTGCTTGCCGCCCTCCAGGCGATCCCGCGTGATCTCTATGAAGCCGCCAGCATCGACGGCGCCGGCCCGGTGCAGCGGTTCCTGTCGATCACCCTGCCCTTCCTGGCGCCGACGATCGCCATCACCATTCTCCTGCGCACCGTTTGGATCTCGAATTTCGCCGACCTGATCATCGTCATGACCAATGGCGGTCCGGCCGATCGCACCCAGATCGTCGCCAGCTACATCTTCACCCAGGCCTTCAAGCGGCTCGACTTCGGCTACGCTTCGGCGATCGCGCTGGTGCTTCTGGCACTGCTGCTCGCCTACTCCATGCTGATTGTCATCCTGCGCCAATGGCTGCTGAGCAAGGATTGAGACCATGCGCGCCAAACCCATCCTTCTCGTAGCCGCACATCGACTGGCGATCCTCGCCTATATCGCCTTCGCGCTCTTCCCGCTCTACTGGCTGCTGAAGGTCGCAGTCACGCCCAACGACCTGCTCTACTCCGAAGGCATTCGGATGTGGCCTTCGCGCGCCAGCCTCGAGCATTTCGATTTCGTGCTGCGCCACAGCGCCTTCCCGGTGTTCTTCAAAAACAGCCTGATCGTTTCGGGCTCGACGGCGATCATCGTCACCATCCTTGCCTCGCTCTCGGGATACGCGCTGTCGCGCTTCAACTTCCGCGGAAAGTACTGGCTGGTGGCGCTGATGCTGCTGACGCAGATGTTCCCGCTCGTCATGCTCGTCGCACCGATCTTCAAGATCCTGTCGCCGCTCGGCCTCACCAACAGCCTGACCGGCCTCGTCATCGTCTACACCGCTTTCAACGTGCCGTTTGCCACCTTCCTGATGCAGTCCTTCTTCGACGGTATTCCGAAGGATCTCGAAGAGGCGGCGATGATCGACGGCGCAACCCAGTTCGTGGCCTTCCGCCAGATCATCCTGCCGCTGACGCTTCCGGGCATTGCCGCAACCCTCGGCTTCGTCTTCACCGCTGCCTGGAGCGAGCTTCTGTTTTCGCTGATGCTGATCTCGGGCAACGACCAGGCGACTTTTCCGGTCGGGCTGCTGTCCTTCGTGTCGAAATTCTCGGTCGACTTCGGCCAGATGATGGCCGCCGGCGTGCTGGCGCTGATCCCGGCCTGCCTCTTCTTCCTGCTCATTCAACGCTATCTCGTCCAGGGCCTGACGGCCGGCGCGGTCAAAGGCTGAGGATACCACCATGGCTTCCATCGATATCGCCAACATCCGTAAATCCTACGGCATCCACCCGGTCCTGCACGATGTGGACCTGAAGATCGGCGACGGCGAATTCGTCGTGCTGGTCGGCCCGTCCGGCTGCGGCAAGTCCACCCTGCTGCGCATGATCGCCGGCCTTGAAAGCGTGACGTCAGGCGAAATCCGCATCGCCGGAAAACGCGTCAACGAACTGGCCCCGAAGGACCGCGACATCGCCATGGTGTTCCAGTCCTATGCGCTCTATCCGCATATGTCGGTCGCCAACAACATGAGCTACAGCCTAAGGCTCCGGAAGACGGCCAAGGAAAAGATCGCCAGCGTCGTCTCCGGTGCTGCGTCGAAGCTCGGTCTCGACCCGCTGCTCGAGCGTCGCCCGCGCGCCCTTTCCGGCGGCCAGCGCCAGCGCGTCGCCATGGGCCGCGCCATCGTGCGCGAACCCAAGGCCTTTCTCTTCGACGAGCCGCTGTCAAACCTCGACGCGCGCCTGCGCGAACAGATGCGCGCCGAGATCAAGAAGCTGCACAAGGATCTGGGCGCCACCTCGATCTACGTCACCCACGACCAGATCGAGGCGATGACACTTGCCGACCGGATCGTCGCCATGAACGGCGGTTTCGTGCAGCAGGTCGGCAGCCCGCTCGATCTCTACGACCGTCCGGCAAACCTCTTCGTTGCCGGCTTCATCGGCTCGCCCGGCATGAACTTCTTCGAAGGCACCTACCGAAACGGCGAAGCGCCACGTTTCGAGACTGCGGGCGGCGTAACCATTCCGGCGCAAGTGCATGCGGAACTGATTGACGGGGCCAGCACGACGCTCGGCATTCGGCCGGAACATGTCGAGCTCGGCACCACGGCGCCGGATGCGCTGAAGGCAACGGTCGACCTGGTCGAACCAACCGGCTTCGGCATCATCCTGCATTTGTCCTTCGGCAAGGCCAGCTTCAAGGCCTTTACCAACGACCGCACTTTCCTCAATGCAGCCGGCGAAATCCCGGTACGACTGCCGCCCGAGCGACTGCATTTCTTCGACGCCGCCGGCAATCGGGTCTGATTGCCGCGCCGGCCGTAGCGGCTGGCGGAAAGTGACGCGGCGCGAGCGATATCGCCCAAGACCGGAGATTGACATCTTCCGGACGAGGCGTACCGTCATGCCGTCGCAAGTATCAACCGCCCGTGGCGCCCAATTGAGAGAAGCAAGTACCGCCAATACGATGAATTGACGATAGCCTTCCTTGCCCCGCGCCCGGCGATATTGAGGAAGTGTCATGCGAAATTTTGTTGTTGCCCTTGCCTTTTCGACAACGCTGCTCTGTCCCGTCGCCGCCCTCGCGCAAGAGGGCGATGCGGGGGCCGGCGCGACCGTCTTCAAGAAATGCGCCATCTGTCATGTCGCCGACAGCGACACCAACAAGGTCGGTCCTTCGCTCAATCATGTGCTGGGCAGAACAGCCGGCACGCATCCGGACTTCAAGTATTCGCCGGCGATGATCGATGCCGGCAAGGGTGGGCTTGTCTGGGACGAGGCGACGCTGCGCGATTATCTCCACAATCCGAAGGCGAAAGTGAAGGGCACAAAGATGGTCTTTCCCGGCCTGAAGGACGAAGGCGATATCTCCAACCTGCTCGCCTATCTCAAGCAATATTCGCAGTAGACGAAATGGGTTGAGTTGCCGGCAGACGCTCAACCGAACGGTCAATTGCGAGTATTTTCCGTTCGTGCAATAATTGCATTTAGAACTCTACGGATTGCGTATTCATGCCCACAGCCGCGAGCGGCGAGGAGGGACAAGAAATGGCCGTGGTGGTTATTCTGGTTTTGCTGGCCGCCGGATCGGTGTTGTTCCATTTGTTGAGCCCATGGTGGTGGACGCCGATCGCGTCCAACTGGAACTACATAGACAATACACTCATCATCACCTTCTGGATCACCGGCGTCGTCTTCGTCGCCGTCGTCCTGTTCATGGCCTACTGCGTCCTGCGTTTTCGGCACCGCCCGGGAAACAAGGCGGCCTATGAACCTGAGAACAAGAAGCTCGAAAGCTGGCTTGCCGCCGGCACGACGCTCGGCGTCGCCGCCATGCTGACGCCTGGCCTGTTCGTCTGGCATCAGTTCGTCACCGTTCCCGACGGTGCTAGCGAGGTCGAAATCGTCGGCCAACAATGGTTGTGGAGCTACCGCCTGCCCGGCGTCGACGGCAAGCTCGGCACCTCCGAGACACGCGACGTCTCGCCGGAAAATTCGCTTGGCCTCAACCGCAACGACACGGCCGCCCTGGATGACGTCGTCATAGAAGGCGGCGAGCTGCACCTCGAGATCGGCAAGCCGGTCAAGGTGCTGCTGCGCTCCGTCGATGTGCTGCATGATTTCTACGTGCCGGAGTTCCGCGCCAAGATGGACATGGTGCCCGGCATGGTGACCTATTTCTGGCTGACCCCCACGCGCACCGGCACCTTCGAAGTGCTCTGCGCGGAGCTCTGCGGCGTCGGCCACCCGCAGATGCGCGGTACCGTCGTCGTCGACAGCGCGGAGGACTATCAGACCTGGCTCGCGAGCCAGCAGACCTTTTCGCAGTTGATGGCAGCAGCGCAGACGAAGGAAACGGCACAGGCAGAAAATGCCGCCCCGGCGCGGTAGGAGGCGCCCCGACGGCAATTGGGAGAGTATAGATGGTCGACATCCGGTCAGGCACAGATGGCGCGCTCGGACACGCCGAGGTGGAGGATGTTGAACTCTACCATCCCCACAGTTGGTGGACGCGCTATGTCTTCAGCCAGGACGCCAAGATCATCGCCGTGCAATATGCCTCGACCGCCATCGCCATCGGCATGGTTGCGTTGGTTCTCTCCTGGCTGATGCGCCTGCAGCTTGGCTTTCCCGGCGCCTTCGCCTTCATCGATGCGGAGCGTTACTACCAGTTCATCACCATGCACGGCATGATCATGGTGATCTACCTGCTGACCGCGCTGTTTCTCGGCGGCTTCGGCAACTACCTGATCCCGCTGATGCTCGGCGCACGCGACATGGTGTTTCCCTACGCCAACATGCTGAGCTACTGGCTCTACCTTCTCGCCGTGCTCGTGCTGGTCGCCAGCTTCTTTGCCCCCGGCGGACCGACCGGCGCCGGCTGGACGCTGTATCCGCCGCAAGCCGTGCTTTCAGGCACACCCGGAGGCAAGGACTGGGGCATCGTGCTGATGCTCTCCTCGCTCATCCTTTTCATCATCGGTTTCACCATGGGCGGGCTCAACTATGTGGTGACGGTGCTCCAGGGCCGCGCACGCGGCATGACGCTGATGCGTATGCCGCTGACGATCTGGGGCATCTTCACCGCGACGGTGATGGCGCTGCTCGCCTTCCCCGCCCTCTTCGTCGCCTGCGTCATGATGATGTTCGACCGGGTGCTCGGCACCAGCTTCTTCATGCCGGCGATCGTCGAAATGGGCGAACAGCTGCAGCATGGCGGTGGCAGCCCGATCCTGTTCCAGCATCTCTTCTGGTTCTTCGGCCACCCCGAAGTCTACATCGTCGCCCTTCCCGCGTTCGGCATCGTCTCCGATCTCATCAGTACCCATGCCCGAAAGAACATCTTCGGCTACCGCATGATGGTCTGGGCGATCGTCATCATCGGCGCGCTTTCCTTCGTCGTCTGGGCGCACCACATGTATGTCAGCGGCATGAACCCCTATTTCGGTTTCTTCTTCGCCACAACCACGCTGATCATTGCCGTGCCGACCGCGCTCAAGGTCTACAACTGGGTGCTGACGCTGTGGCGCGGCGATATCCATCTCAACCTGCCGATGCTGTTTGCGCTCGGTTTCATCGTTACCTTCGTCAATGGCGGGCTGACCGGCCTCTTCCTCGGCAACGTCGTCGTCGACGTGCCGCTTTCCGATACGATGTTCGTCGTTGCCCATTTCCACATGGTCATGGGTGTCGCGCCGATCCTCGTCATCTTCGGCGCCATCTATCACTGGTATCCGAAGGTCACCGGCCGCATGCTCAACGAGGCGATGGGCCAGCTTCATTTCTGGGTCACCTTCGTCGGCGCATACCTCATCTTCTTCCCGATGCACTATCTCGGCCTGATCGGCGTGCCCCGGCGCTACTACGAGATGGGCGAAACCGCCTTTGTCCCGGCCTCGGCCCACACGCTCAACGAGTTCATCACCATCGTTGCGCTCATCGTCGGCGCGGCGCAGATCGTCTTCCTCTTCAATCTCGTCTGGAGCATTCGCCACGGCCGCGAGGCCGGCGGCAATCCATGGCGGGCAACGACGCTCGAATGGCAGACGCCGGAAACGCCGCCACGCCATGGCAACTGGGGCAAGGATCTGCCGGTGGTCTATCGCTGGGCCTATGACTATAGCGTGCCCGGCGCACCGGAGGATTTCATCCCACAGAACCAGCCCGGCCCCGACAACCTGACGCGGGAGACCGCGACATGAGCGTGACACTGATCTTCCTCGCCGTCATCGCGGCGATCGCGGGATGGTGGCTGTCGCAGCAGCGGATGATGTCGAAGCCCTGGCTGGAGGTCGGCCACCACCACGACCCGCGCCCGCAGGGCCGCCACCCGATCGAACCGGCCAAAATTGGCCTCGGCGTCTTTCTCGCCGTCGTCGGCGCGCTGTTCACCCTGTTCATCAGCGCCTACTTCATGCGCATGGCATCGACCGACTGGTGGTCGACGCCGATGCCGACTCTCCTATGGCTGAACACGGCGGTGCTCGCTGCCGGAAGCCTGATGCTTCATGCCGCCAAGGTATCGGCCGAACGCCACCGTGACGAAGCAAGCCGCACGGCGCTCATCGCCGCCCTTACCTTGGGCCTCGGCTTCCTCGTCGGCCAGGTCTTCGCCTGGCGCGAGCTCACCGATGCCGGATACCTCCTCACCGGCAATGCGGCCAACAGCTTCTTCTACATGATCACCGGCATGCACGGCCTGCACATCGTCGGCGGCCTGATCGCGCTTGCCCGCACCATTCTCGCCACGCGCAAGGGGCCGATCGATGAAAGGGCGACCCTGTCAATCACGCTCTGCGCCACCTACTGGCATTTCATGCTCGCTGTCTGGCTCGTGCTGTTTGCGCTGTTTTCCGGCTGGGCCAACGACTTCATCGACCTCTGCCGGCAAATCTTGACCTAGGAGCCGCCCATGTCCGCGCCGACACATGCACCTGTCACAGAGCCCTTGCCCCGGCCTTCGGGTCTCGCCGGCTTTGCCGCCGATTGGGCATCGGATCAGCGCGCCTTCAAGAATGTCTCCTGGGGAAAGGCCATGATGTGGATCTTTCTCCTGAGCGATACCTTCGTCTTCGGCTGCTTCCTCGTCGCCTACATGTCGGCGCGCATGTCGACCGCGGTCCCCTGGCCGAACCCGAGCGAGGTCTTCGCGCTGCATATCGGCGGTTCGGACGTCCCCCTGATCCTGATCGCCATCATGACCTTCGTGCTGATTTCATCGAGCGGCACCATGGCCATGGCGGTCAACTTCGGCTATCGCCACGACCGGCGCAAGACGGCGATCCTGATGATGCTGACGGCACTCTTCGGCGCCACGTTCGTCGGCATGCAGGCCTTCGAATGGACCAAGCTGATCTCCGAAGGCGTTCGGCCCTGGGGCAACCCGTGGGGTGCGCCGCAGTTCGGCTCCACCTTCTTCATGATCACCGGCTTCCACGGAACGCACGTGACGATCGGCGTCATCTTCCTCTTGATCATCGCGCGCAAGGTCTGGCGCGGCGACTTCGAAACCGGCAAACGCGGCTTTTTCACCAGCCGCAAGGGGCAATACGAGATCGTCGAAATCACCGGCCTTTACTGGCACTTCGTGGACCTCGTCTGGGTCTTCATCTTCGCATTCTTCTATCTCTGGTGAGGAACAGCCATGACTGACGCACCGGCACATATCGCGGTCAAAGAGCACCAACAGCACCCGATCGGTCTCTATCTGCTGGTCTGGGGCCTACTTTTCGTGCTCAGCACCTTCTCTTACCTGGTCGATTACGTCGGCCTGCAGGGCTATCTCAGATGGTCGCTGATCCTCATCTTCATGATGCTCAAGGCGGGGCTCATCGTTGCCGTCTTCATGCATATGGCCTGGGAACGTCTGGCGTTGATCTACGCGATCCTGCTGCCGCCGCTTCTGGTACTGGTCTTCGTCGCGCTGATGGTATCGGAATCGCACTACGTGCTCTTCAGCCGCCTCACCTTCTTTGGTGCCGCGCCATGACCGGGAAGTTTGCACCGCTCAGAGCAACAGCAACTTCTTGAGGACGGAGAACACTTCCTTATAGGGAAGAATGGTGACGCCGGCAGCGGCGATCGGCAGGAGGGCAGCTGCCGCCACCGGCACGACTGCCGTGCGGCTCAACAGCATCGCCGACAGCTTGCGCGTCGTTTCAAACTGTTTCGTCGGGTCGGCGATGTCATCGGCCTGCTGCTGAACCTCGTCGGTGCTTGCCGCCACCACATTGGTGCCCAGTATCTTCCGCTCGTTTGAGCGGTGATAGCGGGTCGCCTGCGTCCCCAGCATCAACAGGCTGCGCTCCTTCAACTGTCCAAGCGGCTTCGAGAAAGCCGACAGCGGGTAGGCAAAGAGCGCCAGCACGATCACCAGCCAGCCGGTTGCGATCGTGCTGAAGGTGGTGGTTGTCAGGCTTTCCTGCAGCAGATGCTTGGCGATCGCAGCACCTATCGCGGCACTGATACCGAAGATGAAGAGAACATAGGCGTTGGGATAGCTCGCAAGAAAAGAGAGCCCGCCATTGCCGTCTGGATGCGTCGCGACAAGCCGAAGTTCCAGTCGAGCGATCCGGCGCAGAAGCTGCGCCCAGACGAGGTGTCGCCACAGCCCGCGCAGCAACAGGAACACGAACAGCGGCTGGCTGACGACGATCGTCCACCAGCCGGCCGCCGTGATCCGCCGCCCCTCCGCGGAGACGTCGACTGCCCAGGATGCGACACCCGACGTGCGCATGTTGAGGTAGGCAAAGATGGCGGCAAGAAGCGCCAAGCCAAGACAGACCGCCTCCGCTAGCCGCGAGTCGCGGCGGGCAAGCGCAACCGTCACGGCGTCGCCAAATGCCTGCACCGAGCCCGGCGCGACGATCGGCGCCTTCAGGAACTGCCCGAGCTTGATGTGCAATCCGCGCTCGACCTGCTGTTCGGCCAGCACAAACGCGCCGACGCCGATGGCAAACCGGCCCCAGACGCCCAGATCACCGAGATAGGAGCCTGGCGCGTCGACGGAAAGAAAGCTGCGCGGCAGCCCAAGCAGCAACGGCACCAACCAGGCAAGCGCTACGAACAACAGCGCGCGCCTTCCGGTCTTCAGCGCATGTTCGCGTAGTAACCCGAGCCGGCGTTGCAATTCGAAAAACGGCCCGCCATGCGCGGCGAGATACTCGCCCGGCGAAAGATCGCGGCGCGGCGATGTTGCCGTTCCCTGTTCGGCGCTCTTGCGAACCTTTTCTTCAATACTCAATGGCGCTCAATCCTCGGTGATGGTCCAGTTGTCGTTGGGATTGAACTGCTTGATATCGCGCGCCATCGCAGCGGTGTCCGCGCCGAGATCCGCCTGATAGACGATGCCGTTCCGGTTGACGACAAAGGTATGAACGCCGGTCTCACCGTATTTCACCGGCCAGGCCACCAGCCCAAACCCTGCGATCATGTTGCCGTTGATGACATAATCGTAGGAGCCGCCGGCGATGTTTCCGCCCTGCCGCGTCAGGATCTTGAAGCGGTAGCCATAATAGCCTTCGTCGGCCTTGGCCTTGTCCAATTGAGCCTGCGAAAGATCGCCTGCAGGGCTGTCACCATCCCCCTGCTCTGCCGGCCAGTAGAGGCCATCGGTCTTGCCTTCGCTCGAAATCAGCTTCTGGGCATATTCGAACACGCCATCGCCGTCGTGATCTTCTTGAGTGTATTCTTCCTGCGCGTCCACATAGGCTCGCGCCGTGTTGATCGCCTCAAGCTCATTCTCACCAACGCGGCGATTGATGATCTCTTCGATCCCGGCATAGGTGTCGAACGCCCACTTGCCGTCTTCCCCCTTGACGATCGGGAAGGGCAAGGGCCAGAGCTGATCGCCGATCTCGACAATCTTGTTTTCGCCCGCGTCGGTCAGGATCACCTTTTTGGCGGCACCTGCCTTGATCTGTTCGTAGGTGTTCATCACACCTTCGCCTGTTTTCAGCTTTTCGGCATCAAGGCCCAGCAGCGCGGCAAGTTTGCCGAAATCGCTCGAACTCATTGCATCCTTGAAGGCTGAAGCCGCCTTGTCCGAATCGTCGAAGGTGGGAGGATCGGTCTGCGAGATATAGTCTGCAAGTTCGGCCGGCTGGCTCTCTGCCGCCAACGTCGCTCCGGCGTAGCCCGACAGGCCGAGCAGCAGCAGCCCGACACCCGAACGGAAAATCATGCTCTGACGATGATACCTGGTCATGACCATACCCTCCCGTTTCTCGCGCTCAACCACGACGTCCGCCACCACCGCGTCCACCGCCACCACCATGGCGAGCCCCACCGCCGCCGCCGTGTCCAACGGACCGATGCGGCACGCCCCCACTGCGGGCGCCGCCACCCATCGCCTGGCCGCCGCGCCGCGATTGCACTTGCGTCACCTTGCCCGGCCGCACTTCGCCCAGACCTGATGGCTTGCGCGGACGATTGTCGGCTTTTCCTGCCGGACGCGGCTTGCTCGCCGGTCGGTTGGCCTTGCCGCCGGAACCGCCGCCGGGTTTCGAGATGTTCCCGGGCCGCTGCGCCGCCGCGGATCCAGCGTTCGGCCTTGCATTAGCCGGCCGGTTCTTCGCACCATCGATCTTGTTGCTGCGAACATCCTTCAGATCCTTGAAGGAGCCCGTGTCTACCTTCTGGCGCAGGTTGGCACTCGCATCGCTTCTGGTGATCTTGGCCTTGTCGCGGATGTTGTTATTGCCGTTGGCTTCGATGCTGTTCTTCATGTTCGAACGGTCGAACTTGGCGAACTGGTCCTTGTCGATATTGATCTTGCTGCGGTCGACATTCTTCCAGTCGATGTCGTTGAACTTGACCTTGCCGTTGATATCGACGTTGTTGAAGCACTTGTTGCAGTCGACGTCGATGTCGCCATTGTAGCGCCCACCCCAAACACCCCAGTCGTCCCAATCGACCATCGCACCGAACACCGCGCCGGTGACCACACCGGCAAAGAACGTCGCCGTTGGATAGTAGTAGTTCGGATAGGGCTCGGGATAGTAGGACAACGGTTGGGGCGCATAGTTTGGCGCGTAGAGCATCTCCGGCTCGTATTGCGGCACATAGATCTTTTCCGGATTGGCCGCCTGAATGATGACGTTGTCGTTCTCCTGAACGACCTTCATCTTGTCGTCGGTCTTGAGCACGCCTGAAGCGACCGCCTTGTCGCGCAGCTGCTGAATGGCGATCAGCACATCCTTTTGCTGGTAGGCCATTGCATCGGAAAGGGACTGCGTCCAATCGATATCCTCGCTCATCATCTTGACGATATCGGGATAGTTCAGAAGTGAAATGACGCTGCCATCCCACGTGTCCTTGGGCTTCAGGTCCTTGTTCTTCTTGAGGTTATCAAGATAACGCTCAGCTTCGACGATCTGCAGCGGAAAGAGCGAAGCCGACGCGATGAGCGCGACCAGTTCGTCTGGATAAAGCGCGATGCGGGCGACAAGGATTTCGAGCTCTTCTTCGCTGAGCGGCTCCGGCGTGTCCGCGTCGGCCTGCTGGGCAGCCGAAGGATCGGTGGCCGCCTGCTCCTGCGCAAAGGCGCTAAAGTTGTAAGTGTAGGGCTCCGGTATCAACAAACACGCAGTCGCCAGGAAGCAGATCGATCGATGCAAACGGATGACACTCTTCACTGCCATTTCCCCTCCCCGTTCGGACGCACTGTTGCGTCACCTGTCTTGCCTGCTGGTGCGTGGGTTTCTATCTGCCTGTCTGCTGGTCTCATATGTTGGCAGCGCATCGGCCGCCGCAAGTGTTGGTTGACACTATTGCATACGCTCTCTCTTTTTCAATGCACAAATGATGACCACACGACGGTACACACCATAGGTTGTGCCAAGTTGGCGCAACGAGCCTGCCGCCCTACGCCCAAACGGCCGGGTCCTGCCCAATTGGATGTAGACGAATTGCAGGCTCTTCTTTTCCAGCATCTGGCTTCAGAATAGCGGTTTAATGCGGACCCATGTCCTGCGCGATATCGCAGGGCCTGGGCTGAACCGTGGATTGGAGAAACGGCAATGACGGAAAATCGTCCCTTGTCGGAAGCGGCGCCGAATGCGAACACCAATCAGAACACGGTCGCGACCGCTGCCGGCGGGCATCTCGCGTTGGTCCCCACCTGGCTTCCCCTCGATCTCGTTCCGGATCCGGACCACAATTCGGCCGGTGCCGGGGGTAATGGAACCAGCATCGGTACCCTCGACAGCAATACGCTCGCCGTTTTCATGCCCTCCAACGCTGCTATCACCGGCCCGCATTCGGCCGCGGATGCGCAGCAGGGCAATGACGCCCTGATCAACCAGCACGCCACCGAAATGGCCGGCATGGGAGGCGACGGCGGCAGCGGCAATCTTGCGGGCAGCGGCGGCGGCAATGCCGGCGGCGGTGGCCACGGCACCTTCATCGGCAGCCTGGTCAGCACGGATGTGGGGGTATTTGCCCCGGTGAATACCGCCGTTGCGGCAGGGCCGGGATCGACGGCGACGGCCAATCAGGCCAACAACGCGGCAATGCTGCAAGGCGCCACCCAGATCGGCGGCATCGGCGGATCGGGCGGCGACCACAACATTGCCGGCGGCGGCACATCCGCCAACCATGGGACATCCATCACCTTCACCGGCGACAACTTCGCCGGACACGGCGGTGACGGCACCTTCATCGGCAGCATGATCGATGTGAACGTGGCGGTGTTTTCGCCGATCAACATCGCCATCGGTGCGGCCGGCGGAGCCGCCTCGGCTCACCAGACCAACAACGCCATCTTCGATCAGGGCGGCGTGCAGATCGCCGGTATCGGCGGTGCCGGCGGTGGCTTCAACCTGTCGTCCGACACGATCTTCACCGGCGACCAGATGGCTGGCGGTGGTGGGTCCGGTTACTCGAACGGCAGCATGGTCGATGTCAGCATTGGTTATTTCCACCCGATCAACATTGCGGTACCGGCCGGTGGCACGGCCGATGCCCAGCAGCTTGATCACGTGCTCTTCGACCAGCACGCGCTACAGATGGCTGGCGTCGGTGGTCTTGGCGGTGAGGGCAATCTGTCGGATGCCCATTCGGCGCTCGTGGACGATATCCTCAGCCTTGTCGATGGAATCTGAAGTCGGACAGCTCGCACAGTCCGTTTCGAACCTGACCCGGCACGAATGTCAAAACGCACCCGCAGTCGGGTGCGTTTGTCTGTCGCCGATACCACGCACTCCCGCATGGCAAGCCAGCGCCCCATACCCCGCCCAAAGGGACGTCACCGAATATCCAGCTAGTTCGCACGCTCGATAGCGCTCACCATTCAATCGCGGTTACCCCGTCTGCCAAACGGTATCGCTGGCACCGAACCGCTTAAGAGAACACGGGGGTCACGATACTTAGAGGAGCAACGCTATGCCTATTCCGCAAGCATCTGACACGATCAACCTCACCGACTCCAATGCTGGCGATGCAAGCGCCGGCAACGGCGGCGACGGCTTCAACTATGGTGATATTCACTACAATCCGGTCGCCTATGTCGCCAATTCACAAACGGTAGAAGGTGCCTACACCAAGCTCTACAACGGCGATCATGTCTGGCAGGACGCCGGATGGGGAACCGGTGACGGCGGCGACGGTGGACTTGCCCAGGCACGGGACGGCCTGTTGGCCGTGCTGACCAACAACGGCTCGGGCGGCGCCGGCGGCGACGCCTATTCCAATGGCGATCAAGGCAACACCAGCGGTGGCAATGTTGCAGCGGTTGCTGCAGACACAACGGCAACGCAGAACACCCAGTTCCTGGCCGACCAGCATGCAACCATTCTCGCCGGCGTCGGCGGCAATGGCGGCAATGGCAACCTTGCACAGGGCGGCGATATCTCCTCGGCCTTGGTTCACACCAATCCGTTCACGGAAACCAACACGTCAACGGACATAGACACCACGACCGAAACCACATCGGTCTCGAACGCGCTCGACCATTTCATCAACGCATTCGGATCGATCGACCTCAACGACATCGGTTCGTGAATTTTTCATGAGGATCGCCGGTTTCGGCCGACGATCCTCATCCTTGCATGCGTCTTGCCAAGCCCTTGCCTTGTCAGAATCGATTGCACCGAGATCTGATAATGACAGCCAATTCGACACCCACGCCGCGCGAACCAACGCATCTGGTCATGGCCCTCAGGGCCTGCGCCAGCGCCTTTGGCCTGGTCTTCCTCTATAGCTGCGGCTACAATCTCTTTCTGCTCACCCCCTCCATCTATCTGCTGCAGATCTACGATCGCGTGCTGTCGAGCCGCAGCGCCGATACGCTGGTGATGCTGACGCTGATCGTTGCGGTCGCCGTGGTGGTCGGATCGCTCCTGGATATCGTTCGCCGCGCCGCCCTGTCGCGCATCGGCAGTTGGCTTGATCACCGGTTGCGCCCGGTGGTTCTCACGGCCTCCTTCGAATATGGCGCCCGTACCAGCACCGCAGTTGCGACCGATTGCTACAAGGACCTGTCGACGCTCAGGCAGTTTCTGGATTCGCCGGCAAGTTCGCTGCTCTTCGACGTTCCCTGGGCGCCCGTGTTCCTGCTGCTGCTGTTTCTCGTCCATCCGCTGCTCGGCGTGATCGGCGTGCTGAGCGCCGTCTCGCTGCTGCTCCTGGCCGTCCTCACCGAACTGGCGACCCGACGTCCGCTCACCCACGCCAACCGCGCCCTTGCGCGCAGCTACGTGCGCTTTGCGACCGCGCTCAAATACATCCAGGTTATCCGTGCGATGGGCATGCAGGACGGCGCCGCGCAGATCGTCTACCGCGACGCCGAAGCGGCCAGGAAGGCACAGGATGCCGCGATGCAGCGCACCGAGATCATTCTTGGCCTGTCAAAATCCGTGCGTACGCTCACGCAGATCCTGATGATGGGTGCTGCCACCTGGCTGGTGCTCGAGGAAAACAGCAGTCCGGGCATCATCTTCGTTGCCAGCCTGCTGCTCGGCCGCGGCCTTGCCCCGGTCGAAGGGGCGATCGGTGCCTGGCGCTCCTTTGCTTTTGCCCGCAGCGCCTTCGAACGGCTCAATCAGATGCTGATTGCGGTCGCCGCTGACAGCGACGCGCGCATGGTTCCCGTGCCGGAACCGAGCGGCCTTATCCTCGACAGTGTCGGCTACACCCTGCCCTATGCCGATCGCCAGATATTGCGGGGCGTAACCCTGCGCCTGGCGCCGGGCGACTGCGTCGCCCTGATCGGACCATCGGGATCGGGAAAGTCGACGCTCGGCCGGATCATGGCAGGCGTCGAGCCGGCCACGAGCGGATGTGCACTTCTCGGCGGCGTCGATATCTCCGCCCTGCGGCTTTGCGCGGGCACACGCCATGTCGGTTACCTGCCGCAGGACATCGAGCTCTTCGGCGGCGCCGTCAAGGATGTCATTGGCCGGCTGGACGGATCCAACCCCGGCAAGGCGATCGAGGCGGCCAAGCTCGTCGGCTTGCATGAAACGATCATGCGACTGCCCAAGGGCTACGACACCGATATCGGCGAAGGCGGCGGCCTGCTCCTGCGGGCGCAGCGCCAGCAGCTTGGTTTGGCACGCGCCGCCTACGGCAATCCGTCGCTGGTGGTGCTCGATGATCCCAATTCGAGCCTCGACTACGACGGCGAGCGCAAGCTGTTCACCGCCATATCGCGGATGAGGTCGCGCGGCATGATCGTCGTCGTCATCACCCATCGCATGGGAATTCTGCCTGTCACCAACAAGATCGCCATCCTGCGCAACGGCACGGTCGACGCCTTCGGCGACAGCGAACAGATTTTTGAGACTCATCTTCAACCGCCGGCGCGGACCGGAACATAGGAGGGGGATCGCACAATGCTCCCCGCACAGATCGACCGGCCTCCATCACGATCCGCTGTTGCAAGCAGCGCGGCCAATCATCTGGCAAAGGCGCAAGGTCAAATCGGCAAATTGCTTACCTATGCGCCGACCGACGGCCTCGTGCCGATCGAACTCGCCGCCGCCTCGCCGATGTCGCGGCTTCGCTCCGTCGCCAGGACCGGCAATCTGCTCATCGGCTTTTTCGTCGTCGGCCTCGGCACCTGGTCGGCATTGGCACCGCTTACCAGCGCGGCAGTCGCCTCGGGGGTCGTCGAACCGGAATCCAGCCGCAAAACCATCCAACATCTCGAAGGCGGCATCATCAGGCAGATCCGCATCAAGAACGGAGATACCGTTACCTCCGGCCAGATCCTGATCGACCTGGACGACACCAAATTCCGCTCGGAGCGGGACAGCCTGAAGGGGCAGCTCTGGGATGCGGAGGCAAGGCATGCGCGTTTGCTTGCCGAGCAGGACGATGCCGACAGCATAACCTACCCGCCCGAAATGCTGGCCGCCATGGTCGACAATCCCGCGATCAACGCGATCGTCACCGGTCAGCAGCGGATTTTCGAAACCCGCCGCCAGGTCATGCGCGCCGAAATTGCGATCACTGAAGAAAAGATGAAACAGGTGCAGCAGGAGGTCGCCGGTCTCACCGCACAGAAGGCGGCTCTGAGCGAACGTGTCGAAATCTCCAGACAGGAGTTGGAGAGCGTCACGACGTTGACCAAGAAGGGGCTGGAAAAGAAGAGCCGTGTCCTCAATCTGCAACGGGAAAAGGCCGATATCAGCGGGCGGGTCGGCGAAAGCGCCGCCCAGATCTCCCGTGCCTATCAAGTGATCAGCGAAGCCCAGGCCTATCTCGTCAAGCTTCGAAGCGATCGCCTGAACGAGGTGGCGCAAACCATGCGCGAAACGGAAACGCAGATCCTGCAACTGAGCGAAAGGCTGCGTGCGATCGACGACCAGCTTGCGCGAACTGCGATCAGGGCGCCTGAGGACGGCGTGATCATGGACTTGCGGGTCCATACAACCGGCGGCGTTATCGGCGCCGGTGAACCGCTTGTCGATCTCGTTCCACGCAAAGGCCGCCTGATCGTCACCGCCCGCGTCCGGCCAGAGGACATCAATCTCGTGCATCCCGGCCTCACGGCGCAGGTGCATCTGCTCCCCTACAACCAGCGTCGGGTCCCGCTGCTGAAAGGTCAGGTCGAATATGTCTCGGCGGACCGTCTGGTCGACAAGCAGACCGGCCAATCCTACTACGCCGCGACGATCCATGTCGTTGATGAACGATTGGCCACGATGAGCGAGGTCGAGTTGGTCGCGGGCATGCCGGCCCAAACGCTGATCGAAACGGGTACGAACAGCGTGGCGCTCTATGCATTGAGACCACTGCTTGACAGTTTCAACAGAGCATTTCGTGAGGACTGACACAGCCTTGGCCGGTGGCTCCGTGCACGGTGCAAATGAAGGTGCGGCTCCGTTGTTGCCGACGCACCCCACTCTTGGCTCGCGGGCACCCCTGATCCGGCCGAAGGATACGATAATGGGCAAACGAAAATTCGACGACGACGAAATCATGGGTATTCTGAGGGAACATCGGACCGGCGCGACGGTAGCGGAAGTTTGCCACCGCCATGGCATCAGCGAGCCGACCTTCTACCGCTGGCAATCCTCACAGCTTCGAACCGTCGGCTTCGACGTTGGGCGCATACGCGCGCTGGAGCTGGAAAACCAGAAGCTGAAAAAACTGCTGGCCGAAGCCATGTTGACGGCCGCGACACTGAGCGAGATGCTAGCGAAAGCCTCGAAATAACGATAGCGACTATGGTATCGCCAATCCGTTGCGCGGCGATGCCCTGCCGCCCAGTCGGGCAACGACCTCCGTGCGGTTCTGAACCTGCAGCTTCCGCATGATGTGCTGGAGGTGCATCTTCACGGTATGCCCCGAGAGGTTCAGCTTGCCGGCGATAACCTTGTTGGACGAGCCGCATTGCAACTCAGCCAGAACATCGGTTTCCCGCGGCGTGAAGTCGGCATGAAGGAGATCGTCGCGGCGCGGCCGCCTGGCGGGGTCAGCCTCTTCAGGCCTCAAATGCAGCGCTGTCCCATCGCCAAAGGTCCCCAGCGGATGCGGACAGAACACACCGCCCGCCAGCACCAACCTGAGGCCCGCAAGAGCGATTTCGATTGGCAGCGACGTTGTGAAGAAGCCGCGGATGCCCATCTGCAGCGCCTGCGTTGCCATCGAGATATCGTCCGTGTCCGACAGCAAGGCGATCGGCGCATCGGAGAAACGCTCGGAGATGGCCGCAAGATCGGAACGCAGACTGCTGCTTCCGACGTCCCTCCCCGCCAGATCCAGCGTAATCAGACGGATGTCCATACCGAGTGCCCTGTCCAGGCTCGCGGTCGAGATCATGTCGATGAAGGTCCACCCCGCCAGTTCGCGCTCCAGCAGCGTGACAATGGCAGTGCGGGCGAGAGTATGCGGTTCGACGACGATACCGGTGGGTGCATTGCGCCCTTTGCGGCGCAGCGTTCCTGAACTGATGGACACGAGCCGACCCCCAGGATGTTTGCAACCTCTAAGGTCAGCATACTATGCCCGAACATGCATCATGTCATGAGAAAATGGGGATTAATCCGATCGGACCAGTCCCGGCAAACCGTTGACAACATACGGTTTTTTTAAGCGCACTCACTGGCGTTGGGCGCTGTAACATATCTTGAGTAGTAAAATACACCCAGTTCGTTGCGACGATGATCGAAAGCCTATCATCGCAGCGGTCACAATTTTGCAACCGAGTTCGGCGAGATACCGCTCTCGTTTTGTCAAAATGGACGCTGAACCGGTTGCCGTTCCGGCGATACCTTCCGCCTGATCATCGCTTTGGAGTTGGTCCCAGAACGCCAAAAAGCCCGCCGGATTTACCTGGCGGGCTTTTTTTTTGATTTGGTTGCGGGGGCAGGATTTGAACCTGCGGCCTTCAGGTTATGAGCCTGACGAGCTACCGGGCTGCTCCACCCCGCGCCATCTCGGTAAACCGCT
>NZ_LMFK01000007.1:0-125572 GCF_001426785.1 Ensifer sp. Root142
GGCCAAGCTTTCCGGCGTTGCCAAGGTGCTGGTGGCCGAGGATGCAAGCCTTGCCAACAATCTGGCCGAACCCTTGGCGGCGCTGATCGTTTCGCTGTCGGGCAATTACGACACCATCCTKGCYGCTGCCACTTCGGTCGGCAAGAACGTCCTGCCGCGGGTTGCAGCGCTTCTCGATGTTGCCCAGGTTTCSGAAATCACCGAGGTGGTCTCGTCCGATACCTTCAAGCGTCCGATCTATGCCGGCAACGCCATCCAGACGGTGCAGACGACGGAAGCGAAAAAGGTCATCACCGTGCGCACCGCCTCGTTCGCCTCSGCYKCCGAAGGTGGCTCGGCTTCGSTCGAGACGATCGCGGCTGCGGCCAATCCGGGTCTGTCGASCTTCGTTGCCGACGCGCTGTCGTCGTCGGATCGTCCGGAGCTGACCTCGGCCAAGATCATCATCTCGGGTGGCCGTGCACTCGGCTCGTCGGAAAAATTCAAGGAAGTGATCCTGCCGGTTGCCGACAAGCTCGGTGCAGCCGTCGGTGCATCGCGCGCGGCGGTCGACGCCGGATATGCCCCAAACGACTGGCAGGTCGGCCAGACCGGCAAGGTGGTCGCCCCCGATCTCTACATTGCCTGCGGCATCTCCGGTGCGATCCAGCATCTGGCCGGCATGAAGGACTCRAAGGTSATCGTCGCCATCAACAAGGACGAGGAGGCGCCGATCTTCCAGGTTGCCGACTACGGCCTCGTCGCCGACCTGTTCGAAGCCCTGCCGGAGATGGAACGGGCATCCTGATGAGACTTCAGAGACGACGGCTGAACGTTGACGTTCAGCCGTCGATCCTGATCGTGCGTGCGCCGACATGCAGCGCCCGACCGGCGCCAAAACCCATGATCGCCGCGCCGAGGCCGAGCGTCACGAACAGGATCGCGGCTGCGTCGAAGCTGCCGGTCCAGTCGCGGATCAGGCCGACGAGCAACGGGCCGATGGCGGCGAGCACATAGCCGACGCCTTGTGCCATGCCCGAGAGATGGGCGGCGACATGGGAATCGGGCGAGCGCAAGACGATGAGCGTCATCGCCACAGCGATCAGCCCGCCCTGGCCGAAGCCCTGGAGAATGGCCCAGAAGATCACCGTCGACGGCGGCGCGAACAGAATGCCGAGGAGCGCGATCACTGCGGCTGCGATCAGCGCGACATTGATGCCACGCTGGTCCTTGCGCCTGATGGCAAAGGAGGGAACCAGCAGGCAGGTGACGACCTGGGTCATGATCGAGACCGAAACGATGACGCCTGCCGTTGCCGGGTCGAAGCCGCGCTCCCTGAGAATGGGGGCGAGCCAGCCGAAGATGCAGTAGGCCAGAGCCGACTGCAGCCCCATGAACAGCGTTACCTGCCAGGCCAGCCGGTCGCGCCAAAGGCCGACGACACGAAAGCCGGTGTGTCTGACCTGCGCCTTGCTGCCAAGCGCCTGCGGCATCCAGATCAACAGCACGATGAAGGCGGGAAGCGCCCAGATGGCGAGTGCACCGGACCACGAGCCGGTAACACCGTGTTCGAGCGGCAGGGTCAGGCCGGCGGCACCGGCCGCGCCGGCGCAGAGCGCCATTGTATAAAGCCCGGTCATGATCGCCGCCTTGTCGGCAAAGTCGCGCTTGACGAGGCCCGGGAGCAGCACGTTGCCGATGGCGATCGCCGCCCCGGCGGCGAATGTCGACAGGAAGAGCACCGGTACGGGGCCGAAACCGCGCAGCACTGTCCCGAGCGCGAGCAGAGCCAAGGCGCCAAGCAGGGTGCGTTCGGCACCGAAGCGCTGTGCCAGCTTTGGTGCCAGCGGCGCAAACAGGCCGAGGCAGAGCACCGGCAGCGTCGTCAGCAGGCTGGCGCCGGCAGTCGTTAAGCCGGTATCGCGCATCACCTCCGGCAGCAACACCGAGAGGCTGGAAAACAGCGGTCGCAGGTTGAAGGCGATCAGCACGAGGCTGGCGCCGAGGACGAAACGCGCCGCTCCCCGCGGCAACACCGGCGGCTGAGGCTCGGGTACGCTGTCGGCTTCGGCGTCGATGAGCTGGTCTTCGAGACCGTTGATGGCTGCGACCTGATGGGCCGAGGAATTGGGATCACGGAAAGTCTGGTTCATTGCGAAAGAAGCCTGTCGAGTTCGCGAAGCACCGGCGCCATGAAGGCGCGAACGGCGGACGCGGCGCGGTCCGGATCGCCGGTGGCGATCGCCGCGACGATCGCCGCATGGGCCTGTTCGTCGGGTTCCGGCACGTCGCCCTTCAGCGTCGAGTGAATGGTTTCGAGGATCGATGAGGTGAAGAAATCGTAGAGCCCGACGATGGCGCGGTTGCCGGAGGCTTCGACGATGGATTTGTGAAAGGCGATGTCGCGATGGCCGAAGGCCTCGTAGCCGCCATCGGCAACTGTGCCGCGAGCCTTCAGCAGCCGGGTCATGCGTTCGAGGTCGGCGGGTGTATGGCGGATCGCCGCAAGCCTTGCCGCCTCGACATCGAGGGCGGCGCGCGCCTCCCATTGGTCGCGCAGACCGGCGCGTTTGACACGGTCGAGCGCGCCTGCCGGATCGACCGTCGAGCGCACATAGGTGCCGGAGCCCTGGCGGGTGTCGAGCAGACCCTGCGAGACCAGCACACGCACGGCCTCGCGCACCGTGCCCCGGCTGACGGACAACAGCTCGGTCAATAGAGTTTCGTTCGGGATGCGGTCGCCGACGCCCCAGCGGCCGCTGAGGATCTCGGCGCGCAGGCTTTCGGCCGCACTGTCGGCCAGATTGGTTCGATTGACGGGCTGCATGATAAACTCATCAAGTCATCAGATGACCTAACGAATACGTCTGAGTTTAGTCGCTGTCAATTGGTTGTGGTGGAATCGGGGCGACATCGGCCGAATGCGCGGCGACGCTGGTCGGTGGAGGGCTGTTGTCGGGCGACCGCGCATCTCCGCGAGGTGGGGCTGTCGCGTTCCATCGGGAGTCGACAGAACAAAGCGATAAAATACTTCCTTCGACTAAATCCTCGACGGAAGCCGATCAATGATCGGTGGTCTGGCCGTCGGTGATGCTGAGCAACGTCTTTTCCATATCCGGCTCGTCGCCGGAGCAGACGCACAGCATTTCCGCGTCGCCTTCGCCGACCGAGAGATAAGCGTGGCCCATCGTCGAGTCGATATAGACGCTTTCGCCGGCTTTCAGTCGCACCGGCGCATATTGATCCGTATGCAGCTCGATCTCGCCCTTGAGCACGATCAGGAATTCTTCGCCGGCATGAGGGGTCAGCGGACCGAACTCTGCAAGCGTGCGCGCGCGGGCATGGGCGAGGATCGGCACCATGCGTTTCCTCACCAGATCGGTTGCAAGGTAGTGGTAGTCGTAATTGCGGGTCAGCTGCCGCAGCGTCGTCGTGGCCGAGGTTACCGAGCGGCGCGTGCGGGCGGCGGGCTGCTTGCTGTCGCCACTGAGCAATTCGGTGACATGCACGCCGAGGCCGGCGCAGATCTGCAGCAGCTTGTCATAGGTCAGCGACATCTGGTCGTTCTCCACCTTGGACAAGGTCGAGACGGCAACGCCGGTCAGGTGGCTGACGTCCTGAAGGGTCCAGCCGTGATGTTTCCTCAGGTTCCGCAGGCAATCGCCGAGGTTTGGCTGTTCCGACATGGTTCTCTCCGGCAAACGAGATCTACCTAGCTAGTTCAACTCTGGCCGCCTCGCAACAAGCGCCAAGAATTTTCCGATACGCTAAATATTGACCGTATCGGAAAATGAATTTACCAATGGCTATGCGCTCAGGATCCTCTTCTCCCAAAGTGATTGTCATTGGCGGCGGTATCGCCGGCCTGTCGGTTGCGGCTGCCGTCCAAGAATGGGCATCGGTCGTCCTCATCGAGCGGGAGGCGCATCTCGGCTATCACGCAAGCGGCCGCTCGGCGGCGCTTTTTGCCGAGACCTACGGCAACACGGTGGTCAGAGCGCTCTCCATTGCCAGCCGGCCGGCCATCGTCGATGGCGGCTTTGCCGAGCATGTGCGCGGCGCCTTGCATTTCGGTGGGTGCGACGACGATGCGATGGTCGATGAACTGGCGCAGAAGTACCAGGCGCTCGTGCCCAGCGTCCGGCGGCTTTCGGCAGACGAAGTCAGCGTGCTTATTCCCGTCATTCGTGCCGATACCACGTGCGGCGGCGTCTACGAGCCCGGCGCTCTCGATATCGACACCGGCAAGATGGTCCATGCCGCGGCCGCCGCTCTGAAGGCGCTTGGCGGGACTGTCATTTCGGGCGAGGAAGTGCTGCAGATCTCCCGTATTTCCGGCCGCTTTCAAGTGGTGACTTCGGCCGGCTCCTACGAAGGCGATATGGTCGTCAACGCGGCGGGCGCCTGGGTCGATGTGATCGCCGAGCGGGCAGGGCTGGCGGGGCTCGGGTTCTCGCCCAAACGGCGCACCGCCTTCATGTTCGACCCGCCCGCGGGGCTCGACGCGCGCACATGGCCGCTCGCCGTCGATCTGCATGAGCGTTTCTATTTCAAGCCGGATGCCGGAAAGCTGATCGGCTCGCTGGCGGATGAAACGGATTCACCGCCCTGCGACGCCTATCCCGAAGATATTGACGTCGCCATCGCGGTCGACCGGATCGAGCAGGCGACCGAACTTCGCATCGGCCGCCCGCAAAGGCCATGGGCCGGATTGCGCACCTTCTCGCCGGACCGCACGCCTGTCGTCGGCTTCGATCCGCGCCTGCCGGGCTTCTTCTGGCTCGGCGGCCAGGGCGGTTATGGTTTCCAGGTGTCGCTGACCCTGGCGCGGATCGCCTCGGCGCTGCTGCGCGATGCCGCGATGCCTGCGGATGTCGCCTCCCTCGGCGTCGAGTTCGGTGCGCTGGCACCCGTCCGATTTATGGCGGCGGCGCACACCCCGTCGCTTTCCCCGGCCGGCCCATGACCGGATAGACCATCAAGATCGAAACGTCGTCGATGCGGTTAGGAGAACCCCGCTACGACGTCAACACAAAGGCAACCAGGAGCGTTTGCTATGAAATCCACACGTCTGATTCTGCGCACCGCGCTCGTCGCATCGACAATCCTCATGGGCGGGCAGGCCTATGCGAAGACGCTGGTCTACTGCTCGGAGGCGAGCCCCGAGACCTTCAACCCGATGATCGGAACGGCGGATTCGACTATGGATGCCGCGGCCAAGCCGATTTTCAACCGGCTGGTGGAATTCAAGCCGGGGACGACGGAAGTCGGGCCGGCGCTCGCCGAGAGCTGGGATGTGTCCGAAGACGGCAAGGTCTACACCTTCCATCTGCGCCATGGCGTCAAGTTCCACACCAACGCGCAGTTTACGCCGACACGCGAATTCAACGCCGACGACGTGCTCTACACCTTTGACCGCCAGCGCAACGCCGACAATCCGTACCACAAGCTCTCGAACGCCTCATACGAATACTTCAGCGCGCTTGGGCTTGGGCCGTTGATCGAGAAGATCGAAAAGCTGGACGATCATACCGTGCGCTTCACACTGACGTCGGCAAACGTCACCTTCCTGCCCAGCATTGCGCTCGACTACCTCTCCATTCTCTCGCTGGAGCAGACCGAGAAGATGGTCGCAGCCGGCACCCCGGAGCTGATCGACCAGGCGCCCGTCGGCACAGGGCCGTTCATCCTTGAGGCCTATGCGCAGGACAGCCAGATTCGCTATGCGGCCAACAAGGACTATTGGAACGGTGCGCCGAAGATCGATACCCTCGTCTTTGCGATCACACCGGAGCCCACCGTGCGGGTCGCCCGGCTGAAGGCGAACGAGTGCCAGGTGGCGGCGCCACCACCGCCCGGAGCCGTCGCCGATCTCAAGAACGACCCCGAGGTGACGGTCTATAACCTCGAAGGCCAGAATATCGGCGTTCTCGGCTTCAACGTCGAACACAAGCCGCTCGGTGATGCGCGTATCCGCCTGGCGCTCGCCAAGGCGGTCAACCGGCAGGCGATCGTGGAAGCCGTGTATCAGGGTGCAGGCAGCGTTGCCGGCAGCGTGGTGCCGCCTGCACAGCTCGGTGCGGCCAAGGACGCGGGCATCGACTACGATCCGGAAGGCGCCAAGGCGCTTTTGAAGGAAGCCGGCCACGAGGGCGACCTGTCGATCGCGCTCTGGGCGATGCCGGTGTCGCGGCCCTACAACCCGAACGCCCGCCGTATGGCAGAGATGATCCAGGCCGACTGGAATGCCATCGGCGTGAAAACCGAGATCGTCAGCTTCGAGTGGGCCGAGTATCTGACCCGCACCGCCAAGGGCGAGCATGACGCCTTCCTGCTCGGCGGCAGCAGCGACAACGGTGATCCGGATAATATGCTGAGCTATCTGCTTAGCTGCGACGGCGTGAAGGGCGGCTCCAACCGGGCGCGCTGGTGCAACGCCGACTTTGAAAAGTTGCTTCAGGATGCGCGCGTCGCCGCCGATCCCAAGGAACGGGCAGCGCTTTACGGCAAGGCGCAGGCCATCCTCAAGGCGGAAGTGCCTGTTGCGCCGATCGCCCATTCCGTCGTGTCGATCCCTGTGCGCAAGAGCGTGAAAAATTACGTTCTCGACGCCTTCGGCCGCCAGAACTTCGCCAACGTCGATATCGCGGAGTAAGCCGGATGGACGAGATGACAATGAGCGGCGGCGTCACGCTTGCCGATCTAAGCCGACTGCTTCAAGGCTACATCAACGATGGTGCCGTCGGCGCCTCCCTGGCCTTTTCACAGGGCGATGGCGAGACCGTCACCTTGACCTCGGGACTTTCCGACCGGGCGCGGGGGATACCGGTTTCGCCAACGCAACTGTTCAAGATCGGCAGTTGCACCAAGACGTTTACCGTTGCCGCCCTGATGAAGCTGGCGGAAAGCGGTGTGGTGGAGCTTGGCGCGCCGATCTCGCACTGGTTCCCGGACCTTCCCGGTGCCGCTGCCATTTCGGTGCGCCAACTCGTCAACCATCGCGGCGGGTTGCCGGAATTCGAGTACGACATACCGATGACCCCGGACCGCATCTGGACGCCGGCCGAACTCGTCGATCTCGCGTTTCGGGTCGGCACTCAGTCGGCGCCCGGCGGTCCGGCCGTCTACAACAACACCGGCTATGTGCTTGCCGGCATGTTGATCGAAGAGGTCACCGGAAAGTCGCTCGGCGATTATGTCCGCCATCAGGTGCTCGAACCGCTCGGGCTCGAAAACACCTGGTCGCCTTCGACCGAGAGCTTCCCGGAAGAGCGCATGGTGCGCGGCTACTACCACCGACCGCCACCGGCTGCGGATGCAGGGGCGGGCATCGCTGCCGGAGCCGAGATGTGGCGCATGGACGGCGTCCTGCCCTATTCCGACGCGCTGCAGGATTCATCGGATTCGTTTCCGTTCACGGCGGCCTATGGCTGCGGCGACATGGTCTCGACGCCCGGCGACATGATCGCCTTCATTCGGGCGCTGTTTGGCGGCAAGTTGCTGGCGGACGGAATGTTCCGGGAGATGAGCGAAAGCCGTGTCGCCGTTAGCTTTCCCGGTACGCGGATGCGCGAGACCGGGGCGGGGCTGTTCCAGAGCAGCTACGCGGATCGGCTCGTCTATGGCCACCAGGGCAGCATCCCCGGCTATGTTACCGTGATGCAGCACGAGCCGAAATCGGGTCTGACAATCGCCATGACCAGCAATGTGGGCTCGGGCTACCGGATGTCCTTTTACGCCAGCGGTCTGCATCAAGTGCTCGATCAGGCAATCGGCATCATCATGGACAGCTAAGCCCGCTGGCGATCACGTCTCGAAATCAGCTCGACCGCCCGTTCGGGCGGTCGAGCGTTTTGACAGCATTGTTATGAAATGAGGACGTCGACCTTTTCGAAGGTCCGGACGTCGATCAGCCCCTTGTCGGAGATGCGCAGTTCGGGAATGACGACGAGCGCCAGCAGCGAATGCTGCATGTAGGCGTTGTTCAGCCGGCAGCCGCAGACGCGCATCGCTTCGACTAGTGCCGCGGCCTTGTCCGCCACGATCTCGGCACGCTGATCCGACATCAGCCCCGCGACCGGCAGTTCAACCAGTGCAAGCTCCTTGCCGTGCTTGATCACCACGATGCCGCCGCCGACCTCGTGCAGCCGGTTCGCGGCTTTCGCCATGTCGTCCTTGTTGGTGCCGACGACGATCATGTGGTGGCTGTCGTGGGCCACGGTGCTTGCAACCGCGCAATCGCTGTCATAGCCGAAGCCGGAGACGAAGGCATTGACGACGTCGCCGGTGCCGCGATGACGCTCCACCAGCGCGATCTGGCAGACGTCCTGGGCGCGATCCATCTCGATGATGCCGCCCGCCGCCGAAAGCTCGGCTTCAAGCGCACGCGTCGGCGCCTGGTTCTCGACGACGCCGATCACCCGGACCCGCGCGCGGGTCGCGGTGCTGTTAAGCCCGATGTCGAAATCTCCGGCCTTGAGCGTCTTGCCGAGGTGCACGGTGTTGCGGGCGCTTTCCGGATAAACGAAGGGCGGGATATCGCGCACCAAGGCGCCGGAATCTGCCAGCAGTTCGCCGCGGGCAAACACCATCTCGATCGGCAGGGCAGCAAGGTCCGACGTGATGATCAGGTCGGCCCGTCGTCCTGGTGCGATCGAGCCGAGTTCCCGCTCGACGCCGAAATGCTGGGCGGTGTTGAGCGTGGCCATCTGGATGGCGGTGATCGGCTTCAGCCCTTGGGCGATGGCGTGGCGAACCACCCGGTTCATGTGGCCGTCGTGGACCAGCGTGCCGGAGTGGCTGTCGTCGGTGCAGAGCAGGAAGTTGCGCGGATCGACGCCGGCTTCAGTGATCGCCTTGACCTGGGCGGCAACGTCGAACCAGGCTGAGCCGAGCCGCAACATCGCACGCATGCCCTGTCTGACGCGGGCAATCGCGTCCTCGACGGTCGTTCCTTCATGATCGTCGGCCGGGCCGCCAGCGGCGTAGGCGTGAAACTCCCGGCCGAGATGCGGCGAAGCATAGTGTCCGCCGACGGTCAGCCGCGCATCCTGGGTTGCCGCGATTTCTGCGACCATCTTGGGATCGTTAAAGGCGACACCAGGAAAGTTCATCATCTCGCCAAGCCCGATGATGTTCGGCCAGCTCAACGCTTCGGCCACGTCCGTGGCCGAGAGTTCAGCACCCGCCGTCTCGAGCCCGGGCGCGCTCGGCACGCAGCTCGGCACCTGCACGTAGACATTGATCGGCAGGCTTTGCGCCTCGTCGTTCATCAGCCGCACGCCGGCCAGGCCGAGCACGTTGGCGATCTCGTGCGGGTCGATGAACATCGTCGTCGTGCCGTGCGGGATGACGGCGCGCGCAAATTCGGTGACGGTGACGAGACCGCTTTCGACATGCATATGCGCGTCGCAGAGCCCCGGCACGAGATAACGCCCGGCAGCGTCGACGACCTTGGTGCCTTCACCGATCGTATGGCTGGCGTCGGCCCCGACATAGGCGAAGCGGCCGGCTTTGACCGCGATGTCGGTGTGCGGAATGATCTCGCCGGAATAGACGTTGACCCATTTGCCGTTGCGGATGACGAGGTCCGCCGGCGCACGGCCCATGGCGACGTCGACGAGCTCGGGTGCGGTCCTCGACCAGGATTGGAGCATGACAGTTTCCTTCAATGGAGACGATGTCGGCGCCCCCTTTGACGTCTGAGTAAAAAGGAGGCGCCGACAGGTTTACTGGGTCTGGGCGATGAGCGCTGCCGCCAAGAGGGCGACGAACCACATGACCGGTTTTACATCGCCCGCCCGCCCGCAGACCAGCTTGATCAGCACATAGGCAATGATTGCGAGCGACAGCCCGAGCGTGATCGAGAATGTCAGCGGGATCAGCACGATGGCAAGGAACGCCGGGATCGCTTCGTCGATGTCGGTCCAGCGGATCTTGCTCATCGGCTCGGACATGAAGAGGCCGGTGAGGATCAGAACGGGCGCGGTTGCCACGGCCGGAACGAGCGACAACAGCGGCGACAGGAACAGGAACGGCACGAACAGCAGGCCGGCGACAAGGGCGACAAGCCCGGTACGGCCGCCCTGCGCAATGCCAGCGCCCGATTCCAGATAGACGGTGGCGGGGCTGGTGCCGAGCGGTGCGGAGATCAGCGCAGCGACGGCGTCGACATGCATGGATTGCTTGATGTTGCGCGGCAATCCCTGCTCGTCCTTGAGGTCAGCCGCTTCGGCAAGGCCGAGGAAGGTCGAGAGTGCCTCGATGAAATTGGTGAACAGGAAGACGAAGATGAACGGCAGGTAGATCAGGCTCAAGGCGCCGACGAGGTCGATCTGGCCGATGAAGCTGAAATCCGGTGCCGCGGAAAAGCCGCTCCAATTGACCAGTGTATGCACATCAGGCGTATCCGGCGAAAACGCGCTGCCGTCGCCCCACCAGCGGCCGATCGGGATGGAGAGGATGGTGGTGAGGATCATGCCGGCCATCATCGCGCCGGGAACTTTGCGGACCACCAGCGCGACCGTCAGGATGAAGCCGGCAATGAAGGTGAGGGTTACGGGGTTGAACGTCGTCAGCCCGACGATCGTATCCGGATTGGCGATGATGAACTTGGCATTCTCGAAGCCGATCAGTGCGATGAACAGACCGATGCCGCAGGCGATGCCATAACGCAGGTCGACCGGGATCGCCTCGATGATCGTCTGGCGCAGGTTGAAGAAGGCCATGACGGTGAAGAGCACGCCGGCCCAGAAGACGCAGCCCAGCGCGATTTCCAGCGGTACCTTGGCGCCGACAACCATCGTATAGGCAAACAGCGCATTGATGCCCATGCCCGGCGCCACCAGGATCGGGCTTCGCGCATAGAGCCCCATGGCGCAGCTGCCGATGAAGCTGACGAGTACGGTCGCCGTTACGCCGGCCGAAAACGGAATGCCGGCGTGGGACAGGATCGAAGGGTTGACGACGATCACGTAGGAGGCGGCGAGAAAGGTGGTCAGCCCGGCGAGGATTTCGGTTCGAATGGTCGAGCCGAATTTGGAAATCTGGAAGTAGCGGTCAAGCAGGCTGGCGAGCCAGGAGGCTTGTGCCTGGCCTGACGCCGGCTCAACGCCCTTGGGTTGGTAGTTCATTTTGTTCCCCTTTTTTTGAAATGAGGAAGGGGCCGGCGATGCCGACCCCTTCCAAGGCTTTACTCTGCTGCTGCGGCGCGCGCTTCCTCGCCGCCGTTCCCGGCGAGCGGCGAGATCACCTTGAGCCGGACGCAATCGACGACCCCGAGATCGGTGATGGCATATTCCGGGATCGCGGTGATTTGAAGCACGAACATGTACATGAACGGCCATGGCAGGGTGCAGCCGAGCCCGCGCGCCGCATCGTCCAGTTCCTCCTCCAGCGCCGCCATTTCCGATGGTTCGATATCGGAGACGATGCCGCCGATCGGCAGATGCAGGAAGGAGACGACCTTGCCGTCCTTGACCACCACCTGGCCGCCATGGTTGGCGATCAGGTGGTTGATGGCGACCCGCATGTCTTCCGGGTCGGCGCCGATGCAGATGATGTTGTTGTCGTCGGGCGCGGTCGAACTGGCGATTGCGCCTTCGCGCAATCCGAAGCCGGAGGTGAAGGCAACGGGTCGGTTTTTCGTCTTGCCGTAGCGCTCGACCACGGTGACATATTGGATGTCCTTTGCCGGGTCGGCGAGCACGCATCCGTACTTGACTGGCAGGGTGACATCGCGGCGGGTGCGCACGAAGATCTTTTCCGGCGTGACGGCGATCGCCATGGCAGCGGCGCTGTCGCCGGGGCCGTCATAACGCAGCTTCAGATCGTCGAGTTCGAGCGGCGCGACCTTCATCGAAGTCAATAGCGCGGCGCTGCGCGGCGGCGGCACCAGTTCGATGGCCATGCGGCCGTCACGCGCGACTTCCTCACCCTTGGCGATGACGGCATCGATCCTGAACTCGCGCAGGTCGTTGACGAGCAGGATGTCGGCGGCGCGACCCGGCGAGATTGAGCCGACCTTGTCGTCGATGCGAAGGGCATCGGCGCCGTTGATCGTTGCCATCTGGATCGCCGCCATCGGCGAGATTCCCATGGCGATCGCCATGCGCACCATATTGTCGAGATGGCCGCGCTTGAGAATGTCGCTGGCAACGACGTCATCGGTGCAGAAGCTGATGCGGCGCAAGGCCTTGACGCCCATTTCGGTGACGATGCGCAGATTGTCGGAGAGGAAGTGGGAGATCGAGGATTCGCGCACGACGACATGCATGCCGGCCCTGAGCTTTTCGAGCATTTCCTCCGGCGAATAGCTTTCGTGGTCGGCGCGCACGCCGGACTGCTGGTAGCCGTTGAGGCGCGCTCCGCGCGTCATCGGGCAGCAGCCGAGCACCGGGAGCCGGCTCTTTTCGGCAAGCTCGAGCGCCGCCAGCACGTCGGGGTCTTCCTCCTGGATGAACTCGCGCACGGTTTCCCAAATGCCGACGCATTCCGGCCAGTGATGGGTGGCCTGGTGATCGGCAGGACTGAAATAGTGCCCGACGGTCGAACGCGGCATGGTGTACGGCGTCTTGCAGGGCGCGCCCCAGAAGACCTTGAGTGGTGTCTGCTTGGCCTCGTCGAGGAATTCACGCGCCGCCGCCGGCCCGCCGACGACGATGATCTGGTCAAGCCCGGTGACGATCGACGTGGTGCCGAGCGGGACGACCGCCTTGGCGAAGCTCGTTAGCGACATCTTCGAGCATTCGACATGCAGATGGCCGTCGATCATGCCGGGCGCCAGGTATTTGCCCGTGGCGTCGACGATCTTCGTTTCCGGCCCGACATAAACGGAGATGTCGCCGACGGCGATGATCCGCTCGCCGTAGATCGCGACATCGGCCTGGTAGATTTCTTCCGATACGACGTTGACGAGCCTGCCGCCGCGGATCGCCAAAGTGGCCTTGTTGCCGGTGCCCGAGGCTGCCCGGATGAATTCTCTGATATTGCTCACTGAAACCTCTCCCTTAGCGTCGCCGAATATTCCCAGTTTGGTTTCGTTTGTACAATGGGCCGAAATGGCGTATTTATCGGACATATCGTACAGGATTTTGGACGAAAAATGGATCTCTCGCTTCTCGACTGCTTCGTGAAAGTTGCCGATTCCCGTTCGATTTCAGCGGCTTCCCGCCTGTATCGGCTGCCGAAATCGACCCTCAGCCACAAGATCCGGCAGCTGGAGGACGAGTTCGGCATCGAACTCTTCGTGCGCGAGGGGCATCAGCTGCATGTGACCGACGCCGGAGCGGAGTTCCTGCGTTATGCCCGGCTCATCCAGTCGAATTGCGAGGATGCGGCAACGGCGATGGCCGAGATGCGGCAGGAGGTAGCGGGCACGCTGCGCGTCGGCTCGACCGGCGAATTCGGCACGACGATCACATCCGAACTGCTCTACGCATTTCGCCAGCAATATCCGCAGGTCAATCTCGACGTCGTTTTTCTGAGCTCGCGGCAACCGTTCTCCGAGGTCACCGAGCAGGCGCTCGACGGCATCTTTCACTGGGGCGAACCATCAGATGTCGACTACATCAGTCGCCGGCTCTCGGTCTCATCTTACGGTCTCGTTGCGAGCCCCGAATACATCGCCCGGCACGGCGCACCGCTTAAGCCCGACGACCTCGCCGGCCATCGCGGGCTCGTCTTTCGCCAGCAGACACGCCTGCAATCCTGGTATCTGACGCGCGACGGCGATGCCGAGATCGATCTGCTGCCGGCGGCAACCTGCACCACCAACGACTATTGGACGATCAAGTATTTCGCGGTTGCCGGCGAGGGCATCGCCTATCTGCCGGAATTCTTCGTGGAGACGGAGCGGCAAGCGGGTTTGCTTCAGCCTGTTCTGGCCGAATGGAGTTCGCCGAAAACGGCGATCAACCTGATCTATTCGCGCCGGCGGCACGTGTCGAAGCGCTTCAGGGCCTTTGTCGAATTCTGCATCGACTTTTATCGCGACCGGGAGCGCACAGGCATTCCGCGCTACTACGTGGAGAAAGTCAGCATGCCGTCGAATCGTGCGATCCGCTGACGCGGCGCCCTCGCTGAATTCCAGGGTGACATGGGCCGAATACGGAAATATGCCGCAGAACGGTCGCGCGGCGGAAAACAGCAGGCCGCCATATTTGATCTCTTCCGAAATGCCCGCCCCGGACGCCAATGCGATCTCGCGCAGCCGCGAAACAATCGCGAACTGTGTGTCGCCGCGGTCGCGAATATCGGCGAGGAAGGCTTCAATGCGCTTGTCCATAATGGCTCGCTTACGACTCGTTGCAGAATTCTGAACGCACCAATATCACGCGACGTGCGCCGACTATGCTCACGCGATGAGGTGTTTGGGCAGGACGATCCTGGCGGACAATCCACCCCCGACCTTGTTTCGCAAAACCAACGCGGCGCCCGCGTGATCGAGCGCGAGTTCGGCGATGCTCAGGCCGAGGCCGCTGCCGATCGCGGCCTTGAAGCGTCCGCGGAAGAAACGCTCGGTGACGTGGGGCATCTCCTCCGGCGGAATGCCCGGGCCATCGTCATCGATCGCAATCGTGGTCGTTCCGTCGTCGCTTTCAAGCCAGCAGAGGATCGTTCCGCCGGCCGGCGAGTGATGGAGCGCATTTTCCATCAGATTGCGGGCGGCAAGTCGCAGCAGATCCGAATTGGTCCTGACCTGCAGCTTGCAAAGACTGGGGTCGACGACAACCGTCGCGGCACTGCCGGCATGGCCAAGCAGTTCGCTCCTGAGCGAAACCAGCATCTCGCCGGGATTGACCTCGGCCACAGTGCGCGCCGTTTCCGACGCTTCGACCGACGCGATGTCGAGCAACTGCCGGACGAGCCGTCCGGTGCGGTCAACACCAGCAACAATCTGGCCGAGAGCCTTTTCGCGGATTTCGGCATCGTTGCTCGCCAGCGCCACCTGAGCCTGGGTTTTCAGCCCGGCAAGCGGCGTTCTAAGTTCATGGGCGGCAAAGGCGATAAAATTCTGCTCGCGCTGACGTGCGCCGGCGACGCGGCCGAAGAGACCGTTCAATGCGCGAAGCACGGGACTGATCTCGCTCGGTGTTGCGGTCTCCTTGATCGGGTGCAGGTCCGAGGCGTCGCGGGCGGCAAGATCGCCCGCCAGTTTTCTGAGCGGTGCCAGACCACGCCCGACGCTCAGCCAGATCAGGGTCGCCAGCAGCGGTATGATCAGGAGGGCCGGAAAGAGCAGGCCTTTGACGACGTCGTTGACCAGCCTGTCGCGGATGCGCAGGTTGTCGCCGACGAGCACGCGCACGCCAAGCTCGGCATTCTCGACCGCGTAGACCCGCCAGGTTTCGCCATTGATCACCGTCTCGGAAAGGCCGGTCGCATGCGCCGACAGCGTCGTCTCCGGCGCGCTTTCCGACTTGCCGATCAGGGTGCCGTCCAGCGACCAGATCTGGCAAGAAAGCTGCCGGTCGTAATGCGGGTGCTCGAGCACCGGGATCTTTGCCTTCGTCTGCGCCGGCTTATCCGGGTCGATCTCCTGGTTGACCACAAGCGAGCTGACCATCTTCGCCGCCTCCATCAGTCGGGCGTCGAGCACCTGCTCGACCTCGGCGCGGGTGCTGAAGAAGATCCACAGGGTGGCCGAAAGCCACATGAGCCCGGTGGTGACGAGCAATATGAAGAAGAGGCGTGCGCGGATCGATCGCATCAGATGTTGCTGCCGAGCCGGTAGCCGATGCCCCTGACGGTTTCGATCAGGCCAGGGCCGAGCTTGTTGCGCAGGTGATGGATATGCACCTCGACCGCGTTGCTTTCGACCTCTTCCTGCCAGCCGTAAAGCTTGTCCTCCAGCGTCGCCTTCGAAAAGATCGCGCCCGGCTGCGACATCAGCGCATGCAGGATGGAATATTCCCGACGCGAGAGCCGGACCGGCGCGCCTGCCTTTTCCACCGATTGCCGGGCTGGATCGAGCCGGATCGTCGACCATTCGATGAAGGCGGTCGATCGACCGGCGGATCGGCGCGCGAGCGCGCGCAACCGTGCTGCCACCTCATCGAGGTCAAAGGGTTTACCGAGATAGTCGTCGGCGCCCATGTCCAGCCCGCTGACGCGATCGGCGACCGTGTCGCGAGCGGTCAAGAGCAGGACCGGCGTGTCGTTGCGTGCGTCGCGCAGTTTTTTCAGCACGTCCGCACCGGAGCCGTCCGGCAGCATTAGATCGAGGACGACGGCGTCGAACTTGCCTGCGGCCAGCGCCGCGTCGGCGCTCTCCCGGGTGGCGACGGCATCGGTGGTAAAACCGGCGAGCGCCAAGCCGACCTTCAGCCCGTCGCGCAAAATGTCATCGTCTTCGACAATCAGTACCCGCACTTAGGTCTCCACGAATTAACCGACGGCGGTTGTTTAGCACCTCCCTTAAGGCAGCCTTAAGGTAGCGCATTCCTTTGGGCGTCATCGTAACAAGCCCCGAGTCGATGAATGTCCGATATAGATGAACTGAACCCGTTACCATCAGCCAGAACCTATTTGCGATCCGGCGGCTCGCTGACGCGCCGCAGCCTTTTCGTTGGCGCGACGGCCATCCTGCTTTCAGGTTGTGCAGCAACCGCGCGCCCGACACCGAAGCCGACGGTGGTCGAGATGACGCCGCCGCCCAAGGGCACCGTTCCGCCGATGTACTACGCGATGCCGGATGAGCAATTTCCCATTCCCGCGGTCGATGTCTCCCAGGTCGATCCGAAGTTCTGGCGCCAGGAAGTCGACTATCCGACACAGGAGCGGCCGGGCACGATCATCGTCGATACGCCGGCGAAACACCTCTACCACGTGTTGCCCGGCCAGCGCGCCATGCGCTATGGCATCGGTGTCGGCCGCGAGGGTTTTGCCTGGTCCGGGCGGGCGGTGGTCGCCTATAAACGGAAATGGCCGCGCTGGACGCCGCCCGACGAAATGGTGGCGCGGCAGCCGAGGCTCGAGCCCTACAGCATCAAGAACGGCGGCATGGGGCCGGGCCTGAAGAACCCTTTGGGCGCGCGGGCGCTCTATATCCATAAGGACGGCAAGGACACGCTCTACCGCATCCATGGCAGTCCCGAGGCACGGTCGATCGGCAAGGCCGTCTCGTCCGGGTGCATCCGCATGCTCAACCAGGATGTGGTCTATCTGCACGCTCAGGTCCGAGACGGTAGCCCGATCGTCGTCATTCCCGATCCGTCGAAGGCGCATCTCGCCACGAGCTGATCGCGGCTTGTCCGGTCGGTCAATATCGACCGATTAGGGAACATGCATGTCTCTGGCCCGGGCAGGGCCAGAGCGTGGCGGCGCCAATGATGCGAGGTCAGTGGCTCGCAGGTCTCAGTCGTCCCCAGATCGGCGCGACGATGTTGCCCATGACGGCGATGGTTGCAGCGCCGACGACGATCGCCAGCAGGGCCTGCTGCGCCGACGTGGCAATCCAGCCGATCAGACCCGGGGCAACTGGGAGCGCGTGGACCACGGCTTCGGAGATGTCGTGGATGATGTGTTCCGGGCCGGCATATCCCATCTGGGCAAGGCCGTGGACGAGAATGCTGCCGCCGACCCAGAGCATCGCCGCAGTGCCGATGGCGGCGAGAACCTTCAGAAAGATCGGCATGCCGACGACCAGGCCGCGGCCGATGGCGCGTAGCGCCGATACGGAGGTCTTGGCCAGCGCGACGCCCGCATCGTCGGCTTTGACGATCAGGCCGACGACGCCATAGACGGCAAGCGTAATGGCGATGCCGACCGCGGCAAGCACCACGCCCTGCATATAGATGCTGGCATCGGCGACGGTTGAGAGCGTGAGCGCCATGATCTCGGCCGACAGGATGAAATCGGTGCGCACGGCGCCGGCGACCTTCTCGTTTTCAAGCGCGACGGGATCGGTCTTTTCTCCGAGCACGGCGGTTTCGTGCTCATGGGCCGCGTGCGGAAAGAAGACGCCATAAAGTTTCTCGGCGCCCTCGTAGCAGAGGTAGATGCCGCCCAGCATCAACAGCGGGGTGATCGCCCAGGGGGCGAAGTAGCCGAGCAGCAGTGCACCGGGCAACAGGAACAGGATCTTGTTCTTGAGCGAGCCGAGCGCAATGCGGCCGATGATCGGCAGTTCGCGTTCCGGTGTCAGCCCGACGACGTAGCGCGGCGTCACGGCTGCGTCGTCGATGACCACGCCTGCTGCTTTTGCGCCGGCCTTTGCGGTCTGTGCGGCGACGTCGTCAAGCGAGGCGGCCGCCATTTTGGCGATGGCGGCAACGTCGTCGAGCAGGGCGATGAGACCAGTAGCCATTGAACGCGAACCCTTTGCGCTGAAATTCCATGGGGCGGGTGCTCCAGGATTCGGCAGTAACCACCGCCGCGTGCCGAGTCAACGACATGCAAATTCTCTGGCGAGCGGACACCATAACGTGAGGCGAAAAGTGGCTCGTTTCGGTTGACGTAGGAACGCTTTCGATTTACGACTGACGAAATATGAAAATCGTCAGTCGTAAATCGAAAGCGGACTTACATGGATGACAGCATCGACAGCCAGCTGGACGCGACGCGTCAGGAAAACGTCTCGCGGATCCTGGATGCGGCCGAGCGGCTGTTTCGGCATTTCGGCTATTCGAAGACCAATGTGGCCGACATCGCCCGCGATCTCGGCATGTCGCCCGCCAATATCTACCGTTTCTTCGCTTCGAAGGCGGAGATCCATCAGGCGATCTGCGGCCGCATGCTGGCTGCCAGCTATCAGCAGGCTCTGGACATCTGCCGGCAGCCGCTGAGCGCGACCGAGCGCTTGCGGCAATATATCCGCGCACAGCATCAAATGACGGTGGAGGTCATGCTCGACGACCAGAAGGTGCATGAGATGGTCGTCATCGCGATGGAACGCGACTGGCACGTGATCGACAAGCACATCGATCGTCTGCATGCCCTTGTCGCCGATGTGATCCGCGAAGGTATTCTTGCGGGCGAATTCCCCGAGCAGGACGCCGACGCGGCCTCCAGATGTTTCGGCGCCGCGACCGTGATCCTCTGCCACCCGCAGATGGTGGCTCAATGTCTCTCGAAGGAAAATCGGGCGACGCCGGATGAACTGATCGAATTTGCGATCAAGGCACTGAAAAACTGACCAGGCCGGGTAGCGGCCCCCGATGTGTACCGTGTGGCTGATGCCGCCGAGGAGTGCGGAAATGTCTATGCCCGTTCAAACCCGTAGCCGTTTCGCGTTGAGCGCAAGGATGGCTCTTCTTGCCGCGATGTCCCTGGTGCTGGCAGCCTGCTCGCAGGAGCAGGAGGAAGCCAAGCCGGTCTTGCGGCCGGTCAAGGTGGTCGAGATCAGCGATGCCGGACAAGCGCGGCAGATGAACTATTCCGGTGTCGTGCGTGCCCGAACGGAAATGAACCTCGGCTTTCGCATCAACGGCAAGATCACCCAGCGCCTGGTGAATGTCGGCGACCGGGTGAAGTCCGGCGATCCGCTCGCCCGCATCGATGCGACGGACTATGATCTTTCAGTCAAGAGTGCGGCCGCGAACCTTGAGGCCGCCGAGCGCCAGGTCGAGACGACCGCATTGGTTCGCGCACGCGCCGAACAACTCTTTGCCCGGAAAGTCGCCTCCCAGGCGCAGCTCGACCAGGCAACACTCAGCCATAACCAGGCCGTGGCAACGCGCGATGCCGCAAGCTCGGCGCTGTCCCAGGCGAAGAACCAGGTGACCTATACCGAACTGGTTGCTGACCGTAGCGGCATCGTCGCTGCAATTGCTGCCGATGTCGGACAGGTGGTCGGCTCCGGCACGCCTGTCGCCACCGTCGCCGTCGACGGCGAGAAGGAAGTGCTCATCGCCGTCCCGGAAGTCGATGTCGCCAATTTCAAACCGGGCATGGCGGTAAAGGCCGGCTTCTGGTCCGATCAGGGCCTGATCCTCGACGGCAAGGTGCGCGAGGTCGCGGGCAGTGCCGAACAGCCGTCGCGAACTTTTGCCGTGCGCGTCAGTCTGCCCAACGATCCGCGCATTCTGCTCGGCATGACCGCAACCATCCTGGCTTCGGCTGATGACGCCGAGCGCCACATGTCCGTGCCCTTGAGCGCTTTGGCTCAGAAGGACGGTGAAACAACGGTGTGGGTCGTCGACCGTGACAGCGAGACCGTGAAGAGCAGGACGATCACCGTTGCCGACTTTACCGGCGAGGGCGTGCGCGTGGTCGACGGGCTGAAGCGCGGCGATCTGATCGTTGCCGCCGGCACGCAGTTCATGACCGAAGACCTGAAGGTTGCGATATCGGGCGATATCGCCCGCCAGTCCGCCGCGACCGACAAGACCGCAGCCGCCGAAATCGTGCGCTGAACCAACCCAACCGCGGAATGATGCCGATGTCCCTACCGTCAGAAGAAAAACGGCCTTTCAATCTTTCGCGCTGGGCGATCGCCCATCCCAGTATCGCGCGGTTCCTGTTCGGCCTGATCATCATCACCGGCGCGCTCGGTTTGATGCGGATGGGGCAGAAGGAAGATCCGGACTTCACCTTCCGCGTCATGGTCGTGCAGGCTTTCTGGCCGGGCGCCTCGATCCAGGAGATGGAGGATCAGGTCGTCAACAAGATCGAGCGCAAGCTGCAGGAAACCCCGCATCTCGATTTCGTGCGCTCCTATACCCGCGCCGGAAGCGCGATCATCACCCTGCAGGTCGAGGGTGACACGAATGCCCAGCAGGTGGCCGACGCGTTCTATCAGGTCCGCAAGAAAGTCGGTGATATCGCCAGTGAGCTGCCGGAAGGGCTGCACGGGCCCTATTTCAACGACGAGTTCGGCGACACCTTCATCACGCTGCATTCATTGAGCGGCGACGGTTACAGCTATCCCGAACTGAAGAAGTTCGCGATCCAGGCGCGCGACATGCTGCTGACGACACCCGGCGTCGAGAAGGCGGTGATCCTCGGCGATCAACCCGAAAAGATCTATATCGACGTTTCTTCCAAGGTGTTGGCTGCGCGCGGGCTGACGCTCAACGACCTCAGGAATACCATCGCCGGTCAGAACAATGTCGATCCCGCAGGTTCGGTCGATACCGGTTCGCGCTCCGTGCGCATTTCCGTCGAGGGCGGCCTCGACAAGGTCGAGGATCTGCGCAACCTCAGCCTGACGGCCGGTGGGCAGGTCACCCGCCTCGGCGATATCGCCACCGTCTCCTCGGGCCTGGAGGATCCCTATTCTCGCAAGTTCCGCTTCAACGGTCAGGACAGCGTGCAGATCGGCGTGGTGATGGCCAAGGGCTTCAAGGTGACCGATGTCGGTACGGCCGTCGAAGAGACCTATCAGCGTTTCGAGGCGGCCTTGCCCTACGGCATGGTCGTCGATCAGATCTCCAACCAGCCGGAAGTGGTCAAGGAGGCCGTTGGGGAATTCATGAAGGCACTCGGCGAGGCGCTGGTGATCGTGCTTGTTGTCTCGTTCCTGTCGATCGGCTGGCGCTCCGGCCTGGTGATCGCCATCACCATTCCGCTGGTGCTGGCGGCGACCTTTGCCATCATGTACGAGCTTGGCATTGACCTGCAGCGCATCTCGCTCGGGGCGCTGATCATCGCTCTCGGGCTCCTGGTCGATGACGCGATGATTGTTGTCGAGATGATGGAGCGCAAGCTGGAGGAGGGGCTGATCAAGGTCGAGGCAGCAAGCTTCGCCTATTCTTCGACGGCCTTCCCGATGCTAACGGGCACGCTGATTACCACCGCCGGCTTCATCCCGGTCGGTTTTGCCGCCTCGACGGCGGGCGAATATGTCCGCTCGCTGTTCTACGTCGTCGGCATCGCGCTGGTGGTCTCGTGGTTCGTCGCCGTCTACTTCACGCCCTGGCTCGGCAACATGATCCTGAAGCAGCGCTCCCATGCCGGCGGCCATCACGATGTCTTCGACACTCGCTTCTATCGGCGGCTGCGCTCGACGGTCTCCTGGGCGGTTCACCATCGCATCATCGTGCTGTCGATGACGCTTGTCGCCTTCTTCGTCAGCCTGTGGGCGTTCCAGTTCATACCCAAGAACTTCTTCCCGCAATCCTCCCGTCCGGAAATCCTCGTCGATCTCTGGCTGCCGGAAGGCACCAGCATCAAGCAAGTCGAAAGTGAGGCCAAGGCGCTCGAAGCGCGGATGATCGACGATGCGGACAAACGCTTCATCGCGACCTATATCGGCGAGGGCGCGCCGCGCTTCTTCCTGCCGCTCGACCAGCAATTGCGCAATCCGAACTTCGCCCAGCTCCTCGTCATGGCCAATGACGAGCCGGCGCGCGAACGGCTGATCGTCAAGCTGCGCAAGATCCTTGCCGAGGATTTCCCGTCGATCCGCTCCAAGGTCGATCGCCTTTTCCTCGGCCCGCCGACCGGCTGGCCGGTACAGATGCGCGTCATGGGGCCGGATCGCCAGGAGGTGCGCCGCATCGCCGATCAGGTGAAGGCGAAGTTCGCCGAAAACCCGCAGCTCGGTGCCGTGCACGACGATTGGCTGGAGCCGGTGACGGCAATGAAGCTGGTCATCGACCAGGATCGCGCCCGTGCGCTCGGCGTCACCTCGCAGCGCGTCCGGCAGATGCTGCAGGCCACCATGTCCGGCGTGCCGCTCGACAACTTCCGTGATGGCGAGGAGACGGTCTCGATCGTCGCCCGTGAGCCGGATGCGACCCGTGCGCTGCTCTCGTCGGTGGAATCCGTCTACATCCCGACCGATTTCGGCAGCTTCGTTCCGTTGTCTCAGGTGGCCAAGGTCGTGCCCGTGCTCGAGCAAGGCATCGAATGGCGCAGGGACCGGCTGCCGACGATTACCGTTCGCGGCACCTTGCCCGACGGCGTGCAGCCGAACGATGTGGCGTTGAAGATGTATGGCGACATGCAGACGCTGCGCGATGGTCTTTCGCCCGGATACAGCATCAGCATCCAGGGCGGCGCCGAAGACGCGGCCGAAAGCCAGGGTTCGATCGCCGCCAAGGCGCCGATCATGCTGGCGGTCATCGTCGTGCTCTTGATGGTCCAGCTGCAGCATTTCGGCAAGGCGATGCTGGTTCTGGCAACCGGTCCGCTCGGCATAATCGGGGCGGCGGCGGCGCTGCTGATCAGCGGCGCCCCCTTCGGCTTCGTCGCCATCCTCGGGGTTATCGCGTTGCTCGGCATCATCATGCGCAACTCGATCATCCTGGTGGACCAGATCGATCAGGACATTGCCGCGGGCATGGATCGCTCCGAAGCTATCATCGGCTCGGCCGTGCGCAGGTTCCGTCCGATCACGCTGACGGCACTGACCGCGGTTCTGGCGCTGATCCCGATCTCGCGCGGCGTCTTCTGGGGGCCCTTGGCCTATGCGATGATGGGCGGCATCCTTGTCGCCACCGTTCTGACAATTCTGGTGCTGCCGGCCGGTTACGCGCTCTTCTTCGGCCGGGAGCCGAAGAAGCAGACATCAGAACCGGAATCCGTTGAAGCGGGCAAGGCCGAGCCTGCGGCGCCGATGATCTATCCGCCTGCGGTTGCTGCCGAGTAGCGCTGACGGCGCCGCCATAGCAGCTACCAGCTCGGCGCCCCCGGAGCGCTCTATCGATTGAAGGCGGTCGCGCGATTGTGCGGCCGCCTTTCTCGATAAATCGATGCCGATCAAGAAATTATGCAGTAGGGTCGCCCGCGTTCAGGTGCCTTCCAGGGGATTCGGGTGAAGCGAAGCGTTTTCTTCTGCAGTACGATGGTTTGCGCATTTTCGTTGCCGTGCATGGCGCATGCGGAATGGCAGGCGGTGGAAAAGGTCCGCACCTATGCGATCTCGGGGCAGACCGGCGCCGAGCTTTATGCGTCGATCGGCGAGCGGGGGCCAAAGGTCGGCGGGCTGGTTCGGGCCATCGCTCACACGGACTTCAAGCTGACCTGGACCCGGAAATACGAGCCGCAAGGCAACGCCTGCACGCTCGTTTCGGCCAAGCCGAAGCTCATCATCACCTATACGCTGCCGAAGCCGTCGAAGCCGCTGCAGGGGGCCATGGTAGAGAACTGGGAAACCTTTTTCGCAGGCGTTCGCAAGCACGAGCTTGTTCACGGTGACTACATCAAGGATCTGGTGAAGGCGATCGAGACCACATCAGTCGGGCTCTCGGTAGACGCAGACCCCAACTGCCGCAAGATCAGGACTGAGCTGACGAGGCGGCTCGGCGAGCTGTCTGTTGCTCAACGCCAGAGAAGCCGGGACTTCGACCGCGTCGAACTCAGTGATGGCGGCAATATCCACCAACTCATTCTCAATCTCGTCAATGGTGCCGGAAGCCGTTGACCGAGGCTCACGGGCATGCGCCATTTCGTGCGCCGCAACGGCATCCCCGACAATCTCTTGCCGGGGCGCATCTCGAAACTACACATGCCGGCCCATATCGGCCAGATGCCGGATATAGGAGACGAGTCAGCCGATCGCGAACCACGGTCAGCAGGCCGTGATCAAAAACACGCCTGCCGGAGCCTTCGTTATTCGCAACGTCTGCCGGTTCGTTTGCTATCGGCGGCTTACTTCATGAATTCTCTGATCTTGTAGGCGACCTCGGTGCGGTTGGTCGCGTTCAGCTTTTTCATGATGTTTCTAATGTGAACCTTCACGGTGCTTTCACACAGATCCATCTCATAGGCGATGATCTTGTTTGCCTTTCCACGGCGCAAGGCTTCGGCGACTTCGATTTCCCGAGGCGTGAACAGGCTGTCGGAGCAACGGGCGCCATTCACGACCGAATTTATTGCCTCTCTCATCGTCAGGATGCTGCTTGCCGGAACGAAGACGCCACCGGCGCGCGCCAGCGCAATCGCTTCGGCGGCGACATTGATGCCGACATTGCTTGGAATGTAGCCACGGGCACCGCATTCCAATGCCTTGAGAATTTGGCCGAGTTCATCCGTTTCGGCAACCACGATCACTGGGCTATATTTGAACTTCTCAACCAGAGTTTCGATCTTTTCGCAGACGGCAAGGTCACCCACTTTGCCGCCGCCGACGATGAGAAGAACGGCGGAAGGGTCTGTCTGCAATTTGCGGCCGCGCCACTCGTCAAAGGATCCGACTGTGACGATCGTCAGCCCGGGGTCATAGCCCGTCAGGCTTTTCGACAGGCACTCCCGGTCGAGAGCACGAGGGTCGATGAGCAGGATGTAGTCGAGATCTTCCTCCTGATCGGTCATATCCGAACCCGCCAGACTTTGGGGAAGACGCTGTTCCAGTACGCTTGGGAGGGATGTCGGTCGCGTCGTGGAGGTTCTTGCAATTGTTGCTGTACGAATATCCATTGAATTTTCTCCTTTTTATTCTTATTTTGTTAGGTGTAAATATTCTAGATACAAGTATTGGTGTTGATATTCCCTCAGGGTCCTCTCGTATTTTCTTCTTATATTTTGGTAATCAGATCACATATATTGTCGGTGCGCATTAACACAGGTTAAAGCCCTCGCAATGAATCAACCGGAATTCGTGCTGAGATAGCCCGGATCGAAGTCCACCAATTCGGCCAGGCGTCTGCGATCGAGAAATTCGACGATGCCATTCCTGAACGACAACAATCCCTTCAACCTCATCTCCTTCAGAACGCGATTGATGTGCACGGTCGACAGGCCGACGGCGTCGCCGATGTCGGACTGCGTCAGCGGGCAATCGAAACCGTCAAATCCCAGCCTGTCGGGTCTACCTGCGCGGACTGCGAGCTCGAGCAAGAGATGCCCGGTACGCTCCAGTGCGTCGCGGCGTGCAATGTTTGCCAGCCGCTCGGTCATCCTGACCTGGCGCTTGAGCATCTCGTGCACGAAGTTCTGCTGGATTCTCTGCGACAGATTGGGGCCGCCGGTGCCGGGAGGCACCGCGAACTCGTAGACGGCAACGTCGGACAGCGCCTGGATTGTCTCCTGCGTCATTTCCGACGACAGGGTCCAGAGCATATCTCCGCGCAGCATGAAATCGATGACGATGCGGGTGCCATTTGCCAGAATCTTCCGGCTGACGCACCAGCCGGAGATGAAGAACAGGACGCACGATCGACCTTCGGGCTCGAACAGTATCGAGCCCGCCGGGAATACCCGTTTTCGCGCCACGGAGAGTTCGGACCTCTGCTGATCCGTGTCGAAACTCGACAATTCTCTAAACCGTGACGATCCTATAAATGCCCCAAGTTGCCCCACCATAAAGGCGCACTCTCTCTTCGGTCCATTCGATTGTACTTAAGTATATAGCAAACAACCGGTGGTTAGGAATATTACCCAAGAGGATTAGTAATGGCGGGAAATCACATCGATATGAGCTTAATCCGGCCGGGTGGGTACCGGTCCTAATTAGCTGAAGCATTTGGGTTTTGGACCACTAAGGTGCCGATCACCGCGCGATCAACACTGTGTGACCCGTTACGGTTAGAGACCGTGCGACAACGCATAGCCGGATAAGGCTCTGCCGCTTGGCACAGCCACCGGCTGAATCGTCGGGCTTGCGCTGCGGTTTTGGTGAGCCTCCAGGCACTCTCGCAGCTGCGAGATGCCGTTGCGGGCTTGATTGAGTATCGAGGCATGGGCCGCGGGATCGATGCCCTTGCGGGCTGCCTCTTCAAGCAAGGAGGCCACATCGCGAGCGGAGATGTCGGGTCCGTTGGCAAAATACTCCGGTCGGCCAACGAACTGGAAGAAGCCTTCGACTTTCGCATCCCAGCCGAGACCGACCTGCGGCACGCCGAGGGAATAGGCGGCGATGCAGGCGTGAAGGCGATGTGCCAGTATCACCTGCGTCGATGCGATGATGTGGATCAGTTCCTCGGGCGTTTTGGGACGAGGGGCGAGGTAGAGATCACCGCTGTCGATGTGATCGGCGAGACCGTCACCGCCGAGAATGCGCCGCGCAAAGGCCTGGTCTTCCTGGGCTCCATTGGTGAAGAGGCAGATCCGATATCCGGCGTCGAGCATCAGGCTTAGCAGTTGGTGATAGTCGTCGGCATGCCGAAAAGGAGTTCCAGTCGAGCCATGGCTGGAATGTCGGCGCAGAATGAGCGGGTCGGTGACGCAGATGCCGATTGCCCGGTCATCTGCCTTCAGTGGCGCAAGCGCGTGGCACGCGACGATTTCCCGGACGAGCAGCCCGGGATCGGGCAGTATCCGGGCGTGCGGGCCGGATGGAAAATGGCCGAGCCAGTTGCGGCCGGCGATAGTATCACGGACCGAAATGTGGACGACTTGGCTCTCATCGATCATGCCGAAAAGTTGCCTTGCCTGCGACGACCAGTCCCGGCTGGTGCCGACGGCATAGACCGCCAGCGGCTTGCCGCTGCGGTTGATACAATCGAGTGCTGCACCGACTTTCAGCGGGAAGTTCAGGTCGTCGTCCTGAAACAGGTTTCCCCCGCCGATGACGACCGCATCCGCGGCGTCAATCTCCTTTTGCCATTCGACCTGCAATCGACGGAGTGTCGGGCCAAGCGCCTGTCTTACGACCAGCCGACGCGCGAATGACGGCAGCGCTTGCAGTACCTTCAGCAACAGTCGGCGGCGCCCGCCACCGCCGGTGCCGAATGCCGTCCTGCCGGCGAGATCGATCGTCTTGACCTCCAGCCCCTTGGCCCCGCGCGCCAGCGCAATCTCCAGGCACTGCGCCAGAATGCCGTCACCAAGGTTTTCGCTGTATTTGACGTTAAAGATGACGATTTTCATCGGGAGCCTCCCATACGGCGCGGGCTTGTCGCACCAACCAGTCGCGGTCGTGGCGCTTCTGCCTCGGCGATTTGCCGGCATGTCAGCGCCGACGCGCTGCCGGCGAGAATGTAGAACATCAGGCCCAGATCATAGACGGTGCCCGATACGAGAGCGGTGCTCAGGGCCGCGATAAAGCCGGCCTTTGCCGCCCGAAGCGCGGCAAGGCTTTCCGCCCGCCGCCCGGCGTCTGGTGCCGCGCGAGCGCACAGAATGGCCGCGACGAAGACCCAGAAGATGGCGAGCCCAAGGACCCCGACATTCGAGAGCAGAACCAGTAGATAGCTGGAGGCGCGGGCGCTCCCCAGGCCGGCCCCCATGCCGGAGGTGTTGACGAACGCCTCATAGGCGGCGGCGTTCCACATCGCGCGCTCGCGGCCGGACTGGCTGTCGGCCTTTGACAGCAGCATCTCATCGAGAAAATCGTAAACAGTCGACACCACCTCCGGGAACAAGTTGACGACCGTGAGGATGACGAGCGGTACGACCAGGAAGAGGGCGGCGAGAAACACCGGACGTCCGGGCTTTCTCCGTTCGAAGACCGTCACAATCGAACGTATCCAGAGAAACGGGAAGACCACGGCCAACCCGAGCAGTGCTGTGGCAGAAGTCGAAAACACCAGGCCGGCAAGCGAGGCGATCGCCAGGAGGGCTGTCGCCCGTGAGCGCACCCGGTCGAGCCAGAGGCTCGCGGTCGCGGCAAACAGGATCAAGGTGTAGTCGGCAAAGGCCGACGCCTCGGGGAACGATCCGGAAATCCGTTTCAACCCACCTTTTTCCGCGGCGGTCAGGAGGGCGTAGTTGGCCGTCCGTACCACGCTCAGCAGATACTCGGTGCCGGAGAAATAAGTGAGGATGTCGGCCGCGGCGAAGGCGAGGTTGACGGTGGCGGCAATGAGGATGGCGTGGACGAGGTGCGACGGCGCGGCCGTCCGGCGCAGATAGGCATGGCAGAATCCGAAGCAGGCAAGTCCGCCGAGTGCATAGACGGCCTGCGTTATGTTGTTGGACGAAAACCGCAGCGGTGACAGCGATATGAAGCTTCTCGCACCAACAGATCGCTCGACCGTCATCACGTCGACGGCGCCCTGGAACAGGCGAGGCGACAGGATCGCCGTCAGCACGCCGAAAAGGGTGAGCACCATCAGCCAGAAGCCGGCACCGGCAGGCACGAAGGCCGCCAGCACCGGACCTTCGCCATAGGCCATCAGGACCCTGAGGCCGAAGAACAGCAGGAAAACATTTGGAACGAGGATGGATGCGCCGCCAAGTGCCGGAAGGCCGATGGCAGCGGCAGAGCCGAGAGCGGTTGAGACGACCATGAACGTCAACGCCCAGTGGATGGGCGCCATCAGCACGCCCAACCCCACAAGCACGGTAACGAAGCCGATCAGTTCAAAGCTCATGCCACCAGTTCCAGTTGCTGAAACGATCCTATCAAAGGGGGCATGTTGCGTATTTACGCCTCCGGCTAAGCCTTTCGCATAAAGCCGCGGCCTGAATCGGTAATGGACCCGCGGTAGCGCCCCGCGTTAGTTTGCACCATGACCCCATCTGTTCGCGAAGTTCGCCCGTATTGGGCACGCCGCCTGCCAGTTCGGCTTTTCGTCCGGCCTGTCGTCGGCTGCCTGTGGCTGATGATGCTTGTGTCGGCGACCCATGCCGATGGGTACACGGCCGGCGACACGGGCGACGAGCTTCCTGTCGACGACATGCCGCTGACCTTTGACGAGACCTTCGATGATCTGAGCGTGTCCGCCTGGGGGCCCGGCACCCGCTGGATCGCGCATACGCCGTGGTCGGGGGATTTTGGTGGCGCCCGCTTTGCCAACCCCGGTGAGCGCTCGCCGTTTAAGACTGAAAACGGCATTCTGAGGATCGAGGCCAAGCGCGACCCGGAAGGTGACTGGCAGTCAGGCCTGCTCGCCTCGGTGGACGCCAAGGGCAATGGCTTTGCCCAGCAATACGGCTATTTCGAAATGCGTGCGCGTTTGCCGGTCGGTCCGGGCGTATGGCCCGCATTCTGGCTGATCGGCAAGGACCGCTCGAAGTCGACGGCCGAGATAGACGTGATGGAATTCTACGGTGACAAGCCGGAAGGATACTCCTCTGTCATCCATGTCTGGCATCGCGATGACAAGGACGATTCCCAATTCAGTCGGATCGAGGTATTTCGCGACGCCGACCCCCAGGATTTTCATACCTATGGGGTGAAGATCGATTCCGAATTCATCCGGATGTACTTTGACCGGAAACTCGTGTGGAAGGCCGAAACGCGGCCTGAGCACCGGCAGCCGATGTACGTGCTGCTCAACCTCGCGCTCGTCGAAAAAACCGCCGATCAGGCGCCGGACCCATCCCACATGTTCATCGATTATGTCAGGGCATACGACCTTCAATAGGCGCCCCTCGCCAGGTCGTTTTCACCGCGTTTGATCCGCCAGGGTCGGCGCGGCAGGCGACCTCGAAAAATCCTGCGAAAACAAAGAGATGGAACACGATTCCGGCCGCCTATCGGGCGCCTCGTCCGTGCATAGCCGTGGCTTCCATCCCCTTAAGGACTAAGCGGGCCTAACCCTTTTGATGGCGATGCGTCGGTGCGGCTATCCCAATGATCAGCTGTTCATTTTTCGCCACCATGGAATTCTGGCTGACGACGGCATTGCAGCAAAATTCGCGAGCTGCCCATTGCCGGGAGGGCGTTTGAGCCGTCCCGCCGGGCAGTGAGGCGAGAGGGACAGGAGGCGAACGATGGCTGAGTTCCGATTTTTCGGCGCAGAAGATTCGGCGGTGAAGTCCGGGCGCGTGACGGGCCGCTCGCAGGAAACCGTGCACTACGACCCGGAGCACTCGGTTCATGCCGTCGTTCACCGGCACGCCCAGGCGGCTCCGCAGGCGACGGCAATCGTCTTCGACGACCACTCGATCAGCTATGGCGAGCTTGAGCTGATGTCCGATGCGCTTGCCACCTATCTGATCGATGCGGGCGTCACGAAGGGCGATATCGTCTGCCTCTTCGTCCCACGCTCCCTCGAAACGATCGTCGCCATGCTGGCCACCCTCAAGGTCGGCGCCGCCTATCTGCCGCTCGATACGACTTTTCCCGTCGATCATCTCGACTATGTCATCGGCGACTGCGAGCCCAAGGTGGTCTTCGTCGATACCTGCTCGCTTGCCACGATGCGCCTTGTGCCGAGCGTCAAGGGCACGATCGCCGATCTTCACGCGATCGTCGCCGATCTCGCGCAGCAAGCCGAGAGGAAGCCGTTCGAGCCAGTACCCTGCGAAGGCGGCGACATGGCATACGTCATGTACACGTCGGGTTCGACCGGTCGACCCAAGGGCGTCTCCATTCCGCATCGTGGCATTACCCGGCTCGCGCTCGATCAGAATTACGTGCAGATCGGCAGTGCCGACGTGATGCTGCACGCGGCAACAATCGCTTTCGATGCCTCCACGTTCGAGATTTGGACGACATTGACGAACGGTGGGACCATCGCCGGGTTGCCGGACGGAAATTTCTCGGTCGGCCGGCTTAGGGATGTCATCCGTGACAACGGCGTTACCTCCTCCTTGCTGACCACCGGCCTGTTCAACCTGCTCGCCGATTTCTCCTGCGGCGAACTGCCGACGTTGCGGCATATGATGTTCGGCGGCGAAGTCGCCTCTGCCGAGCACATCAAACGCTTTCAGAAGGCGCATCCGGACTGCCGACTGACAAACCTCTATGGGCCAACGGAAATCACTGTTCTGGCCACCGCCTTCGACATCCCCGCGGGGTTCGACGGCAAGGACGTGCCGATCGGCGGCGCCGTCAGCCACACCGGTATACTGATCGTCGACGAGGACCGTCGCCCGGTCGGGCGCGGCATAGAGGGAGAGCTTGTCCTCACCGGCGAGGGCGTCGCCATCGGCTATTTCCGACGCCCCGAGCTGACGGCAGAACGGTTCATCACCATCCGCACCGAACAGGGAGACGTGCGCGGCTATCTGACAGGCGATCTCGCGGTGCTCAGCGACGACGGCATCCTGCTTTTCCGGGGCAGGCGTGACCGGCAGATCAAGCTGAATGGCAAGCGCATCGAGCTTGACGAGATCGAGGCCGCCTTGCGTCGCGATCCGCGGCTCGCCGACGGTGTCGTCATCTGCCAGAATCTGGATCAGTCGCACAAGCGCATCGTTGGTTACCTGTGCCCACGTGAGGGCACCCGCGCAGACGACGCCGAGCTGATCCGCGACGTGATGGAGAGACTGCGCAACAGCCTGCCCGCCTACATGATCCCGAGCGCGGTGATCGTGCTTGACGAATTGCCATTGCATCAATCGGGCAAGGTCGACCGCGCCAGGCTTCCGCTGCCGGTGGATGCGTTGCCGGCCGAGAACGCGCCAGTCGCCAGTCGGACCGAGGCACTCTTGCAAGACCTCTGGCGCAACGTGCTCAGCCAGCAGGCCGTAGAGCTTGATCGCAATTTCTTCGATCTCGGCGGCACGTCGCTGCAGCTGATGCGGGTGCATGCGGCGCTGGAGGTCAACCTCAGCCGGTCGATCGATGTCGTTGCCCTGTTCAAGCACCCGACCATTCACGAGTTGGCGGACTTCCTCGATGGAAAGTCGTCGGCCAGTGCCCGAGCGATGACGGCGGCCGAACGTGCGGCGCTGCAAAAGAAGAACATCTCCCACTTCCGCAGGAGCGCTTCATGACCGTTTTCAACGATGCAGACGACGCCCGCGGCTCGGATCGCAATGACCAGGACGTGACCGGCATTGCGATCATCGGCATGTCCGGTCGGTTCCCGGGCGCTCCGTCGGTGGAGGCGCTTTGGGATCTCGTCTGTGAGGGGCGGGATGCCTTTTTGAAACTGAGGCCGGACGAGATCGAAGACGCATTCACTGACGAGGAACGTGCTGCCGCAAACTACGTTCCAGCCCGGCCGCAGCTCCCGGATGTCGACATGTTCGACGCCGAGTTCTTCGGCATGTTCCCGCGGGAAGCGGCGGTCACCGATCCGCAGCACCGCGTCTTTCTCGAGGTCTGCTGGGAAGCGCTCGAGCGGGCCGGGTACGATCCTCACCGCTATCCCGGCCTGGTCGGCGTCTTCGCAGGCGCCTCGATGCCCACCTATCTCATCAACAATGTCCTGGGTGAGCGGGCGAAGGTCGAGGAGTTCACCTCCAACTACCAGATCGGTTGCTTCCAGCAGATCGTCGGTTCAGTGACGGACGTTCTAGCGACCCGCATCGCCTATAAGTTCAACCTGCGCGGACCGGCGATCGCCATCCAGTCGGCCTGCTCAACGTCGCTGCTGGCCGTGTCGCAGGCCTGCCAGAACCTGCTGACCTACAGCTGCGACATGGCCCTTGCCGGTGGTGTATCGATCACGATCCCGCAACGGCGTGGCTATATCTACCAGGAGGGCGGCATGGTTTCGCCCGATGGCGTCTGCCGGCCGTTCGACGAACAGGCGGCTGGAACGGTTTTCGGCAGCGGCGCGGGCATCGTGCTGTTGAAGCGGTTGGAAGACGCGCTGAGGGATGGCGACAGGATCTTCGCGGTCATTCGCGGCTACGGCATCAACAACGACGGTTCGGACAAGATCGGGTTTACCGCGCCAAGCGTCGAGGGGCAGGCGGACGCGATTTCGTCTGCTCTGGCAAACGCGGGGGTCGATCCTTCGACAATCGGTTATGTCGAATGCCACGGCACCGCGACCCCGCTTGGTGACCCGATCGAGTTCGGCGGATTGCGCAGCGCCTTTGCCGAGGCAGGCGACAAGCGGCAGCTTTGTGCCCTGGGCTCGGTCAAGGGCAATGTCGGTCACCTCGATGCCGCTGCCGGCGTCAGCGGGCTGATCAAGACTGCGCTGGCGCTCTATCACGCCAAGATACCGGGAATGGCGAATTATCAGCGGCCGAACCCGCGCATCAATCTCGACGACAGTCCCTTCTATATTCCCGCCAGCACCACCGACTGGCCGGCCACCGAAGGTCCGCGCCGCGCCGGCGTCAGCTCGTTCGGCGTCGGCGGCACCAATGTGCATCTCGTGCTGGAGCAGGCGCCCGCGTCGCAGGGCAATGTCGACGACGTGGCGCGGGGGCCTCACATTCTGCCGCTGTCTGCCCGCAACGAGGCAGCACTTGCGGCCATGCGGGCGAACCTGCGCGATCACCTGCAGGCGAACCCTGCTTTGCCACTGTCGCAGGTCGCGCACACGCTGCAGACCGGTCGGCGCGCTTTCAGCCATCGCACCGCCATAGCTGCCAACGATATCGAGCAGGCGATTGAGCGCCTCGGCAGCGAGCGCGTAGCAAGTGGCGTTGCCACCGAAAGGCCGCCGATCGCCTTCATGTTCCCCGGCCAGGGCTCGCAATATGTCGGCATGGGCGCGGCACTCTACAGCCGCGAACCGGAATTCACCCGCTGGATTGACAGGGGCACGGAGCTGCTCCGGGCACCTTTAAAAACCGACTTGCGCGATTTCATCTGCCACAGCGGCACGGTGAGCCAGGCCATGGCCGACGAACAGCGCGAGACGCGCATCGCGCAGCCGTGCCTCTATCTCGTCGAATATGCGCTCGCGCGGTTATGGATGAGCCGCGGCTTGAAACCCGATGTCATGATCGGTCACAGCGTTGGCGAATTCGTCGCCGCGACGCTTGCCAACGTCATTTCCTTCGAGGACGGATTGCGGCTCGTGACCGCGCGCGGCCGCTTGATGCAGTCGCAGCCCCAGGGCGCGATGGTTTCCGTGCGGGCGGATGTGGAGACAGTCTCAGCCTATCTTGGCGACGAGGTCGAAATCGCTGCGGTCAACGCCCCGAAACTCTGCGTGATCTCCGGAACCTTCGCTGCCGTCGATGCTGCGTGCGCTGCGATGGAGCGCGCCGGCATCGCCTTCAGCCGGCTTCACACCTCGCATGCGTTTCATTCCGCCATGATGGACGGCGTTACCGAAGCCCTGCGCGAAGAGACGGCAAAGGTCACCTACGGCACTGCCATAACGCCGTATATCTCGTGCGTCACCGGCCAATGGCAGACGATCGAACAGGGCATGTCGCCTGACTACTGGGCGAAGCATTGCCGCGCCGCCGTCCGGTTTTCCGACGGGTTGGCGACCCTTTGCGACGGGCGCAAGCCCGTCCTGCTGGAGGTCGGCCCCGGTCGCACCCTGTCGGTCTTTGCGGCCCAGACGCTCAGCCGCGATGCGGTCACTGCCGTCGTCCAGTCGCTGCCGGAACATGATCGCGCGCATGCCGCCGGTGAAACCCTCGCCGAGGCCCACGGCAAGCTCTGGATGTCGGGCTGCGACCTCAACTGGCCGACGTCGTCCGCGAGCAAAACCCCGCTCATTCTGCCGACCTATCCGTTCCAGCGGCAGCGCCACTGGATTGACGCTCCTGCCTCCGCACGGCGCGGCGAAGGCCGGCCGGCATCGTCGGCCGAGCAGCTCCCTGCCGCCGAGCCATCTTCCACCGACACTCAAGCGCAACCGTTTGACGGGATCAAAATCATGAATGTTGCCACACCAGTTGCTGCTGCCAGCCGTATCCCTGCCTTGCAAACCTCCCTCATCACCCTGCTCAGCGACATGTCGGGGGAGGCGCTCGGACCGGGCGAGGCGGGTGCGACATTCTTGGAGCTCGGCTTTGACTCGCTCTTCATCGGCCAGTTCGCGCAAAGGATCGAGAAAGACTACAAGATCAAGCTCTCGTTCCGGGAGCTGCTGAGCAACATTCCCAGCATCCAGGATCTGGCCGCGCATCTCGACCGGCAGCTGCCGCCCGAGCCGCAGCAGGCGCCGGCATCCGCACCGGTGGCCCTGCCGTCGCTCGCAGTCGCCGCGGCGCCCGCCGTCGCAGCGCAGGCGGCCCTGCCGCTTACCGTTGCCCCCGTCACCACAGCCGCGACTGTTGCCGGCATCGAGTCCGTCCTCCAGTCGCAATTGCAGATGCTGCAGACGATCGTTACGCAGCAGTTGCAGGTGCTCCAGGCGACAGGTTCCGTCGCAGCCCCTTCCGCACAGTCGACCATTGTTGCGGCGGCGATCGCCCCTCCGATCGCGACGATTGAGCCGCAGCTGGTATCGAAGATTGAGGTCGATCGCACCGCCGATGGCGAAATCGGAGCGGAGCGCATCAAGCTCTACCGTCCCGGCGCCAAGAGCCTTTCGACCGAGATGACCCCACAGAAGCAGGCGTTCGTCGCCGACTTGATCGCCGCCTACGAGGCACGGAACGGGAAATCGAAGAGCTTCACCGGCCAGAACCGGAAGTGGCTCGCCGATCCGCGCACCGCTGCCGGTTTCCGCCAGGACTGGAAGGAGATGGTCTTCCCCGTCGTTTCCGATCGTTCGAAGGGATCGCGCATCTGGGACGTCGACGGCAATGAATATATCGATCTGGTCAACGGCATGGGTCAGACGGCCTTCGGCCATGCGCCGGATTTCGTCGTCGAGGCGGTGAAGGCGCAGGCCGACGCCGGATTTGCCATCGGCCCGCAGACGCCGCTTGCCGGCGAAGTCGCGGAACTGATCGCAGAGATGACCGGGCACGAACGCGTGACCTTCTGCAACACCGGCTCGGAGGCCGTCATGGCGGCCATGCGGGTGGCGCGCACGGTGACCGGCCGGGATCGGATCGTGATTTTCGGCAACGACTATCACGGGCAGTTCGACGAGGTGCTGGTCAAGGGCCGGAACCGGGCTGGTGCGCCGGTCGCGATACCGGTCGCCGCCGGCATCCCTGCCGCCTCCGTCGCCAACATGACGGTTCTTCGCTACGGCGATCCGGAAAGTCTTGACTGGATCAAGGCCAATGCCGGCGATATCGCCGCGGTGATCATCGAGCCGGTCCAGAGCCGTCATCCGGAATTACGGCCGGTCGAGTTTGTGCGCGAGCTGCGTGCTATTGCCACGAAATCCGAATTCGCGCTGGTTTTCGACGAGGTCGTCACCGGCTTCCGCGTCGATCCCGGTGGCATGCAGGCCGTCTGGGGCATCAAGGGCGACATGGCGACCTATGGCAAGGTCATCGGCGGCGGCATGCCGATCGGCGTGCTGGTGGGCGACAGCCGCTTCATGGATGCACTCGACGGCGGATGCTGGAATTATGGCGACGATAGCGTTCCGATGACCGCGCCGACCTTCTTTGCCGGGACCTTCGTGCGCCATCCGCTCGTGCTTGCGGCGGCGCGGGCCGTTCTTCAGCACATCAGGGGCGAGGGCGCCGCACTCTATGGCGCCGTCGCCGATCGCACGCAGGCTCTGGTCGCCGAGATCAATGCGGATCTCGCCCGGCGCGGTATCGCCAAGACCATCAACAGCTACAAGAGCTGGTTCTTTGCCGACTTCGGCAGCGACGATCCGCTGGGCTCGCTCCTCTATGCCAAGATGCGCATGCAGGGTATTCATATCCAGGACGGCTATCCCTGCTTCCTGACGACCGCCCACAGCGAGGCGGATTTCCAGGCGATCGCTGCCGCCTTCCGCACCAGTCTTGATGCGTTCCAATCGGTCGGCATCCTCGGCACGCAACGCCAGGCAGAGGATATCGCGCCGGAGCCTGCTGATGTGGCAACTGCCCGACCGTCAACGGCGCCGCTGACGGAAGCGCAAAAGGAAATCTGGTTGGCCGCCCAGGTCGGCGATGAAGCCTCCTGCTCCTTCAACGAGTCCTTCACGATGGTTCTGGACGGGCCGCTGGATCGCGAACGCTTGGGCCGGGCGCTTGATGCCGTAGTCGCACGCCATGATGCGCTGCAGATCCGGTTCGGCCGGGCGGGGGATCATTTCGAGTTCATTCCCGATTTCGTGCTCGATGTCGCCGATATCGACCTTGCCGGCGAGAACGATGCCGAGGCGCTGTTGCAGCAATTGATCGACGAAGATGCGCGCACTCCCTTCGATCTTGCCGATGGGCCACTCGTTCGGGCTTCCATCGTCAGGATGACTCCCGACAGTCACCGCCTGGTCTTCACCGCACACCACATCATCTGCGATGGCTGGTCGATCAATGTGCTGATCGAAGAGCTTGCCGCGACCTATTCCGCCTTGATGCGCAACGCCGAGGCCGGGCTCACGACGCCGCTCTCCTTTGCCACCTACGCGACCGATCTTGCTCCCAATGCGGATATATCGAACGCGACCGAACAATTCTGGCTCGACCAATACAAGGACGTCCCCGATCTGCCGGAAATGCCGCTGGACCGGCCGCGGTCGGATCGCCGCAGCTTTGCCGGCGGCACCGTCACCGGAAGCATCGAGGCGGAAACCTACAAAGCCCTGAAGAAGGCAGGTGCAAAGTCCGGCGCGACCTTGTTTTCGACGTTGCTGGCGGCGCTGCAAATCATGATCTCCCGCCTCTCCGGACAGGACGACATCGTCGTCGCCGTGCCTTCGGCCGGGCAGAGCCTGCTCGACGGCCAGACGCTCGTCGGCCATTGCGTCAACCTCCTGCCGCTTCGCCAGACGGTCTCGTCGGACAAGCGCTTCGACGAGCATCTCAAGGCGACGCAGCAGCTTGTGCTCGGTGCGTTCGAGCACCAGGATTACACCTACGGCACGCTCGTCCGTAAGCTCGGCGTCAAGCGTGACACGCACCGCTTGCCGCTGACCGAGATCCAGTTCAACCTCGAGCGGGTTCCTGACAATCTGGAGTTCGGCGGGCTGCAGACGAAGATCGCGTCGAACGCCAAGGCCTTCTCCAACTTCGATATGTTCTTCAACCTGACCGAAAGCCCCAACGGCGTTCGCATCGATGTCGACTACAATGCCGAGGTCTTCGAGCGCAGCACGATCGAGCGCTGGATCGGCCATTTCGCGACACTGGTTGCGGCGCTGGCAGCCGACATCACCCGGCCGATCCACGATCTGCCGCTCCTGTCTGCGGCCGAACAGGCCTGGCTTGCCGAGGGCCTCAACGACATGGCCGCCGACTACGATCGCGACGCATTCGTCTTCTCGCTGTTTGCCCAAAAGGCGGCCGAGCAGCCTTCCGCGATTGCCGTCGAACTCGACGGCAAGACGATGACCTATGGCGAGCTTGAAGGGCGATCCAACCAGTTGGCTTGCCAAATCCAGAAGACCGTCCCGGAGCCGGGCCAGCGCATCGCCCTTCTCGCCGAACGGTCGCTTGAAATGGTGATCGCCCTGCTGGCGATCATGAAATCGGGACATGCCTATGTGCCGCTCGACCCTGCCCATCCTGAGACCCGCCTGTCGCAAACCCTTGAGGTTGCGCGCGTTGCCGGCATGATCTGCGATAGCGACCGGGCAGAGGGACTGGCCGGCAAGGACGTCGCGATCATCCGCATCGATAGCGACGTCGACACAACCGGCGCGGCAACTGCACTGCCGAAGGTCCCCACGGACGCGGCGACGCCGGCCTACATCATCTTCACGTCGGGATCGACCGGCGCACCGAAGGGGGTCGAAGTCTCCCATCGCGCCCTGGTCAACTTCCTCACGTCGATGGCGCGGGAGCCGGGGCTTGACGATCGCGATACGATCGTCGCGGTGACGACGATCTCCTTCGACATAGCCGGCCTTGAACTCTACCTGCCGCTGATCACAGGTGCGAAGGTGGTGCTTGCCGGCCGGCACACGGTGCGCGACGGTTTTGCTCTGGTGCGGCTCGTCGAAAGCTGCGGTGCGACCGTGCTCCAGGCGACGCCGACACTCTGGCAGATGCTGGTCGAAGCCGGCCTCAGCCGCTCGAACCTCAAGATGCTGTGCGGCGGCGAGCCGCTTCCCAAGGCGCTCGCTTCTTCATTGCTCGGCCTCGGAAGCGAGCTGTGGAACATGTACGGCCCGACCGAGACGACGATCTGGTCGTCGGTGCAACGGATCGAGGATGGCGAAAAGCCGATCACCATCGGCCATCCCATCGCCAACACGCAGCTCCTCATCCTCGACAAGGCCAACCGCGTTGCCGCCATCGGCGTCACGGGTGAACTGCATATCGGCGGCGAGGGCCTTGCCAACGGCTACTTCGCCCGCCCTGATCTGACCGAGAAGGCCTTCGCCGATATCGACATCGGCACGGGAACGGTTCAGCGTCTTTACAAGACCGGCGACGTCGGTCGGCGGCTCGCGGATGGTTCGCTACAATTGCTCGGCCGGCGCGACCAGCAGATCAAGCTGCGCGGTTTCCGCATCGAGCTTGGCGATATCGAGGCTGCCATCTCCAGCGCCGCCGGCGTTCGCCAATGCGCCGTCGTCGCCGCCCCGAACAGCAATGGCGACAAGCAGCTGGTGTGCTATGTCATCCCGGAAGACCTGAGCAGCAAACCCTCGGCATCCGCGCTTGCCGCCCATGCGGAGGCCAACCTGCCGGCGCATATGGTCCCCGGTTTCTGGGTGCTTGAGGAGGCTCTCCCCCAGACGGCCAACGGCAAGCTCGACCGCAAGACGCTTGAACAGCGTGGTTTGCCGCAACGCGAGACCACGGCCATCAGGGTGCCGCCGCGCACCGCCATGGAAACGCAGCTTTGCGAGATCTGGCGCGAGGTTCTGAACGCGCAGGAGATCGGCGTCGAGGACAACCTCTACGCGCTCGGCGCGGATTCGCTGATCATCTTCCGCATCGCCGCCCGCATGCTCGACAGCGGTCTGCGCCTGGAGGCCAAACATCTGATGATGCATCCCTCCATCGCAGAACTCGCCACCTTTGCCGAGACACGCGACGACATCGATCCGAACGGCACCCAGCCGCAGGTCCCTTCGCTGAGAGATTTCCGCAATGGCGCGCGGCGCCGGTTTGAGCAGGTATCAAGAGTATGAAAGAGACAAGCAACACTGCACCTGTCGCCGAACCCACCGTGATTGCGGAGTTCCCCTGTTCCCAGACCCAGTTGCGCTGCTGGATCCTCGACCAGCTGAAGCTAGGCAATCCGGCGCTCAACGTCGCAGTCCGATGGGAGATCCGAGGCGCATTCCGATCCTCGACGTTGGAGGCCGCCTTTCGTACAGTCATCCAGCGTCATGAGGCCCTTCGCACCCGGTTCGTCGAAGTCGGCGGTAGGCCCTGCCAGCAGGTGGTCGACCAAGTCGACTTCAGGATGTCGGTCATCGACCTGCGAAACGTACCTGCCGATCAGCGCGATCAGCGTATCCTCTCGATCGGTGAGGAGACCGCGCGCGCGCCGTTCGACCTCAGCAGTCCCTACCTCTTCCGCGTTTCGCTGCTGATGGTAGAGAACGAGCGGGGCTTTCTACTGATCACCGCCCACCAGAGCTGCTTTGATGGCTGGTCGATCCGCGTGCTTGGCCGCGAGGTCGGCGAGATCGCGGCGGCGCTTGATGCCGGCCGGCAGCCGGCTGTTCCGGACCTGCCGTTGCAATACGGCGATTTCTCGCTGTGGCAGCAGGAGTATCTGAACAGCTACGGTTTCGAGACCGAGAAGTCATTCTGGCGCGAACAGCTGACCGGAGCGCCCTATTTCGAAGTTATTCCCGACACGCCGCGCGGACCGGTCAAGACCAGCCGCGGCAATATCCTGTCCGTCAACAACCCGAGCGAGTTCAGCGAGCGGATCGACGCCGCCGCCCGCGCGCATAGGGTCTCGCTCTACAGTTTCGGGGCTGCCGTCGTCAGCGCGTTGCTGCACCGCTATACCGGACATGACACCGTCATGTTCGGCTCACAGGTCGCCGGGCGCGACGAGACGGATCTGGAGAACCTTATCGGGGTCTTCATCAACAATGTTGTTCTGCGGTTCGACATGGCCGGTGACATTTCCTTTGCCGAGCATGTGCGTTTAGCAACCGCAACGGTGACGGCTGCCCTCAACCATCACAGAATGCCGTTCAACAAACTGGTCGAACTGGTCAATCCGGTGCGCGATCCCTCGCGCAACCCGCTGATCTCGGTCAACTTCAACCTGCAGAAGGCGTTCCTGGAAGACCATCAGTATGGAGGTTTCGAGCTGCTCAGCGCGCCGTCGCAATCGCCGGGTGTCATCTACGATCTGAGCTTCATCATGATCGGCAGGCCGAGCGGATGGCGCATGTCGATCGAATACAATGCCGACCTGTTTGAAAAGTCGACGATCGAATCTCTTCTGCGGCTTTGGCAGGAGGCCTATGAAGCGGCGCTGGAACGGCCCTCGGCGCCCCTTTCCTCACTGGTCATCCCTCCGAGGGAGATCAAGGCGCTGCGAGTGGAGACGGGGCCGGCAACGGCGATCGAACTGATGCTTGCGGCCCATCCATCCGTCGGTTCGGCCGTGGTGCTGGTCGAAGGCGATGGCAAGCGCGTGCATGCTTTCGTCACGCCGGCGCCGACGATCACCGAACCGCTCGATCGCCTGCCTGATGGCCTGATGGAGTATCTGAGCCGGCAGCTTTCGCAATCCGCGATGCCGGGTGGTGTCAGCGTGCTTCTCAATTTTCCGCGCGATGCCAGCGGCACCATCGATCGAACCGCGTTGCGGATACCGGCGCCGCCGACCATCCTCGCCAAGGCTGTGGCCGATCGCGTTGAGCCAACAGATGTCTCGGCACCAGTACCGGCGGCGCGAACCGACCAGACCAAGGCTCTTGCTGCGATATGGGCAGAGGTGCTCGGCGTTCCGACGGTCGCGCCCGGCGACAACTTCTTCGCGCTCGGCGGTCACTCGCTGCTGGCTTTGCGCATGCTCTCCGGCGCCAGATCGAAGCTTGGGGCAAAGGCCGACCTGGAGCTGCTCTTCAAGCAGCCGACATTCGGGGGCTTTTCCACTGCGCTGTTTGGCGAAGCGCAGCCGACCGGTACCGATCTGGAATCCGCAAGCGCCAATCCCTGGAGCGTGGGGGCCTGCGGGCGCACCGATGCGCCCTATACGCTCTACACGCTCAATCATCCGTTCCTCTACTACCGGCTTGCGACCGATCTTGGCGATACCGTCTCGGTCTATAACGCCAACATGTTCCATGCGGACCTCACCGGCGATCTCGCCTCCATGTCGCTTGAAGAGATCGCCGGGCATGCCGTCGACAGTATGGGCGCAGATATTCTGAAAGGCCCGGTCGGCGTGATGGGGCTCTGCGTCAATGGCGTGCTGGCGGTCGAAATTGCCCGCCAGCTGCGCGAGCGCGGCGCCGATCTTCGCTTCACGGCCGTCATCGATGCCTGGGCACCGGGCTATGTCAAGTCGCAGCCCCGGCTTCGGCGCCTTCGCTGGAACAGCGAGCGCCGGGTGAAGCGCGTCGGCTACTTCACGCGCAAGCTCTTTTCCGGCCGCATCAGCTTCGTCGACTATCTCAGGGAGTTCAACTTCACGCTTGCCCTGCTCAAACATCTGGGCCTGCGGGCGGGGACCTATTCCCAGGAAGAAGCAGTCAATGCCGACGTTACCGACCTGCTGGTCAATGCGGCCCGTCGCTATCGTCCGCCACCGACGAATGAAAAGTCGGTGCTTTTGTTCCGCAGTGAAGCCACCCATCGCCGTGCGCGCAAGCTGCTCTTCGGCTGGGGTGGTGCAATCACCCCGGACAGCGAGGTTTTCGACCTCGAGGGTTGGCACGAGGATAGCCTCAACAGCAACAGCATTCAGGCCCTGGCGACCATCGTCATCAACAGGTTCCGCTCCGACGAGCGCTGAACACGACGTGCGAAGGCAACATCCATGCGTGTCACAAGCCTACCATTGCGCATCGCCGTCCTGGTCGAACAGAACGAGCACTTCGAGAATTGGCAACTGATGGTCTTCGATCGGATCGTGGCCGATCCGCGATACGCGCTGACCGCCTTGCTCGTTCATCCGGCACCCTATGGGGTCGGCAGGAGCTCCATCTTCTTCAAGCTCGCCCATCGGCTCGAGCAGGCGGCGTTCGGCCGCCAGGCGGTATATAACCCCTGCAACTTCGATGCGCGCAAGCAGCGTATCGTGCCTTTGGCATCGGCGCAGCCTGGGGCCGTCCAGGCGCAGGTGGCAGAGCTCGGTCTCGATCTGGTGGTCCGCATGACGCCGAACGGTCTGCCCGACGACGCCGTGCGCGAGCTGCCCTATGGCGAATGGGCGCTCTCCTTTTCCGACCAGAAGTCGGGAGCGGGCGAATGGTTCAGCTATCTCGAAGTGGCCAGCGGTGCGCCGGCCGTGGACCTTTCGCTCTACGTTCGGCTCGGGGCTTCAGCCTCGTCCGTTGCCATCGCCTTGTCCTCCTTCAACATCAAGTTCAGCGCGGTCAGGAACATCAACTTCGTCAAGGAGCGCGCCGCCACCCTGCTGCTGCGCGAACTCTCGCGACTGGCCGATACCGGGGAGCTTATCACCACGCCTCTGCCGGCGCGCCGGCAAGCCGCGCCGCCGTCGATTGACGAGTTGGGCCGGTATCTCGGCATCCTCAGCGGCCAGCTCGTCGCGCGCGCGAAGAAGGCTTTGCAGCACAAGGCCGGCACGGGGTCGGCCGTCTGGACGCTCTTTACCGGCAGCGGCCGCATCGACGATTTCGAGCCCGGCGTTTCCGTCGAAATCCCGCCGACGTCAACGGACATCAAGGCGGATCCGTTTCTGCTTCAGCATGAAGGCGAGTGCTACCTGTTCTACGAGGCCTATGCCGATGGCGACCGCAAGGCGCATATCGCAGTCGGCCGCTTTGACGGCGATCGACTTGAGCCGGTGGGTGTCGCGCTGAACTGCGACTACCACCTGTCCTACCCGTTCGTCTTCCGCGACGGCGACGACATCTTCATGATGCCCGAGACGCATCAGTCCAGGCGCATCGAGATTTGGCGCTGCGTCGAGTTTCCGCTGAAGTGGGAGCTGCATGCGACCGCGCTCAATGGCATGTCTGCCGCAGACAGCGTGCTGACGCGCCATGACGGGCGGTGGTGGCTGTTTACGAACCTCTCCGAGTTTCACGCCTATGAGGATCACTGCAGCGAGCTTCATATCTTTGAAGTCGATGGGCCGGGGCTTGCGCGCATCACGCCGCACAAACGCAATCCGGTGGTGCTCGGCAGCACGTTTGCCCGCAATGCCGGCCGGATCTTTGCGCGCGAGGGCCGTGTCTTCCGCCCATCGCAGCACAATGCGCACGGCATCTACGGCTACGGGCTGAATATCATGGAAATCGAGCAATTGGACCTGGAGAACTACCGGGAGCGGTGCATCAGAACGATCAAGCCCGATTTCAAACCGGGATTGCTCGGCTGCCACCATTTTGACGCTGCCGGGGATCGGTATGTGCTGGATGCGCGACTGACGCTTTGAGCGCCAGGACATCGTGATCGCTATAGCGAAGATGGACGGCATTGCCGAGGGTGAGCGCTGCCAGGGTGCCAGCGAAACCAGGCGGGCTCGCGAGGTCGAAGAGGCTCCAGTTCAGCGGCGCATCTCTGTCACCATCAAGGGATTCGAGCCTTGGACGGGAGGCTGCGTCGACGGTGACGTCGAATGAGTCCAGCGGCAGCGATAGCCCGGCGCCATGAGCCTTCACGAAAGCCTCCTTGCGCGTCCAGCAGCGATAGAACGCGTTAAGATAGTCGTCGCCGGCAAAGGCCGCGAGAGCCGCGCACTCGCGCTTCGAAAAGAAATGTCCGGCAATATCCTCTTTCAGCGGCTTGATTGCTTCGACGTCGATGCCAACGGGGTAATGGTCGGAGACCGCCAGCATCGCCACATCGGCGCTGTGGCTGAGATTGAAATGCAGCAACTCCGATGCGCCGGCGATGCGCGGCTTGCCGAAGACGTTGTAGGTCAGCCCGATGCGGTGCGGCGGCAGGTGGAGGTAGTGGCCGAGCACGAGGCGCAAGCCGGCACGGCCGGCTATGAAGTGTTGGCGATGTTCCGGATAGACGAAACGGGAGGCTCGCGCCTTCTCCTCACCGCTCAGCATTGGGAACAAGCGGTCAATTTCACACGGGGCCGGATCAAGGCTCCAGCGCCAGATGTCGATGAAGTTGGGACCGATCCGATCCAAGCTAGGTCGCATAGACGAGGCTCCCCTTCGAAGCGGGTCGCTGGCGCACCATGCGTCGGGCGAAATAGGTCATGAGCGGCAAGGGATAGTTCTCGCCGAGCCCGATACGGCAGGTCCTCTTCAGGATATCGAGCGACCGCGGGCACATATCCGGCGAGTACTCGATCTTGCGGGACGCCCAGGCATAGGGGTTCATCTTCGGATTTGCCGTGCGTTGGTCCAGCACCGGCAACCAGTTGCTGTAGACGTGCCGGCTGGAATCGTAGGGCCGATACACGCCGCGCTTGTTTTCGGCAGCAAAGGCCCGCGCCTCCTCGGCGGTATCGAAGATCACGTGCAGGCCGGCAGCATGGTCCCGGTCGTTGTGCGGGCCGATGCGCATCGCATTGCTGGCCGACAGGATCTCGGCAATCGCATCGTAGCGGCGGCGCATGCGGCGGATCATCGGATCCAGCTTCTTCAACTGGACGTTCAGCATGGCACCCTGGATCTGGCTGGCCTTGAGATTGATGCCGAGCATCGGCGGCTCGTTGGCATTGTCGAGGTGGCCGCGAAACAGCGCGCCGATATCGTGATACATGCGCGCCCTGGCGAAGAGCCGGTCGTCGTCGGTGACGACGGCCCCGCCTTCGCCGATGTTCATGTTCTTGAACTGGTTGAAGCTGAAGGCCCCGGCATCACCGATCGTGCCCACCCGCACACCCTTGTAGGTCAGCCCGACCGCCTGGCAGGCATCCTCGATGACAACGAGCCCGTGCTGGCGGGCAATCTGCATGATGCTGTCCATGTCGCACACCATGTTGGCCATGTGCACGGGGACGATGGCGCGCGTGTGGGGCGTGATCTTTCGCAGGATATCTGCCGGGTCCATTGTCAATGTCTCGTCGATCTCGACGATAATGGGGACGGCGCCGACGGCCAGTGCGGCGCCGGCCGTGGCAATCCAGGTATAGGCGGGCACCAGCACCTCGTCGCCCGGGCCGATGCCGGCAGCAGCCAGAGCGGCGATCAACGCGCCCGTGCCGCTGCTGACGGTCAGCACATGGCCTGTGCCGAACTTGGCCGAGAAATCCGCCTCGAAGCGCGTGAGCGGCCCGTTGCCGTCGCCGCCGAAGCGGGCAAGCTCCCCTGACGCAAAGACCGGAGCGAGAGCCAGCCATTCCCTGATACCTACACGCGCCATACCGCACCCTCCGATCCTCGCCGGCTCCGTGTGCGCCGACCATCGGCGTCCAGGGATGAAGACAAATCGCCTGCGGGGTACCGGCCCCAATGATCAAGCCTAGTCGTGTCGCGATATCGTTTCAAAATGGACTTCCGGCCAGAGCCTGAGCAAAGTGTGCAGGCTCCAACTAGCCGAAATCAGTAGTTACCCTACTCCCCTATGCATATTGGGAGATTTCGGCGCGATAGCGCTGGTGCTACGACCTGTATGTAGCACGTGGGAGTTCTTTTCATGCCGATCCGCGATCTCCGATCAGCGCCCTCAGGCACCGAGTTTCGTCCGGATGTGGCAATCATCGGCGGTGGTCCCGTCGGGCTGACGATCGCTCGGGAATTCGCCAACAGCCGCTGCCGGGTACTGATCATCGAAAGCGGTGGCGCCGACTTCGAGGCCGCCCAGCAGACGTTGAATGCCGTCGTCAATGTCGGCGAACCCGTCGTCCGAGACAGCGTCGAAAGTCCCGGCCGCGGCTATAACGGCAGCCTCGAATGGCTGAATGACATCCCCCCTTTCGAGCTGCGCAACCGGGTGCTCGGCGGCAGCACGCATACCTGGATCGGCAAATGCGCGAGCTTCGACGAAATCGACCTGGAGCGCCGGCCCTGGCTGCCGGTCTCCGGTTGGCCGATGACGCGCGAAAGCCTGGCGCCGGGGCTTGATCGCGCGGCGCGCCTGCTCAATCTCGGACCCAATCTCTATGACGAGAGGCTCTTTGGCCGGCTGCACTCGCCGCCGGACGAACTCGGTTTCGACCGCGATCTCCTTCGCCCGTTCTTCTGGCAGTTCAGCCATGAGCGTGATCGGCACGGCGAGCCCATGCGATTTGCCAATGTGGCTGCCGAGCTGGTGGCGGCGAACATCGAGATCCTGACGCATGCCACGGTCACGGCGATCCATCTTGACGAGAGTGGCCGTCGCGTCGCATCGCTCGATCTGCGGAGCCTTGACGGAGCTTCCGCAAGTGTACGGCCCGAGACCGTCGTTCTGTGTGCCGGCGGCATCGAGAACGCCCGCCTGCTTTTGGCTTCGACATCGGTGATGTCGAGCGGTGTCGGCAATGGCAGAGGTGTCGTCGGGCGCTACCTCGCCGACCACCCCCGCTCGACGCTTCTGCAGTTCGAACGGCGGGATATCAACGCCGTGGCCCGGCACTTCAATTTCTACGGCCTGTCCGATAAGGGGGCGACCCGGTTCTATCTCCACGGTCTGCGCCTCAGTCCCGCTGTGCAGAGACGCGAAGAGCTCGTCAACTGTGCGGCCTATCCCGTGCAGATTCATTCGGCTCGTGATCCCTGGGCGGCGCTGAAGCGACTGATGCGGGGCGACCGCACGCGACTTGCGAGTGATCTTGCTGTTGTCGCGCGGTCGCCTGCCTTCCTGGCAGCAGGTACCTTCCGCCGGAAGGTGCAGAAGCGGGGAATGATGCACCGGTCCGACGCGCTGCGCTTCGATGTCATGGTCGAGCAGAAACTCGACGCGGAGAGCCGCGTCACCCTGTCTGATCAACGGGACGAGTTCGGCGTGCCGATACCGCGCGTCGACTGGAAAATCGGCCCAACAGAGGTTGAGAGCGTCAAGCGGCTCGCGCGGTCACTGGCCTCCGAATTCGTGCGCAATGGCCTTCCACAGCCGCGTCTGGTCGACTGGATAGCCGAGGACGACGATGGGAAGGCGGCGTTCACCGACATGGCGCATCCGTCCTGCACGACGCGCATGGGGAGCGATCCGACCACCAGTGTCGTCGATGCGAATTCCATGGTGCATGGAGTGGACGGGCTCTTTGTCGCCGGCAGCTCGATCTTTCCGACGCCCGGCCACGCCAATCCGACCTTGATGACGCTTGGCCTGGCGATGCGTCTTGCCGATCATCTGAAGATGCGGCTGGAAAGACGCCCGGCAGCGACGGTGACGTCTCGTGCGGTTGCGGAGGAAACGGTCGCCGTACCGGGAATTTGATGCCTATCCCTTCGCCTACAGGCCCTTGGTCGTCATTGCAGGCGGAAATAGAAACCGGCGCTTTCGCTCGGCCCCAGCTCGGGATGTGTTTCGATCACATGTGAGAGCGACGGGATGGACCAGCGGTCGACGAGGCGGTAGCCGAGTCTCTCGATGTCGCTGCGGAACACCTCTTCGTTCCGCATCTGGTAAGGCACGATGGCCGTGCCGATGCGCTCCAGCGTTACAACGGCGCCGCCTTTTCTCAGGGCCACCTTGTTGAGCAGGAGGTGGCGGGGCAGGGCGGGCATCCGCCCTAGCAGATCAGACAACTGGATATCGAGATATTGCAGCAGGCCTGAGCCGAGGAACAACGGCACAGGGCCGGCATCGACGATGCGATCGACGAAATGCAGATTGTCGAGCTCGTCCTGTTCGGCCCTGCGTCGGCCGACCTGCACGATTGCCGGCAGGTCGTAGACCACCCATCGGAAGGATCTGTCGAGCGAGAGAAGGTCGCGGAACGCCCGGTATTTGGTGCCCATGTGGCCGCCGGCATCGACGAGACCATCGATCTCGTCCATGACCTGCCGCATCCAGAAAAGCACCGGATAGTCCCAGGGGGCGACCTTGCACATCTTCTCGAAGGCGACCTGGGCGATCTCCTCATGATCATAGCCGGCAAGCCCGTTGGAGCGGGCGGCGGCGATGGCGTCTTCGAACGACGCGTAGGCGCCGGTGAAACGCTGCGGAAAAGGCGAGAGATATCGCAGGCGTCCACCGGCCACCTTCAGCGGTGTCAGGGAGCGATTGAGGCTACGCATCGCGCTGCGCAGAAGCGGGTAAGCTGTGTTCCTGATATCGCTGGTCAGCACGATGCGTCTCCCCTGGTTGTCGCGCCTGCGTCGTTCCGTCGGTTTCTCATCCGTGGCGGCCGAAGGCGAAGATCGGCCGCAGGGCGTCGCTCCATCGCTGCAGCACGGCGAGTGCTGCGACATAGATCGCCGCGCCGGCAACCACCTGCAGCGCGATCGTCGACATCTGCTTCAGCGACGACGCTTCGGCTATCCGGCCGAACAGAAAGACGGCGGCCGCCATGGCGCAGACGGCGATCGCCACCAGGCCGCAGTCGCGAAGGACGCGGTTCCAGGCAAGTTCGCCCTCGCGTGATTGAAGCCGCATGGATATGTTGAACGAGAACACCGCGGCAACGCATTGTCCCAGCGCCGTCGCAACCGCGCCGAACGGGGTTAGGAGAATGATCAAGCCGACGGAGATCGCCCCATTCAACATGACGGCCCTCGGCATCCGATGAATTTTGCCGCTCAGTGAAAGCAGCGGTTCGGTCACATAGCCGGGGATCAGAAGCGTCTGTTTTGCGGCGAGGATTGCGACGAGGATCGCCGCCGGCGCCCATTTCTCACCCAAGACGACGTCGATCAATTCTGCCGAGATCAGTGCGAGACCGAGATAGATCGGCGTCGAGATGGCCATCAGTACGGTCATGAAGGTGGTGGCTGTCGCCCCGATCGCGGCCCGGTCGACATTGCCCTTGTCCTTGCCCGCCACGCGGCCGAAGAGGATCCAGGCAAGCATCCGGGCGGGCTCGCCCATGAGCTCGGAGAAGGCGGCGACGATCCTTTCCGCCGCGCGGTAGTAGCCCGCTTCGGCCAGGCCGAGGAAGCTGCCCACCACCAGCGTGCCGGCGTAGGAGCGAAAGAACACCACGAGCCGGTTGGCGACGATATGGCGTGAGAATTCCAACACCTGCACGGCGTATGAGCGACGCAGGCGCAGACGCGGCAGCCATCGCACCAGGATCATCGACGCGGCCAGGATCGTCAGTTGTTGCGCCAACCGTCCGCAGATGAGCGCAACGATGTTCCACTGCAAGGAAAGCCCGCCGATCGCCACGAGTAGCCCGATGATCTCGGCAGCGATCCTGATGATGGATTGGCCGCGCAATCGACCTTGAGAGATGAGAATGCCGTCGTAAACTGTCGACAGCGATGCCGGCAGATACCAGGAGCTGAAAAGGGCGACCAGCAGTGCATTCCAGCCGTGACCCAGCATGAACATGGTTGCAGCGGTACACAGGCCCAGGATCGTGGCGATAAGCCCGGACAGCATCGACAGGGTCGCAAGCTGATCGATATCCGTCTTATCGGCGCCGCCTTTCATGATGAACTCGCCCCATCCACCCTCGGCGACGACGAGAACGAAGATGGCGAAGGAGGATGCGAACGCAAAGAAGCCGAACTCGGCCGCCGCCAGAACATGTGCCGCAACGATGAAAATCGACAGCTGGGCAGCCTGCGAGATGACTTTGGCGCAAAGGGCGGCAAAGCCGTCGCCGATCAGGTCGGGCAGGCGCAAGGCGCGCGGGGAGCCTGGCAACAGGCGTCGTAGTGGGAGGATTGCCGTCTCGATCCAGCGGGGCATCATTGCACCACGACTGGGAAGAAATGGCGCTGGCGGAAGGGTGGTAACGGGTCGGGCTCAACCGCTTGTGGCGCGCGTTGCGTATCGACTTTTGCGAAATTTCCCCGTTTTGCTGAAAATTCGCAACTCCTAAGGTATGGTGTGCGGTGTCGCTCTGATTCGGGTATAGCCCGTTTTGAACGACAGAGTGGGCGATGGCGTGAACGGTGGCGCCCGCAGTTCGCCTGAATTCCGTGGCCTATTGCGGCTAGGGAGAGAGCGGCGACGCAAGCGGGAGAGGGGAGCTCGCAGCAGATGTTGAGACGGATGTCGTTGGACAAAGAGGGCGCCATGACCAATCGGCCTGCATGGAACACGAAGCTGGCCATTCGCTGGTCCGTGGTCGTGCTGTGCCTTGTCTTTTGGGCCGCCGTGTTCTTTTTCATCTGGTGAACGCCCCTCAGGTCTCGTTTGTTGCAAAGAGGACGACACCTACCGTCTTTACGATAATCACGATGTCGAGGTAGATCGATCGGGACTGATAGTACTCGATGTCGAATTGGACCCGCTCGTCGTAGGTTGTATCCGGCCGTCTTTTCACCTGCCACATGCCGGTGATACCGGGCTTCAGTCCCGTGTAGTAATGCAGGTTCTGCCCGTATTTCTCGGTTTCCTCAGGTGAAATCGGGCGAGGGCCGACAAGGCTCATATCCCCACGCAGCACGTTATAGAACTGCGGCAGTTCGTCGAGGCAGGTCATCCGCAAGACCTTGCCGAGCCAATGGACACGCGGGTCGCCGACGAGTTTGCGCTTCTCCATCCACTCCCTGTTTCGCTCGGGGTCGGAGGCCAGCAGTTCCGCAAGCCGTTCCGCGGCATCGAGGCGCATGGATCTGAACTTGAGACATTCGAACATCTCTCCCTGCGCGCCGACACGGGCCTGCCGGAAAAGGATGGGGCGTCCGTCGACGATCATGAGCGCAATTGCAATCAGCGCCAGGGCCGGCGCAAGGAAGATCAGCGCCAGGATGGAGACGGTCACGTCGATCAGACGCTTGGATCTGCTAGCGCGCCGTGTTGCGATGGTCCCGCGCGCGGTATGCCTCTGTCGTGCAACGCCATCAGAAACGGACAGCATATCTCTCACCCCTCCAAACACCGTTCGCCCTTAACAGGCTGCCAGCGGGCGCCTTAATTTACAATCGACCCTGATGGGCAGGACCTAGTCCAATGGAGGTACACGCCGGGCAGGAATACAGAAACGTTGCGTAAACCTCCTAATCGGGAGGTGGCAGAACGGCTCGGGGCTTCGCCAAGCGGTCGCAGCCTTTGCCGCAAGAGTACTCCGCCCACTGACCGAAACCGTTTCATAAGGCATCTCCACTGCGCAAATCATCGAGCGTCACTGTCTTTGTCAGTCGATGCTGCCGGAGATCGATCGTGGTCCGGTAGGCACGATGCAGCACGCGACCGTAGAGATCGACCAATGCGTCCGCCCAGGTTTCGGGCGTATGGGCGAGCGTGGCTGCCTGCCTGAAACAGTTCTCGCTCATTTGCCGGATCAGTGCGTCGTCGGTGGCAAGGGAGCGCATCGCAGCGGCAAGATCCTCGATGTCGGCGATGCGGAATTTGACGCCGCAGCCGAGGGCTGCGATCTCGTCGGCGAGCAACGCCGCATCGGTCAGGATGACCGGTATGCCGCTGGCGATGGCTTCGAGGGCCGCCAGCCCGAACGGTTCCGGCACACGCGACGAAACGACGACAGCACGAGCGCTGCGGATGATATCGCGCATTTCGTCCCTGGTTTTCCAACCGTGAACGGTCGCCTCTGGATAGGTTTTCTCGATGAGTGCGCGACCGGCACCATCACCGATGAAATGCAGCGGCACCTTGGCAAGGCTCGCCGCCCTGGCGGCGTCCTCGAAACCCTTTTCGGGTTCGAGCCGACCGACGAATACGAAGTTGCGGTTGGTCCATGGCTGAAGCCCGGGACCGACGAAGGGAAGGACGGGATTGCGGACCGTTTCCACTTGCGTGCCGTTCATGCCGGCACGGTCGAAATAGGCTCGCATCCTCTCATGCACGACGATGATGTTTGCGGCCACTCGTTTGGTCGGGAAGAAGTGCTCGCGCAGCATATGTCGCGCCGAGCGCCAGGCCTTCTCATGCAGGCCGCGCTTGTCGCACTGCGTCGTCAGGCAGCGGCCGGACATCGGCTTCAGCTCACAGACACGATTGGTCCGGAAGTTGACGAAACCGCCATTGGGGCAGGCGAGGAAATAATCGTGAGCGTGAAGGACCACACGGTCGCGTACCGGCGCGAGCGCACGAAAGATCGCCGGCGACAGGATCTTCGACCAGCCATGAACGTGGTAGATCGTCGACGGGGTGTCGCGGCTGGCAATCAACCCGTTGAGGGCCTCGTAGACGATCGGATCGTAAAGACCGAGCCGCAGTGCATCGCTCCTTTGTCGCTCCAGCAAGGGAACTGCGTCCAGATTGATCGTATCGGCGGCCGGTCGGTCGACGGGCGCGCTGTCCCCGGCAAAGAAGGTCACCGGTATGTCGCGCCGTTGCAGCAACTCGGCCGAGAGTATGGCGAGGTTCGTGGCGCCGCCAACCCTGATGGAACGATCGTTGATGACGACGACGCGGTCGGGTGAGAGGGCCGTCATGGTCTTATTCGAGCCTTTCGACGTTTCGCGGCGCCAGCCGGCCGGTCAGCAGGTCCAGGAATGCGCGGGCATTGCCGCGCAGGCGACCTTTTCGATCGACCCAGGGCTCCGGGTTCCAGACCTTGACCAAATTCGCCACCAGATTGCGCAGGATCTGCACGCCGGCATGCCGAATGCTCATCGTGTCCTTGCGAATCAGGTAGATCGGATTGGCGATCTGCGAATAGCCGAACTTGATGCCTGGCGTGCGCGCCTTTTTGGTTCCGAGGTGAACGCCGACGAGATTGCCGGATTGCACCACGCGGCCTAGGTCGGCGGCCATCCGGCTGAAGTCGACGTCCTCAAGCCAACCGTAAAGCGGCAGGTTCTCGTCGAAGGCGAGGTCAGCTTCGCGAACAGGGCCGGTTCGAACCGCCATGTTGCAGCCATAGGCGTTGTAGATCGGCCTGAAGGCTTGCGTCGACTTTGGCAGACGTTCGTCCGCCTCGATCAACTCCAAGCCACCGTCGACCGAAATGCCCGGCCCGATGATGCCATCGGCAACCAGCGTGCCGGTGGCGACGACAATGTCGTCGTTCTCGGAAAACAGGCGCTCGACTTCCTCGACGTAGGATGGCGCCATCAGGAAATCGTCGTCCAGAAAGAGGATAACATCCGACTTGGCGGCGGCGAGGATGCGATTTCGCTGTCGACAGCTGCCGCGCTCGGAGATGATGACGATGACGCGGACCGCAAGCCCTTCGGTGCAGCAAGGGTCCATATCCTCGGGCGAGGTGAGGCAAACGTAAATCTCGTCCGGTTGGCGGGTCTGCCGGGCGATCAGGGGCAGGACGGCGGAGAGAATGTCCCTGCGCCCGCAACTCGGTATGCCGATGGCAACCGTGACCGGACGATCTTCGGCGTAATCCTTTGTCGCCTGCATCATTTTCTGAACTTGCGCCATTGTTTTCGGTCCCAGCGGATGTTGGTACGGCGAGGGCCGTCGCTTCTGTTTGAAATGACGCCGAGCAACGCGACGCGTGATTTGCCGAATGTTGCCAGGGCCTCGCCGAGCCGTTCGACGGTCATCTTGTCGGATTGTCCGAGAACCACGACGATGCCGTCGAGATAGGTACAGATCACGCGCGTATCGGCCGAATCCTCGAAGCCGGACATGTCGACGATGATCACCTTGTAGCGCTGTCTCAAAAGCTCGAGTTCCGATTTCAGCGCCGGCAGGTGGCCGTAGCGCTGATGCGCGACGGCCGCCTTGCGTGTCTGATCGACGGTCAGAACCGGCACGCAGCGAACGGCCTTGCCGTCGAATTCCTCGACGTGCTGCGGCGCTTCGCTCGATCTGCGTCTGGAGTATTGGCCGGCGATGCCCAGGATCCGCAGGCTCTCCATGCCGAAACCCGCACCGTCCTCGGTTGTGACGCGGCTGAGCCGCGAGCCGACGAAATCCGCATCGACGAGCAGGACCGAGGTCCCTTCGTTCATGTAGAGCTGGGCGAGGTTGGCGGCGATCGTGGTCTTGCCCTCGCCGGGTCCGACCGAGGTCACGCCGATCACCGCCGTCGCATTGGCAGGGAAGGCGGAATCGACCGAGTTCTTGACGCCGCGCAGGGCCTCGGAGAAGCGCGAATAGGGCATGTCCAGGACCGATCTAAGCGGCAGCATGGTGGAGGCGATCGGAGGCTGATGGGGACGTGGGCTGCTTCTGAACATCGGCACGTGGCCGAGCGACGTTATCCCGAGCTCGGCGCGAAGGCGCTCGCTGGAGCTGACGCGCCGGTCGAGACCGTCGCGCAGCACCGACAGCATCAACCCGGTTGCCAATCCGAACATCAGCGAAAACGGCATGATCGTCGAAGGTTTCGGCCAGGTCTTGCCCAGCGGCGCCGTTGCCGCCGTCACGATGCGTGCCTTGCCGAGGGGGAAGGATTGCTTTTGCAAAGCGCCGATGAGCTGCTGTAGAATGCCCTCGTACATGCTGCGGTAGGTGGTCGCGCGGCTTTCCATCTCGGAGAGTTCGACGCGGGCGACGTTTTTGCCGGCACCCGCCGCGGTAAGGCTGGCAAGCTCGCTTTCCAGCAGCTTTTCCCGGGTCTTGGCGATGTCCACATTCGACTTGTAGAACTGTTCGATGCGCAGGAATTCGTTGCGAAGAGAGGCATCCAGCCGCGCAATATCTGCCTCGGCGGCGACAATAGCGGGATTTCCGCTGTCGTATCGGGTCTTGAGATTGTCGAGCTTGGCGGATGCCAGGCGCATTTCTTCGTTGAGCTTCTGGATCTGCGGGTTGTCGAGACTGTCGTTGACGGTCGCGACCAGCGTATCTTTCGACATGAGCTGTTGCAGCGTCATCAGCTTGGCCGATTCCGCTGCGGTCGCGGCGCGCGCTGCCAGCATCTGGCTGCTGAGTTCGGAAAGCTGTTGCTGATCGAGCGTCGATGCGGTGCCGACCGTTGTGATGTCGTTCTTGGCGCGGAACTCTTCCACCGTCATGGCGGCTGCGCGGGCCTGCGCGCCGACTTCGATCAGGCGACTTTCCAGCCACTTGGCGCCGCTTCTCGCGGCGTCCGATCTCTCGTTCATGCCCGTGCGGATATAGGCTCCAGCAATGGCGTTGGCGGTCTTGGCCGCCTTTCGCGGGTCCGTGGAAGAGTAGCCGATCTCAAGCACGTAGGATTGGCCGACGCGCCGCACGGTTACGCGCGAGAGAAAGGCGGCCATCGTGCGCCGCATCAGATACTCGTCGTCGACCTTATCATCGTCGGAATTCTTGGCCCCCGACGAGAACAGCGAGCCGATCATACCGCGGATCGAGACGCCGCCGCCGACAATTTCCGGATCATTGGTCAAGTCGAGCTGTTCGATCACGGCGCGGGCAATCGCCTCGGATTTGACGATTTCGACTTCGCTGGCGATTTCGGCTGCTTCGATGATGATCGTTCCGGTCGAGGCATCCTGTGAGGCGATGCGACCCTGCTCGGGATCGATCACCAGGCGGACGGTCGCGGTAAAGGTCGGTGCCGTGTTGAGTATGTAGAAGGCGCCGAGCGCCAGCCCGATCACACCACAGATCCCGATGCGAATGAGGTGCCGCCGCAGGAAGTCGGAAACATCGCGGAAGGATATGCTCTCCTGGCCAGATGAACGCTTGGCCTCGAAGTTCTCATCCAGCACGATTTTTGAGATGTCATGCACGACCATTGGTGTTCCCCATGAAATACGCTGCGCCACAGTTGATCTGTCGTTGCTATTGGGACTGCTCGATGCCCACCGATGTCAGAAGCTTGTTATCCAGCGCTGCCGTCAGCGCCGAGCGCACGTCGAGCACGTCGCCCGGAACCAGCAATGTTGCTTCCGTAACCCTCACGGCCGGGTCGGTGCCGCCGCCGTGTGTTATCCAGTACTCCAGCGGCTCCAGGTCCATTGCCTTCCTGTCGGCGAAACGGGAAAGCGAAGCGCCGTTGATCTGCAGCAGTTGCAGCGTCGTGCTGCGCTTGAGCTTCAGATCTTCGATCGCGGCTTCCGTCGTCTGCAGGTCGCGGCCGGCTTCGGTTCGGCGTTGACCCTGCAAGGTCACGGCATCGCGTTCGGTTTCGCTGAGTTTCTGCTTGGCGCGCATGGCGGCCACCTGGAGGTCGAGCTTGTCGCTTTGCAGCTCTGCGACGATCCGCTCGAGCGACGTCTGCCGCGACTTCGTCACCGTCTGGTCGTTCACCAGCTTCGATATGCCTTTGAGCTCGTCCTGGGCGATCTCGATCTGACGCTGCTGGACGGCCGTCTTTTCATCGAGCACATCGATTTCGTTCTTGAGCAGCGTGCCGAGCTCGGCAAGGGAATCGAGCTGGCGGCGCATGGCTTCGATCCGGGCATCGAAGAGCGTGCTCTCGTCTCGTACGATCTGCTGGATGGCGGCGCCATCGGCGGCCTTGAGCGCCTGGGGAAACTCGATCTTGGCGCTGTCGGTGAACTCGGCCCTCAGCCGCGCCCGACGGGCGGCGAGTTGCATCATCTCGAGTTCCATCCGGTTCAACTCGCCGGTGTAGCGGATCTGCTCCATGTCGGAGTAGCCGCCGGCAGGGTTCGTACGGCGTTCGCGCCCGCCCGCCATGGCCACCGCCTGCATCACAGTCATGCCCGGGCGGAATTCCAGCTCGCTCGGCCGGTCGACCAGACCCGTGACATAGATCATCGGGTAGCGGACAACTTCGACGGATGTCTCCGGCGCCTTGCTGAGGCCGGTGCGCTCCTTCAGGAGGTCGGCGATCGTGGCTGCCAGTTCTGCGGGTGTCCGATCCTTGGCCTTCACTTCGCCGACCAGCGGAACCGAGATCGTGCCGGCGGGGGAAACGACATATTCTCCGTTGAGCGCGGTCCATTCCTTGTATTCCCCGGTCGCCGCGACCCATTCGACGATCGCGACCTTGACCCTTGTCTGGGGTTGCAAACGGAACACGGGCTCGGCATGGGCCTGATGGATGGGAGCAAGAGTGCTCAGGCCGATCGCCAGGTACAGGGTCGAGACACGGCCAAGCGACGACAGGCGATGTAGAATACGGTGATCGGCATGGGGCATGGGGCCTCGCTAATGTTCCAGCGCGCCACGGTACCGGACAGCTCGGCTTGGTGTGGCGCGTCGGATTGATTGTCGGCCCAAAACGTTCGAGGTAAATTCCCTGCGGTCTAATCGAGGGTAATCCCTTTAGGGGAATATCCCTAAACCGGCGGCACCATCGGATAGGATTGCCTCGGCCTATGGCTAAGCCCGGGTCGGCCGCCACCGGCCGCTAAACCTTTCGGGTAGGACGATCGTTCCTTCGGATGCACCCCCGGACCGATCTTGGCTCTGTGCACGCGCACCTTGTGTGTCCCATGCTGCGGCAGGATCGTTTCAGAGGGGAGCACTATGCGCGTCGCAATCGTTCATTATTGGCTGGTATCGATGCGCGGCGGGGAGAAGGTGATTGAATCGCTTTGCGACCTCTATCCCGAGGCCGACATCTTCACCCTGGTTTATGATCCGGGCCGCGTGTCCGACAAGATCAAGAAGCACAAGGTCACCTCGTCATTCCTACAGCGCATTCCGGGAGCGATCGGGCACTATCAGTCGCTGCTGCCACTGATGCCTTTTGCGCTCGAGAGCCTCGATCTCAGCGGCTACGACCTGATCATTTCGAGTGAGTCAGGGCCAGCGAAGGGGATCATCCCGCCGCCACATGCAGCACACATCTGCTACTGCCATTCTCCCATGCGCTATCTCTGGGATCACTACCATGCCTATCGGTCGAGCGCGGGCCTGTTGTCACGGATGATGATGCCGGTGCTGGCGCCGATGCTGCGCAGTTGGGACGTCAATACCAGCATGCGGGTGGATCGGTTTGTCGCCAATTCCCATCATGTTGCGGCACGCATCGGCAAATACTACCGACGTCCGGCCACGGTCGTCTATCCGCCTGTGAGCACAGAGGACTTCGCACCCTCGACGCAGATCGAGGATTTCTATCTTTGTGCGGGGCAGATCGTCCCCTACAAGCGAATCGATCTCGCGGTCGAGGCGTTCACGAAGATGGGCAAGAACCTGGTCGTGATCGGCGACGGCAAGGAACAGGACATCGTCAGGCTGAAGCGCATGGCCGGTCCCACCGTCACCTTCCTCGGGCGCGCGCCTTTTGCAGTGCTGAAGGAAAAGCTCTCGCGCTGCCGCGCTCTTGTCTTTCCCGGAGAGGAAGACTTCGGCATCGTGCCTGTCGAGGCCATGGCGAGCGGCCGTCCGGTCATCGCCTTTGGCGCCGGGGGGGCGCTTGAAACCGTCGTGCCCAATCTGACGGGCATGCTTTTCGAGCAGCAGAGTGTCGACGCGCTGATCAAGGCGATCTACGCTTTCGAGGCGCGCGAAGATACCTTCCGGCCCGACGTCATCAGGACACACACTGCCCAGTTCAGCGTCAGGAAATTCAAGTCCGGCATGCAGGCGGTGATCGATGACGAGCTTCGTCAGCGCCGCGCGCTGCCGTTCGGCGACGGAAAACTGGCGATCGGCGGTTTTCAATTGCGCGACGCGGAAAGCGCGACGCCGCTGCATTGAGGGCGGGCGAGGCTGCGTATCGACCGCCAGTCGCAGCAACGACTGGCCAGCGATGTTCAAACGGGAATTGCCGGCGCGCCGCCTTGGCTTGCCGTCGGCCGGAAGAGGTGGACATGCGTTTTCTTGTTCGTCGGCTGGAGGCTTTCAATCGGGATGAGCTGCCCGCTTGGCGTGGTGCTCAATCGCTGCCGAGACAGGCGCTGCTATTCGTGCCGCGCATCCTCGAATTCCTCGTGATGTATGCCGTCGGTCTGCTTGCCCTTGCGGCAATCCTCGTTCTGATGACGGTTGGGTGGCTGACGGGGCTTGACCGCAAGGCAGGCTGACGGATGGGCGGTTGAAGCGACGCTCCCGGTGGCGGCACCTTCTGCAGATCTGTCTCGCTATGCGGCTTTCGAGCCACACTGGTCCGACGCCATCGCCATCCTGTGTCCATATTGGCGCAACTGCCTTTCGGCAGGTGTCCGCAGGCGATTGGTGTTCTCCATCAGCAACAGTCCGCCGCAAACTTGCATACGGGTGCTTGCGCCCGGAGCGGTGCCTTCGAAATGTCCGATCGGCGTTCAACGGTGACGTCTCTGTTGCTCGATTCGTTTTCCAAAAGACCGAGTGCTGTTGATCAATAACGATCCGAAAAGGAGCGAACTATGAAAAAGAGTCTTGCGATGGCGCTTACTGCTGCAACCCTGGCGTCTGCCGGTGCGTGGGCCGTCAATGCCGCCGACCTGCCGACCTACAAGGACACCTACCGGGAGCCGGACGCGCGCGGTGGCGTCAAGATCGGTTACCTCGACTGCAACATTGCCGGCGGTGCCGGCTATGTCCTGGGTTCGGCCAAGGAAGTCCAATGCGTCTTCCGTTCGACCGTCGGCGCGGAGGCTTCCGACCACTATGCCGGTGCGATCCGCAAGCTCGGCGTCGATGTCGGCTTCACCACCCGCAGCCGGCTGATCTGGGCGGTGTTCGCGCCGACCGCCGGCTATCACAAGGGCGCGTTGAGCGGCATCTACCAGGGTGCGACCGCCGAAGCGACGCTCGGTGCAGGCGTCGGCGCCAACATCCTCATCGGCGGTACGGCCGGTGCCATCCACCTGCAGACGGTCAGTGTGACGGGTCAACTCGGCCTCAACGTTGCCGCGACCGGCACGTCGATGACGCTCACTTCGGTGAACTGATCTGCGAGCGGCGCGCGGCTCTGCTGCGCGCCGGTGCTTCCCCATCCTTTTTCGCCGCCTCCACATCTCAGGATCGCCGCGCTGCCTCAGCCGAAGCTGGCGTCGAGCAATCGTGTCGCCGGACCACGCATCGGCGTTGTTTCCGCAAGGCTGACTGCAGCCCATCTCCTGCACTTCCGGTCGAACGGCTGGCTTCCATCGCCGACCACATGTGGCGCACCCTGTCTTCAGCGAGATTCCAGGCTGCAAACTTTGGGCGGGTTTTTCTCTCATCCCGCCCCGAAATAGAAATGCATTTCTTATAATGCATATTGTCTATGTGTTTTATGGAGTAATGGCGACCAGTACGGACGCTATGACAATCTGGAACACTCGGCATGTCCTATCTTCTCAGTCTTCTCGACAAGAGCCCGATCGATCCGGGAACCACCGCAACTGACGCGTTGCAGGCAACCGCCAGGCTGGCGGCGAAAGCGGAAGAGTGGGGCTATCACCGCTTCTGGCTGGCCGAGCATCACAACATGACAGGGCTGGCAAGCTCGGCGCCCGAAACGCTGATTGCCTATCTCCTGGCGCGCACATCCAAGATCCGCATCGGCTCCGGCGGCGTCATGCTGCAGCATTACAGCGCCTACAAGGTCGCCGAAACGTTCAACCTCCTGGCATCACTTGCGCCCGGACGGGTTGATCTCGGTGTCGGCAAGGCGCCGGGTGGCTTTCCTCTCTCGACAAGGGCACTACAGATCGGCATCGATCCCGAGCGCAAGCCGGGTTTTGCCGAACAGCTGAGCGATCTCAACCACTATCTTGCGCCCGGAAAATCCGACGACGGAGCGTTGCTGGCAACGCCCTTGCCCGTCCATGCGCCTGAAAGGTTCCTGCTTGGGGCCAGTGTCGAGAGTGCGGAACTTGCCGCTGCAAAAGGCTGGCAACTGGTGTTTGCCGCGCATCTCAATGGTGATCCGGACAACATCGAGCGAACTGTTGCGGCTTACGAGCGCGCAACGGGCGGTGGTCGGCCGATTTTGGCAGTCGCGGCGCTGGCAGCGGAAAGCGAGGAGCGCGCCCGCGAGCGCGTCGCCGGCCTTCGTATCTTCAAGGTTTTCCTCGGCAACGGCCAAAGCGTCAATGTCGGCAGTGAGGAACAGGCGGCCGAATTCGCGCGCCAGGCGGGCGTCAGCGACTACCGGGTCGAGGAAAAGAGCCCGAGCGTGCTGCACGGAACGCCGCGGCAGGTCCGCCAGGAGCTTGATGCGCTTCACCGCCGCTACGGCGTCAAGGAATTCGTGATCGACACGCCAGCCCTTCCTGCGGCCGAACGCTTCGCATCGATCGAACTCATCGCCAGAGAGCGGCTTTCGCTCGTCGCCTGAACATCCGCACAAGGATCTCGTCCATGCCCCAGAAAAATGTCACCTTCGGTATCATGCTGCAGGGCCCCGGCGGCCACATGAATGCCTGGAAGCATCCGAGCGGTCCCGCCGACGCTAGCGTCAACTTCGGATTCTTCGTCGACACGGCGCGCAAGGCGGAAGCCGCCGGTATCGCTTTCGCCTTCGTCGCCGACGGCCTCTATATCAACGAACAGTCGATCCCGCATTTTCTCAACCGCTTCGAGCCGCTGACCATTCTGTCTGCGCTTGCCGCATCGACCTCGAAGATCGGGCTCGTCGGTACCGTTTCGACCTCCTACAGCGACCCCTTCACCATCGCCCGCCAGTTCGCTTCGCTCGACCTGATCAGCGGCGGGCGGGCCGGATGGAACGCGGTGACCTCGCCGTTGGAGGGCTCCGGCCGCAACTATGGGCGCGAGCATCCGGAACATGAGCTGCGCTACGAGATCGCCGACGAGTATCTGGATGCGACCAAGGGCCTCTGGGACTCCTGGGACGACGATGCCTTTGTCCGTGACCGTCAGGCTGGCGTCTATGTCGACAAGGCCAAGATGCGCCGTCTGAACCACAAAGGCCGTTTCTTCCGCATCGAAGGGCCGCTCAACATCAGCCGGTCGCGCCAGGGACAGCCGGTGATCTTCCAGGCAGGGGCTTCCGATTCAGGTATCCGTCTTGCCGGCAAACATGCCGATGCCGTCTTCACCAATGGCGGCCCGATCGACGATGCTCAAGCCTTCTACAAGCAGATCAAGCAGAGTGCGATTGCTCAAGGCCGAAGGGCGGCCGATATCGGCCTCTTCCCCGGCATCGCGCCGATCGTCGGCTCGACGGCCGCGGAGGCGGAGACCAAGTATCAGGCAATCCGCGCGCTGGTCACGGTCGAGGAGGCGCTGCTCTATCTCGGCCGGTTCTTCGATCACCATGATTTCAGTGCCTATCCCCTGGACGAACCGTTCCCCGACATCGGCGATATCGGCAAGAACAGCTTTCGCGCGACGACCGACCGCATCAAGAAGACGGCGCGCGAGACCGGCCAGACTCTTCGCGAGATCGCGCTTGATGTTGCGACGCCGCGGACCGCCTTCATAGGCACCGCAGACCACATCGCCGACGAGATCATCCGTTGGGTCGATGGTGAGGCGGCAGATGGCTTCATCCTCGGCTTCCCGGTCATTGCCGAAGGCCTGCAGGATTTCGCCGCCCACGTGCTGCCGATTCTTGAAGAGCGCGGCTATTTCGACCCGCATCTGAAGGGCGAGACGCTGCGTGATCATCTGGGGCTGCCCTACAGGGAGAGCCGCTATGCGGCGGCGGCGGAAGAGATCAAGCAGGGAAGGGCCGTCGGCGCTTGAGGCGTCGACGGAGCTGCCGATGAACATGATCGTCAAGGACACACAGGCGGGGGACGCGGTCGAGCGAGGCATCGGCGCCTATCTCGATGAGATCGTCGCGCTACGCCACGATCTCCACCGCCATCCGGAACTTGCGTTTCACGAACACCGCACCAGCGAAATCGTCGTCAGTCGGCTCTCTTCCTGGGGCTACGAGGTGGCAACGGGAATTGGCGGAACCGGTGTCGTCGCCACCTTGAGCCGGGGTGAAGGCCAACGCAGCATCGGCATCCGTGCCGACATGGACGCCTTGCCGATCGAGGAGGCAACGGGTCTTGCCCATGCCAGCGTCCATCGCGGCGTCATGCATGCCTGCGGGCACGATGGCCACACGGCAATCCTGCTTGCCGCCGGACGCTATCTGGCGGAAGCAGGCCGCTTCGACGGCACCGTGCGGCTGATCTTCCAGCCGGCCGAAGAGATCGGCGCCGGCGCGCGCAAGATGCTGTCCGAAGGGCTGTTCGAACGGTTTCCCGCCGACGCCGTCTTCGGCCTGCACAACTGGCCGGGCGTTCCAACAGGGCAATTCGGCTTCGTTGCCGGTGCCGCCATGGCTTCGGTCGACCAGTGCAACATCACGATCGTCGGCAAGGGTGGCCATGGGGCGGAACCGCAGCTGACCGTCGATCCGGTGCTAGCGACCGCGTCGCTGATCACCGCCCTGCAGAGCGTGGTTTCGCGCAATGTCGACCCGCAGGAGATGGCGGTGGTTACCGTCGGCTCGATCCATGGCGGTTCGGCATCCAACGTCATTCCTGAAAGCGTGGCGCTGAAGCTGACCATGCGGGCCTTCAACGAGGCGACCCGCGCACTGCTCGGCGAGCGGGTACCTGCACTGGCGTGCGCTCAGGCCGAAAGCTTCGGCGCCACCGCGGAGGTGGATTATCGCCGCGGCTTCCCGGCTCTGATCAATCACCGCGCCGAGACGGAGCTTGCCCGCAGTGTCGCACTAGAAGCCTTCGGCCCCGGCCAGATCGTGAGCAACTTCAAGCCGCGCACGGCAAGCGAAGACTTCGCCTTCATGCTGGAGGAGAAGGCCGGCAGCTATCTCTTCGTCGGCAATGGCGACAGCGCGTCGCTCCATAGCGCCAACTACGACTTCAACGACGCAATCATCGCGCCTGCCGCCCGCTATTGGGTGCGGCTGGTCGAAACCTTCCTCGCATGATGACGACAACGGGATTGGCGAAACCATGAGCGATACGTTTCTCTACACCACCCCCCTCGACCCGCGTGCCAAGCCGCTGATCGACGAACTGATCATCGAATATGACAGCCGTTACGGCAACTACTTCAGCGACGAGGGTGCTGCGGCAGAACTCAACCGCTATCCACCTGATGCCTTCGCGCCGCCGCATGGCAATTTCGTGCTGCTGATCCGCAACGGCGAGACGATCGGCGGCGGTGCGTTCAAGCACTACGACGACCGCACCGCGGAGTTCAAACGCATCTGGACGCGCTCCGACCTGCGCCGCCAGGGATTGGCGCGCAGGGTTCTGCTCGAACTCGAAGCGCAAGCAGCAAGGCAAGGCTATTCCCGCATTTATCTGACCACCGGCTTCCGGCAGCCGGAGGCAGTGGGTCTCTATCTCGTCAATGGCTACACGGCGCTGTTCGACGTCGCTGCCGATCCGGAGGTCTACAAGACGCTGCCGTTCGAGAAGGACATCACCCATCTCGTCGCGTCGCTCGCGCTTCTCGGAGAGCCGCGCCCATCGCATCCGCAGGCAGTGAGCCACCCGTAACGCCGGCGTCCAACGGGCGCCAACCATCCAGAGAGGATGCATCATGGCCATTTTGACCGATTATGCCGGCGTTGCCGGAACCGGGCGAGCAAGCGAACCCAATCCGGGCTACGCGCATTATCGCATCGTGCCGGCCCGCCATCCTGGCAGGGCGCTCGGCACCCTGTTTGCTGCGCTCGTCATAACCGGCGTGCTTTATTCGGTGCTGACCAATCCTCGCTGGGGCTGGCCGGTCTTTGCCGAATGGTTCTTTGCAGAACCGGTGCTTGCGGGCCTTGGGCGGACGCTGCTCCTGACGGCACTTGCGACCGTTTCAGGCTCGCTACTTGGAACGGCTCTGGCGCTCGCCCGGGTGTCGAAGTCGCCGCTGCTCGGTGGCCTGTCCTTCGGTTACATCTGGCTGCTGCGCTCCATTCCGCTGATCGTGCTGCTGCTCGTGCTCAACAATCTCGGCTATCTCTACGAGACGATCTCGGTTGGGATTCCTTTCACCGACACGACGCTCTTCAACTACCCGACGACCCAGCTGCTGACGCCGTTTGCAGCAGCCTTTCTCGGTCTGACGCTCAATCAGTCGGCCTTCTTTGCCGAGATCGTGCGTGGCGGCATTCTCTCCGTCGATCACGGGCAACACGAGGCCGCGGCTGCACTCGGTCTTCCCCGTCATCGCCAGGCATTCCGTATCGTGCTGCCACAGGCGATGCGCTCGATCCTGCCGACCGGCTTCAACGAGATCATCGGGCTCGCAAAGAGCACATCAATGGTCTACGTGCTGGCGCTGCCCGAGCTCTTCTACACCGTTCAGGTCATCTATCGCCGCAATCTCGAAGTCATTCCGCTCCTGATGGTGGCCACCGTCTGGTACCTGGTGATCATGACCGGGCTGTCGATCGCCCAGCACTATATCGAACGCCATTTCTCCAAGGGGGCCGTTCGCAATCCGGTGCCGCTGCCGTTCCAGGCCTTCTTCTCGCGGTTTCGGCGTCCGCTGGCCGAGGTTGCGAGCAGTGGTGCCATCGCCCGCAAGACCGGTTTTCATGACGCGACTGCATTCCGCGCCGGCGGTGCCGTCCGCATCCATGGCATCTCGAAGAGTTTCGGTCCGCTGAAAGTGCTAGATGACGTCGAGCTGAGTTTGCCTGCCGGCAGCGTCACGGCGATCCTCGGGCCATCGGGTTCGGGTAAGTCGACTTTGCTGCGCGCCATCAATCATCTGGAGCGGGTCGATGACGGCTTCATCTCGATCGACGGCGATCTCGTCGGCTACAGCCAGAAGGGCAACACGCTCTATGAACTGAAGGAGAAGGATATTTTGAAGCGCCGCGCCGACATCGGCATGGTGTTCCAGAATTTCAATCTCTTCCCGCATCTGACGGTGCTGGAAAACCTCATCGAGGCACCGTTGCAGGTGCGCGGCCTCAAGCGCGACGACGCTGTTCGGTTGGCGCAGGAACTGCTGGCGCGGGTCGGCCTCAGCGACAAGATCAACGCCTATCCCCGGCAGCTCTCGGGCGGCCAGCAGCAGCGCGTGGCGATCGCACGGGCTCTGGCCCTTAAGCCGAAGGTCCTCCTGTTCGACGAACCGACCTCGGCACTCGATCCGGAACTGGTCGGCGAAGTGCTTGATGTCATCAAGGAACTGGCCCGCACCGGCACGACGCTTGTGATCGTCACGCACGAGATCGGGTTTGCCCGCGAGGTTGCCGACACCGTCGTCTTCATCGAGGCGGGACGCATCCTGGAGGCCGGGCCGCCGTCCCGCATCTTCACCACCGCGGAACATCCGCGCACCCGCGAATTCCTCGCCAAGGTTCTCTGAAAATTCCAGGCGTGCATGGGCACGCTGGATCGTGCCGACACAATCTGCAACCCAAAGATGAAATGGAGTTTAAGTACATGGCATTTTTCGATAGAGCAAAACTGCTTTTGGCAGGAGCGGTCGCCGCAGCGACGCTCGGTACGGCCTCGGTTCAGGCGCAGGAGAAGTTCGATCTCAGCCCGGATACGTCCAACCGCGTGCGGGCCGAGCGGAACGAAGCGGCCATCAAGGCGATCGCGCCCGACTTCAAGTTCGTAAACCCAGGAAAATTCACCGTTGCCGTCAACCCCTGGGATCCGCCGATTGCCACCTACGCATCGGACTCCAAAACGGTCGTCGGCGCCGATCCCGATCTCGCCTCGCTGGTGGCCGATTCCCTCGGCCTCGAACTGGATCTCGTCGCGGTCGCCTGGGCCGATTGGCCGCTCGGCGTCGCCTCCGGCAAATATGATGCGGTGATCAGCAACGTGACCGTGACCGAGGAGCGCAAGGAGAAATTCGACTTCTCCACCTATAGGCGCGACGTGCTCGGCTTCTTCGTCAAGTCCGACAGCCCGATCACATCGATCAAGGAACCGAAGGACGTGGCGGGCCTGAAGGTGATCACCGGGGCCGGCACCAATCAGGAAAAGATCATTCTGGAATGGGACAGGCAGAACGTCGCCGCCGGGCTGAAGCCGATCGAGGTGCAATATTATGACGACCGCGCGGCTGGTGACCTGGCGCTGCAGTCCGGCCGGGCCGACGTCGAATTCAACCCCAATGCGACGCGCGCCTATGCCGCCTCGATCCGCAACGACACCAAGGTCGTCGGCATCGCCAGCGGCGGCTGGCCGCTGACCGCCGAGATCGCGGTGACGACCCGCAAGGGTGGTGGCCTTGCCGACGCGATCACCCTTGCCATCAACGACCTGATCAAGAACGGCAAATACGGCGAGGTGCTGAAGCGCTGGAGCCTGACCGACGAGGCGGTCGACGCGTCGCAGACCAACCCACCGGGCCTGCCGAAGAGCGGCTCCTGATCATTGCCTGTTGCGGGTCGGCGCCTGCTTTTGCCGCCGGCCCGTTCGTTCAACATCCCTTCCGGAGACGACAGAAATGCTTGGTCTAGCTGCATTACGCCCCTCGTTCATCGCCGCATTTGCGACGGCACTTTTCCACCTTGCCCCGGCGCTGGCCGCCGACGGCTTCGATTTCAGCCCTGAACAACCGGGGCGCATCCGTGCCGAACGAAACGAGGCGGCGATTGCGGCGATACCGCCAAGCTTCAAATTCGTCACCCCCGGCAAATTCACCGTTGCCGTCAGCCCCGGCGGCCCGCCGCTTGCGACCTATGCGAACGATGCAAAGACCGTCATCGGCGCGGATCCGGAATATGCTTTGGCCGTCGCCGATAGTCTGGGGTTGACGCTGGAGCTCGTGCCAATCGCCTGGATCGATTGGCCGCTCGGCCTGACCTCGGGCAAATACGATGCGGTGATCTCCAATGTCGGCGTGACGGAACAGCGCAAGGAGAAGTTCGACTTTTCGAGCTACCGTCAGGGATTGCATGGCTTCTTCGTCAAGGCCGACAGCGCAGTTACATCGATCAAGGAGCCGAAGGATGCCGCCGGCCTGAGGATCATCGTTGGCGCTGGGACAAACCAGGAGCGCATTCTTCTCAAATGGAACGACGAGAATGTCGCTGCCGGGCTAAAGGCGCTCGAGCTGCAATACTATGACGACGAGGCCACGAGCCTTGTCGCATTGGCTGCAGGCCGCGCCGACGTGATCGTCCAGCCGCATGCGCAACTCGTCTTCATTGCCGCCCGCGACCGGAACATCAAACGCGTCGGCACCTTGAGCGCCGGTTGGCCGGAGCGATCCGACGTGGCGATCACCACGCGCAAGAACAGTGGCCTAGCCGACGCCCTGACCGCCGCCACCAACGGCCTCATTGACAATGGCACTTACGCCAAAATTCTCGAGCGCTGGCACCTGGCGGAAGAGGCGCTGCCGAAGTCGGAAACCAATCCACCCGGCCTGCCGAAATCCTGAGGTGAGCAACGATGACAGAGCATAAGATCTCGATCGATCATATCGGCTTTCTCACTCCCGGAAACTACGCGAGCGACGATCCCTTGGCGGGGCTGGAGCAGACGCTGCGCCTTCTCGAGTATGGCGAGAGGCTCGGCTTCGCCAGCGCCTGGGTGCGGCAGCGCCACCTGGAGCCCGGCATCTCGTCGGCGGCCGCCTTTCTGGCGGCGGCGACCCAGAGAACCGATCGCATTCAGCTCGGCACGGCGGTGATCCCGATTGGCTATGAGAACCCCTACCGGTTGGCCGAGGACCTTTCGACCGTTGACGTGTTGTCGCGCGGCCGCCTGAATATCGGCCTGAGCGCGGGCCGCCCGCCACATGTGGACCTCATCGGTCCGCTCGCCTTTGACGGAGACTGGTCTGCCAGCGATTTCTCCCATCAGCGGGTTCTGCGTTTTGCAGATAATCTGCGCGGGGCATTTCTCGGCGACGAGCATACCGTCATCAAGACACCGTTCGGCCCGCAGCGCCCACGGTTGCAACCCCATGCCAAGGGGCTTGTCGACAGGCTGTGGTACGGTGGCGGCTCCTTGCGCTCCGCCCGCTGGGCCGGCGAGAACGGCTTCAATCTCCTGATCGGCAACGTCACGACAGGCGAGCAGACCAACGACTTTTTCGAGGCGCAGGCACGCCAGCTCGAAACCTATCGGCAGGCTGGCGGCGCAGAGAAACGCGTCGCGCTCGGGCGCGTCATCGTTCCGCTCGATGGCGCCAACGCCAGCACCCGGCGCCGCTATCTCGACTACGCCGCCAGCCGGCATGAGCGCACGCTGACACCACAGGGCGAGCGGCGCACGCTGTTTGCCAGCGATCTCGTCGGTACGTCCGAGCAGATCCTCGAACGGCTGTTGGCCGATCCGATCCTGCCGCATGTGCGCGAACTCAGGCTCGAACTGCCCTACGAATTCGAACACGACGAGTATCGCCAGATCCTCGATGATGTCTTTACGCGCATCGCACCGGAGCTTGGCTGGTCGCCGACGAAGGGCGAGGCCGCTCGAACGCTGTCAGCGAACCCGGCGGCGGCTTAGGCCGCTGCCTACAATCCCAGATCCAAAACCCATGAGGCAGATCTGACAGTGACAAAAAGCATCGACTACTTCTTCTCGATCGGCTCGCCCTGGTCGTTCATCGGGCTTGAAGCCTTTGCGGCTCTCGCACGCCGGCACGAAGCGGCAATCACGCCCTACATGGCCACGGTGGTCGAGGAAAACGGCGGCATCTTCTCGCGCAATCGGCCGCAGGCGCGACGAGCGTACGGCACGCGCGACCTGAAGCGCTGGAGCCGTGTGCGGGGCAGGGAACTTCTGCTCGACGGCCGTCCGCCGCTCGCCGATCCCACGCCTGCGTCACGGATGGTGATTGCCACCTATCTCGACGGCAAGGACTGGTTCGCCTTGACGGAGATTTTGCAGGAAGCCTTCTGGGTCCGAGCCGAGGACATCGGCCGGTCAGAGGTGCGCGAGGCAGTAGCAACGCGCGCAGGCTTCGATGGCAGTGCCTTGCTTGCGCGGGAAAGTGCCGCAGACGTTGTCGAGAAATGGGCGTCCGATCGGGAGCATACTCTCAAGAGCGGCGTCTTCGGGTTCCCGACGTTCGGCTATGACGGCGAGATTTATTGGGGCCAGGACAATCTGCCGTTTCTGGAGCAACACCTGCAAGGCGAGCGGCCTTAGGCATCGGCGGGCGCGGAGATCGAGCGCTCGCGGCACGCCGTCGGATCACTTTTCCAAGCCTGGTACGATCTTTGGGTCGAGGTTCCTTTAATCCACTGTTTAACTCGATAATTTTCAGGATGCTTGAAGCCGAGCAGTCGAATGAAACCTTTTCCGTTGTTTGCGCATTTCCTAGACAACGATGGCTTTTGATGAGGTGTGCCATGAGTGTCCTGCGGCAATATGAACGCCTGAGCGCGATCCGAGATGTCCTGCAAGGCAAGCTTGAGCTTTACGAAGCGCGGGATTGTTTCGGGATCGATGATTTCGAAGACGGAACAACGAACGAACTTCGAGACCGCATCGCAGAGCTTTCGGACGAGATTTCCAATCTCAACCGTCGGCGCGAACGGTACGAAACCTGGTGATTTCGATTGCGGCTGAAGGCTGAAACCAACGCCACGACACAGGAAAGCCATGACCATCGAAATCAATTCGCGTATCGCCGGCCACCCGATCAACCCGCTCTTTCTCGAGCGTTGGTCGCCGCGCGCCTATGCCGGAGCGGAGATCTCCGAAGCCGAGCTGTTCGGCATCCTGGAGGCGGCGCGCTGGGCGCCGTCGGCCTATAACGCCCAGCCCTGGCATTTCATCTATGCCCGCAGAGGCACCGAGCATTGGGACAAACTGTTCGGCATTCTCAACGCATTCAATCAAAGCTGGGCCAAGGAGGCTTCCGCACTGATCTTCGTGCTGTCGAAAACGTCGCTGCTGCCTCCTGGCGCCAGCGAGGAAGTGCCTTCCTATACGCACTCGTTTGACACAGGGGCCGCATGGGGTGCGCTCGCGCTGCAGGCCGCCTATTCCGGTTGGCAGGCGCACGGTATGGCCGGCCTCGACTACGACAGGGCGCGGACCGAGCTTGGCGTGCCGTCCGATTACCGCGTTGAAGCCGCCGTGGCGATCGGCAGGATCGGCGACAAGGCGCAATTGCCCGAGGGGTTGCGGGAGCGCGAAGTGCCGAGCCCGCGGAAACCCCTGACGGAGATCGTGTCCGAGGGTCGTTTCGAGCGGTCTTGAACGCATTGCTCCGATGACTTTGCCGAGGGCGGGTCTCGCCCTCGGCCGCAATTCGGCTGACAGGTCACAATTGCCGTCTTACCTCAAAGTGGCTCTTCAATGGGTGTGTCATGGCCGGACGCGCCGTGCAGGGTCGCACCTGAAAACAGCTCGGAACCATAGGCCTGCTGCGCAACGATCGACGGAAAGCTCACGTCCCGGACGTCGAAGGACGGCATCAGGCTCATCATCGGAAGGATGCGCTCGAACACAGCACCGCCGAGCGGGGCGGCATTCCAGCCGGAGGTGCGGAAGCCATAGGTTTCCGGCAACCCTTTGGGCTCGTCCAGAATGGTCAGGAGCAGATAGCGCGGATCGTCGGCCGGAACGACACCCATGAAGGACGTGAGATTGAGATCCTTGGCATAGCGTCCAGCGACGACCTTTTCGGCCGTGCCGGTCTTGCCGCCGATGAAATAACCTTTGACTTCGGCCTTTCGCGCCGATCCGGTTCTGGCATTGAGGCGGAGCAGAAAACGCATGGCCTCGCCGGTTTCCGGCTTGATGAGGTCGGCGGCCAGCACCCGCTCTTCGACATCAGAGCCTTTGATCAATGTCGGCCTGATCAGGCGCCCGCCGTTGACGAGGGCCGCAACCGCAATGCTCGCCTGCAGCGGCGTCACGGCAATGCCGTGGCCGTAGGATGCGGTTGCCGTATCGATCTCGCGCCAGGAGCGCGGCAGTTGCGGATGCGCGCTCTCCGGCAACTCGGTCGTCAGTCGCGACATCTGTCCGAAACGAGAGAGAAAGGCGCGGAAGTTCTCAGGGCCGAGCGCGATCGCCATCTTGGCCATCGCGATGTTGGAGGAATAGATGAAGGCTTCCGGCAGGCTGAGCGGCCGGTATTTCCCGCGATAATCGCGGATGCGGAACCGGCCGAAGGCCAGCGGCCTGCTGGCATCGATGACGGAGCGGATGTTGAACTGCCCGGAATCGAGCGCCATGGCCGTCGTCAGGGCCTTGAAGGTGGAGCCCATCTCGAAGGTGGCGGCGGCAATGCGGTTGATACGATCAGGCTTCAGCGCATCGGCGGGGGTGTTGGGGTCGAAATCCGGCGCGGAGGCAAGCGCCAGCACTTCACCATTGGTGATATCGAGCACCAATCCGGCACCGGCCTTTGCCCCGAATTTCTCGATCGCCTTGGCAAGCTCGATCTGCAGCGCGTGCTGGATTCGGATGTCGAGCGTCAGCGTGACGGGCTGCAGGTTCTGATGGGAGAGGTCCATGCCGGTCTGGCGCAACACGTCCAGGCCCTGGCTCTCGATCCATTTTTCGATGCCGGCAATGCCGATATTGTCGATATCGACAGTGCCGAGCACGTGGGCGGCAAGCGAACCATTGGGGTAGACACGCCGCTTTTCCCGCTGGAAGCCGACGGCCGGAATGCCCGCGTCCCAGAGCGCCTGCTCCTCAGCCGGTGTCACCTGACGCTTGATCCACGCGAAGGGCGCCTTGCTTTTCAGCCGCTGGTGCAGTTCGCGAGCATCGAGATCGGGGAAGATGGCCGTCAGCTTTTCCACCGCCTCGTCGACGTCGACGATGAAGCGGGGCTCGGCATAGACACCGGAGCTTGGCACATCGATCGCCAGCAGATTGCCGTTGCGATCCAGGATCGAAGGGCGATCGACCGAGGGGCGCTTCGGCACATAGCCGGTGGTCTCGATTTCGGCCGTGCCGAGCTGGATCAGTCGCCCGAACATCGTCAGGAACACGACGATAAACACGGCTATCAGAAAGAGGATGCGCTTGCGGCGATCCGCGCGCGATTGAAGCCGTTGCACCATATCAGTAGAGCCCGCCGGTATTGCTGAGCAGCTTCTGCCGCAATTCAGGTGTTAGGCCCTGGTCGGCGCCGTTGGCCGGCAACTCGGCCATCTCCTTGTCGTCGATGACGGCGCAACCGCCGTCGCAGGGGCCGGTTCCCGGCTTGAAGGCTTCGAGGATGGCGCCTTGCGCGCCGTCCTGCGCGGGCCGCCCCGTCTTTCTGTCGACTGTCTGGAAGGACATGCCGGGCGGCGGATGAAAATCGGCCGCCGGTTTTCCCTGAAGTGCCACCTTCATGAAGTCGATGAAGATCGGTGCGGCGAGACCGCCACCGGTTTCGCCGTAACCCATCGGCTTCGGCGTGTCGTAGCCGAGGAAGACGCCGGTGACGATATTGGGGGTGAAACCCACGAACCAGACGTCCTTCTCGTCGTTGGTCGTTCCGGTCTTGCCGGCGATCGGGACACCCAGCGTGGCGACATTTCTGGCGGTGCCTCTTTCCACCACGCCACGCATCATCGAAGTGATCTGATAGGCCGTCATCGGGTCGAGCACATAGTCCCTGATGTCGACGAGATCAGGCTCTTCCTGGTTTTCCCAGGCAAGCGCATTGCAGTCCGCGCACTGGCGGCTGTCTTGCCGGTAGATCGTCCGGCCATATCGATCCTGAATACGGTCGATCATCGACGGGGTTATGGCCTTGCCGCCATTGGCGATGACGGCATAGGCGGAAACGAGCCGCAGCAACGTCGTTTCGCCGGCGCCCAGCGCCATCGGTAGGTAGGTGCGAAGCTCGTCGTAAATGCCGAAGCGCTTGCCGTAGTCGGCGACAAGGTCCATGCCAAGATGGCGAGCAAGGCGCACGGTCATCAGGTTGCGGCTGTTTTCCAGCCCCGTTCGCAGGGTCGAAGGACCGCTGAAGCGCCCATCATAGTTTTTCGGCCGCCATGTCTTGCCGGTGCCATCAGGGATGGCGATCGGCGCGTCCATGACGAGCGTGGTCGGCGCATAGCCGGTATCGAGTGCCGCGGCGTAGACGAACGGCTTGAACGACGAGCCGGGCTGGCGGTAAGCCTGGGTCGCGCGATTGAATTCGGATTGCGCGTAGGAAAAGCCGCCGGCGACCGCGAGCACCCGACCAGTGTTCGGGTCCATCGAGACCAGCGCTCCCTGCACCTGCGGCGGCTGGCGCAGGACATAGCCAGTCTCCTGCTTTTCGACATAGACGACGTCGCCCGGCTGCAACACGCCGTTGAGGGATGAGGCACAACGACGCTTGCCTTCGGCGAGCCGGCACAGAGCCCAGGCTGTGTCATCGCGGTCGATCATGGCCGTGTCTGCGGCCGCCGTCGCCGTTTCTGGTCCTGACGGTCTGAGGCCGAGTTCGGCCTTGTCGTTGCTTGCGGAGAGGACGACTGCGAGCTGCCATTCCGGAACGTCCGAGAGCGGCTGACGTTTGGCGAGCGCCTGCTGCCACCCTTCAAGCGAAGGCAGGCGGGTGATCGGCCCCCGGTACCCCTTTGCCTGGTCGTAGCCAACCAGTCCCTTTCGCAACGCCCGCATGGCCGCTTGCTGCAGCCGCGGATCGAGTGTCGTGCGAACCGAGAGCCCGGCAGTGTAAAGCGCTGCCTCGCCATAGCGGGTGCCTAACTGGCGGCGCACCTCCTCGGTGAAGTAGTCCGCCTTGTCGGTGGATGTCTCCTGTCGTTTCGGCCTGATGCTGAGGGGCGAGGCGGTGGCTGCGGCTGCAACCTCTCTGTCGATGACGCCGTTGCGGCGCATCTGCTCGATGACCCAGTCGCGCCGGGTGACGGCTCGGTCCGGATGGCGATACGGGTCATAATTGTTCGGCGCTTTTGGTAGGGCGGCGAGATAGGCCGCTTCGGCCACCGTCAGTTGATCGACCGGCTTGTCGAAATAGGTAAGCGCTGCCTGCGCGATGCCATAGGCGCCGAGACCGAGATAGATGTCGTTGAGATAAAGTTCCAGGATCCGGTCCTTGGAATAGGTCTGGTCGATGCGGATCGAAAGGATCGCTTCGCGCAGCTTGCGCTCGACCGTTCGATCGGAGGACAGGAGAAAATTCTTGGCGATCTGCTGCGTGATCGTCGATCCGCCAATCATGCGCCGGCCCGAGCCGTAGTTGGCGACATTCGACCAGAGCGCGGTGGCAAGACTCGTCAGGTCAATGCCCGGATGAAGGTAGAAGTTCTTGTCTTCGGCCGAAAGGAAAGCCTGCTTGACCCGGGCGGGAATGGCGCCGATCGGCAGGAACAGACGGCGTTCCCGGGCATATTGCGCAATCATGGCGCCGTCGCCGGCGTAAAGCCGGGTCGTGACCGCCGGCTCCCAGTTCGCCAGCGCCCGATGATCCGGCAGGTCTCGCGTCAGGGCCGCGGCGCAGAATGCCAGCCCGACGCCGAGAAGCGTTGCCAGATTGATCAGGGTTGCGAGCAGGTTTGCAATGAACTTCATGGCGGATGTCGGGGCTTTCGAATTTCGAAGGACATGGCTTCGCCATCCGATCCAAGGGAGCGGCTGACGCGCATCAGTTTGTGGCGTGAAGGCGGTGCGGGGCGGCGGATCGGGCCTAGAAGCCCGATGTTTCGCCTATCCCGTCGCGGCCGGTTCGTCGCCTCAGTCTCACCACCAAGGGCTGTGACATGCCGCCTTGGTCCGCTGCTGCGGCCGGAGCGGATGTGACGGTGCGAAACGTGTTGGGCGCGTGCCTATGGGGCGTTCAGTTGAGACGACACATGGTTGGGTCCTCCACGGGGAAGTATGTCTGAGGGGCCGGATCCTCGATATGTTGGCAGTCTCGTCCTGGCGAAACAGGGTGCCGACGTGAGTTCACCGTAAAGAGGTTGCACCGCAGCGGCAAACCACGTTTATTTGCAGGACCCATTAGCTGAATTAGGGCATCCATGGTCAGGCCATATCTCCCCCTCAATGCGCTGCGGGCCTTTGAGGCGTCCGCGCGACATCTGAGTTTTACCCGCGCGGCGATCGAACTGTGCGTGACGCAGGCGGCGGTCAGCCACCAGGTGAAGCTGCTGGAAAGCCGTCTCAACGTGACGCTGTTCAAGCGGCTGCCGCGCGGTCTGATGATCACCGCCGAGGGCGAGGCGTTGCTGCCGGTACTCCAGGATTCCTTCGATCGCATGGCCGATATGCTCGAACGGTTCGAGGGCGGCCATCTGCGGGAGGTGCTGATGATCGGCGCAGTCGGCACCTTTGCCGTCGGCTGGCTGCTGCCACGCCTTGCGGATTTTCAGGAAAAATATCCCTTCATCGATGTCCGGTTGTCGACGAACAACAATCGTGTCGACATGGCCGCCGAGGGGCTCGACTACGCCATTCGCTTCGGCAGCGGTTCCTGGCACAACATCGAGGCGACGCGGCTGTTCGAGGCGCCGCTTTCGGTGCTGTGCGTACCTGAGATTGCCGATACGCTGCGCCGTCCCGCCGATCTTCTGGGCCAGACGCTGCTCAGGTCCTATCGGGCGGACGAATGGGTGAACTGGTTTGCCGCTGCCGGCATCACCTATCCGGCGCCGCTGCTCAAGGGCGTCGTCTTCGATTCGTCGCTCGCCATGATGGAGGCAGCCGCCCAGGGCATCGGTGTGGCGCTTGCGCCGCCTTTGATGTTTTCCCGACTGCTGTCGAACGGCACAGTGCGGCAGCCCTTCGACGTCTATACCTCGATGGGGAGCTACTGGCTGACGCGGCTGCGGTCGCGCGCGCCGACACTGGCGATGTCCGCCTTCCACGATTGGCTGATGGCGGCGAAGGAGGATAGCGCCGCCCGATTGCATGAGCCGGAGGCGAGCAACTCGGCATAGGCTGCAATGCGTTGGCGGGGGAGTGCCGTCAGCGAAAGGGGATCTGCTGGGAGCAACTCGATACTGAAGGTCAACCTGCGACCGGTGTGCCGAGCTATTCGCCGTAGCTGACGATCCATTCCGGCGGCTCTCGTTCCAGGCTGCCGTCAACGCGCACGTTCCTGTCCTTCGCCCAGCGGTAACCCCACATCGGACCGAATTTCGTCGCGTAGGACAGCGGTCGCCGATAGGCGGCGTCGGCCTGCGCCTTTTCGAGCGTTGTGAAACTGTAGCCGCTCTCTTCGAACAGCGACAGGATCCCCTTCATCGCGTCGGCATTCAGCCGGTTGACATGCAAGAGCAGAATGCCGGCGGCTCGTAGCCAAGGACCTGCTCGTTGAGACCGGCGTAATAGGCGATCTGCTGTTGGGTGTGCATCAGATAGGCCGTCCTGATGCGGTGGGCGGCTTCCGTGTCGTTTTCGGCAAGCGCGCGCTCATAGGCGCGGTCGAAGACGTAATCGGAGGTATCGATGGTCGAGGCGGCGATCGTGTAGTCAAGCTTCGCCGCAAGCGCCGCGATCGCCTTCTGCTTTTCCGTTGTGTCGCCGGTGTGATTGTAGGGAAACCGTAGGAAACGCAGCTGCTTGCCCGCCGCCTTTAGCGTTCGCCTCGTCGTCTTCTCGCCATCGACGATCTCGCGCTCGATGCCGGCGATGTCGAGCGTGTTGGTGTCCGCGTGCGAGAAGGTATGGTTGCCGAGCGTCAGCCGCGGGCCGGTCCAATCCTTCAGGATATCTTTCGCAAACGGACCGATCGCGCGAACCTTGCTTTCCACGACAAAGCCGATAGCCGGCGCCTTGTGATCCCTGAGGGCGGCAAGAATGCGGGCATTCGCATCCTGGATGCATTGAGGCGAAGGTTGATCTGTTCCGTCGGTGCCGGCATTGGCGTGGGGAAGATCATCGAATGTGATGGCGACGGATTTCTCCCGGGCGGTGCCGCTGGTTTCGGCATGGGCGTCGACCAGGAAGAAAACAAGCGCGAGCCAAGGCGTGAAGGCAAGCAGCATGAGGCGCCCGATCGCGCGGGCCCTTCGAACGCCTAGCCCTAACACTGCGTGCCGCAGGCGCCATGAAGCCTGGTTTCCATCATCATCGTCCCTCTTCTGCTAATCGAAATGAGATCGACCCTCGTACGCAAGGGTTGCATGAGCATTGCGTGGTCGGGATTTTCGGGCCAAGTGCCTGTGGCTGCTGGCCCCGACTGTCCAGGTTCATCGAAATGCAAATTATTCTAATGGCTGCCGCAAATTATCGTCGTTTGCCGACCCCGCCACGGCTCCTTAGGCAGGACGCGTCCGAGGTTCATGGAAACCAAATTCGAGATGCGGAGGCTTGTATGAGAAAGATGATGCGACGCGCGCTGGCGACGGTGGTCGCCACGGTATGCCTGGCGAGTGCGGCAATGGCTGATAACGCCGAATGGTCGCAGCCGACAAAGCCATTCCGCGTCGTCGGCAACATCTATTACGTCGGGACCAAGGGGCTGGCGGCCTACCTCATCACCTCAGGCAAGCAGGCCATTCTGCTCGACGGCACGTTGAAGAGCACCGCATCCCTTGTCGAGGACAATATCGCAGCACTCGGTTTCAAACGCTCCGACATCAAGATCATCGTCACGAGCCATGCGCATTACGATCATGTCGCTGGCGTTGCACAAATCAAGCGTGACAGCGGCGCCAAGCTCTATGCGATCGCGGCGGATCGCTGGGCACTGAAAAACGGCCTGCATGATGGTGAGACCACCTATAAGCGTGGAACCTTTCCGGCGGTGAAGGTCGATCATGTGCTTGACGACGGCGAAGTCGTGACGCTCGGAGACGTCAGCATGAAGGCGACGCTGACGCCCGGCCACACGCCGGGCTGCACCACCTGGTCAACGTCGGTGAGCGAGGCCGGGCGTGCGCTCAAGGTGGTCTTTCCCTGCAGCGTCACCGTCGCCGGCAACAAGCTCTTCGGCAACAAGCGCTATCCCGGGATCGTTGCCGACTTCGAGACCAGCTTCGACCGGCTGGGAGGCATGACGGCGGATGTGGTCCTGCCCGCTCATCCCGATATCGCCGACATTATCGGCCGCGCCGCGCGGCGGGATGCGGGCGAGGAAGATGCCTTCGTCGATCCGGCCTTGCTGGGCCAAATCGTCGAAAAGTCCCGTGCCGCCTTCAAGAAAGAGCTTGCACGGCAGAAGGCGAAAAAATGAGAGAAGGGCCGCGCTTGCCGTGGCCCTTTGCACATTGCGAACGAATCGGTCTCTTACTCGGCCATGAGACCGTCGAACACTTCGATCATGGCGTCGCTGATGGCCTTACCGAGTGCTGCTGCAGCAGCGGTCAGCGCCGTATCGTCCATGTCGCGTGCCGCCATGGCGAAAGACGCGCCTTCAGTCACGACGATTTCCTGTGCGCGCTGGATTGCCCAGAGGGCAAATTCGCTGCGGTCTGCGATTTCGACGGTGTCCATCGTAAGCTCCTGATCTGTTTGAGTGCAGCCTTATAGCCCTATCGGCCCTGCTGGGGATTGTCCGTGTGATCCTTTGGTGTGGAATCTCGAAAAAAATCATGCCACGCCGCAGTCTTTCACCCTCAGATCCGCTTGGTGCTGTTCTCTCCAAAAGCAATCGCCGGGGACTTCCGTTGCGGCTTAAAGATGAGTATTGGAGGAAGGAATAAAGTAGCCAAGACAGACCTTCCCGAAGACGGGCAACGCGATAATGACGTTTCAGCCGCGGATGCAGAACAAGATTGCCGGTTTCAAGATCCAGGGCGAGTTGCATCGCCGGGAATGGAACGGGATCATTGCCGACGTGTGGGATGTGGAATGCGACCCCCATGCCGGCGGCTACTACGTCTCGGATGATCCGCGGATGTTCATCGTTCTCGATGCGCGGGGTGGGAGCAGCTGCAACGTCAAGCTTTCCTCGCAGGCAAACGGCGCCGTCCAGAACTATCGGCAACAGGCGATCTCCTACATCCCCGCCGGCATGGAGATCTGGGCGGATGTGGTTGATGTCAAATACATCCGCCATCTCGATCTGCACTTCAACATCGACATCCTTAGCCGACGGCTGATGGAGGATCTCGACGCCGGCCAATGCGCCGTGCCACGGCTGATGTTCCACGACGAGCGGTTTCTCCAACTCGCCCGACTGATCGCTGCCGAATGCCTCAATCCGCAGCCACTACACGATCTCTACGGCGACGGGCTGACGCTGGCGCTGTTCATCGACCTGATGAAGCTCAATCGCAGCAGCGCACGCAAGCGCAGCCAGCTCGCGTCATGGCAGTTGCGTCGGGCGGTGGAATACATCGAGGAAAACAGCCTTCGCAACATCCGGCTCGAGGAACTGGCTGGTCTCGCCGGGCTTTCGCAGTCCCATTTCAGCCATGCCTTCAAGGCATCGACAGGCGTGGCGCCGCACCAGTGGCAGACTAACGCGCGCATCGAGCGAGCCAAGCATCTGCTTTTAAAGAATGAAGCGTCGCTGACCGCGATCGCTGCCGAAACTGGTTTTTCGGATCAGGCACATTTCACCCGCGTCTTCCGCAAGGCAGTCGGAACGACGCCGGCTCTTTGGAAAAGAAGCCGTCTCGCCTGAGCAAATGCCTTCAGCCTTGAACAGTTGCCCGCACACATTTGCCCAAGAGCGTTCAACTTTCAGGGTTCGAAACAAGCCCCGTCCTAATAGTTGAGATAAACGGTCATCTTATCAGCAGTCAGAAAGTCGGGCCGCACGTCGTGGGGATGGCGGGTCCGGCATCAAAGGGCGACGATACGATGCAGCGTGATGGTGAAAGTGTGCGTTTGAGAAAATTCCTTGCGAGTGGCGTTGCCGGTATCGCCTTGCTCGTGTCGACGGCGGCGGTCGCCCAGGACGGTATCGCCACGAAACTCGAAAAGATCGAGGTGCAGGCACAGGGCTTACGCGACGAGGCCACCGGCCCCGTTGACGGTTACGTCGCCAAGGCGACGACGACGGGCTCGAAGTCGGCCACGCCGATCAGCGAAATTCCCCAATCCGTCTCCGTCATCGGTCGCGATGAGCTCGACGACCGCGGCGTGGTCAACAAGGTCGATGAGGCCCTGCGCTACACGCCGGGTGTGACGACGGAGCCTTTCGGCACCGATGCGGATACGGATTGGTACTACATCCGCGGTTTCGACGCGACGCAGACCGGCGTGTTCCTCGATGGTCTGACGCTTTTCAGCTTTGGTTTCGGCGGTTTTCAAATCGACCCCTTCATGCTCGAGCGGGTCGAAGTGCTGAAGGGGCCCGCCTCGGCGCTCTACGGCGGCGCCAACGCAGGCGGTATCGTCAGCCTGATCAGCAAGCGGCCATTCGATGAACCGCTCTATTATACCGAGATCGGCATCAACAACTTTGGCAATGCCTTCACCGGCTTCGATGTCAACGACAAGCTGACGGACGATGGCACCATCCGGTATCGCGTCACCGGCAAGATGTCGGGCGGCGATACCTACACCGATTTCTCCAACGATCTGCGCGGCTTCGTCCTGCCGCAGATCACCTACGCGCCTGATGATGCGACAAGCCTGACGGTCTACGGTGTTCTACAGGGCCTCGACCAGGTGCACGTCGGCAACGGCTTCCTGCCTTATGTCGGCACGGTCGTCGATGCACCCTTCGGTAAGATCGACCGCGATGCACTTTATGGTGAGCCGGATCTGGATACGGGCACCTATGTCCAGCAGATGATCGGCTATGAATTCACGCACGAGTTTGAAGGCGGTTGGCAGTTTAGCCAGAACCTGCGGTACGGCCATCTCTACAAGCATGAGAACGGCCCATATACCTTCGGTTACTACGATCCGAGCCTGCCCTTCCCGTCGTCGACAGTGCCGGCCACCCCCGACAATCTCCTTTATCGTCTGGGGTTTGAGGCGACATCGAAGGTCGATACCTTCGCCGTCGACAACCGTGTCGAAGGAGAATTCGAAACCGGGGCACTGGATCATACGCTGCTCGTTGGCCTGGACTACAAGTACTACCGGCTGGACCATGTGCAGGCTTCGTCGGCCGCTACACCCATCAGCGCAACGGATCCGATCTATGGTGCGCCGCAGCCCGCAAACGCCACCTATATCAATCAGGTGGTTACGCAGCAGCAGCTGGGCGTTTATGCGCAGGATCAGATCAGGTTCGGTCAGGGCTGGCTCGTCACGCTCAATGGTCGCTACGATTACGTGGACACCAACACCAAAAACGGCCCGACCTTCTGGGCTCCGACGCAAAATAACGCCTTCAGCTACAACGAAGGCGCTTTCAGCGGCCGCGCTGGCCTTGCCTATGAGTTCGACAATGGCCTGACCCCATATGTCAGCGTCGCGACCTTCTTCAACCCGATCGTCGCGGTGACAGCAACAGGCAATACCAAGCCGCAGGAAGGTGAACAGTTCGAAGTCGGGGTCAAATACGAGCCGACGTTATTCGACGGCGTGTTGACGGCATCACTCTATCAGTTGACCAAGCGCAATGCTCTCGTGACCGACCCGTTGACGAGCATTTCCACCCAGACGGGTGAGGTGCGTTCCCGCGGCATCGAGTTTGAGGGCAAGGCCAATATCAACGAAGATTGGAAGCTGATCGCCGGTCTTGATTTCATGGATCTCGAGGTGACCGAAGACGCGAACACGGCGTTGGTGGGAAAGACGCCGTACCTTGTTCCCAACGCTCAGGCGTCGCTGTGGCTCGACTATACCGTGCCTTCAGGAGCGCTCGAGGGGGTCAGCCTTGGCGCCGGCGTCAGATACCAGGGGGAATCCTGGGCGGATGCGGAGAACACGCGCAAAGTGCCCTCGGCCGCATTGGTCGATGCGGCAATTCGCTACGAGAAGGACGATTGGGCGGCATCGCTCAACGTCTCCAATCTCTTCGACAAGGAATATGTGAAGGGGTGCCAGGGGCTTTCGGTGTGCGGCTACGGCGAAAGCCGCACGCTGACCCTGAAGCTCAGCAAGAAATGGTAACGACGGCATCACCGCTTTAGTTTGTATGTAAACGACGTCGGGACCGGCGGCAGCCGGTCCCGACGTCGTTTACATTCTGGCAAATGCGTCGCTCGCTGCGCTTTCCAATGTCGGCTATTCCGTCGCCATCGGCTATAGATCATCCCATGAGAATCAATGCGATTACAAACTGGGCCTACGGGGTCACGGTCCTTTTGACCGGACTTTCCGGTGTAGCGTTCATCCTGTCGACGAACAGCGCGATCGAGGAGCGGCAGGCGGCCGAGCAGCATCTTGTGCTCGACACGCTTGGCGAAGATCTTGCGCTCGGCGCTGAGGAACGGAGCGATGCTGCCCGTCTGTACGTGATGCGCGGCGACCTGCGCCATCTCGAACGCTTCCATGGCAGGGAAGAGGAAGAGCGCGCGCACGAGGCGGCGATCAAGAACGTGCGGGAGGTTGGGGCGTCACCGGCCGAGTTGGCGGCACTTCAGGAGGTCGAGCGCGAGGTAGAGGCCCTCGACAAGATCGAGGTTTCGGCGATCGCCGCCTACCAGGAGGGCGACCAGGCAAAAGCGCAACAAATGCTCTTCGGTCCGGAGCACGACCGTCTGCAGACGGCGTTGCTTGAAACGGTGGTCCGCTTCCGCGAACTGACCAAGGCCAGAACCGGCGCGGCACTGGAGCAGGCAAAGGAGCGAAGCGACTGGTTCGCCATCGCCGCCAAGACGATGCTCGCCATGACTGCGGCGCTCTTCCTCGGTGTCCTTTATTTCGTGCTCAAGCGGCGCGTGGCCATGCCGCTGGTGCGCATGACGGGCATCGTGACGCGGCTTGCCAAGCAGGATTACGACGTGGAAGTTCCGCTCGACCGCCGCCGCGACGAGATCGGCGAGATGAACGAGGCGATCCATATCTTTCGCACCAACGGGCTGGAGCGGGACCGGCTCGATGCAGAGCGCCGACTGGATCAGCAGACCAAGGACCTCATCCTGCAAATGATGCATCGGCTGCAGGCGTGCCAGATCCAGGAAGAACTGGCCGAGGTCGTAGCCCGGTTCGCACCGCAGATCTTCCCCAACCTTGCCGGTCATCTCTATGTGCTGAACGATAACCGCACGTCGCTGACGCGTGTCGGCACCTGGCTCGACCCGCAACATTCGGCCGATACTTTCCCTTCCAGTGCCTGCTGGGGGCTTCGCCGCGGCCGGCCGCATGTCAGCAATGGCGGGCAGGGCGATATTGCCTGCCAGCATCTGGACGAGAGCGATGTCGCTGGACTGTGCGTGCCGCTGACCGCTCAGGGCGATACGATCGGTCTGCTCTATTTCGAGGAACGCTCGCCCGAGCAGCCGGCCGTCGAGACGTCGCGGCTTTATCTCGAGCTGATCGCGGAAAATATCGGCCTGGCTGTGGCCAACCTACAGCTGCGCGAAAAACTGACCAACCTGGCGGTCCGCGACGCATTGACGGGGCTGCTCAACCGGCGCTGCCTCGACGAAGCCCTGAACAAGCAATTGCGGGAGCGGGCCGGACGGCCGCTCGTTTGCCTCATGATCGACATTGATCACTTCAAACGCTTCAACGACGAGTTCGGCCACGACGCCGGCGATGTGGTGATGCAGTATGTTGCCCAGATCATGCTCGACGCGGCCGGCGAGCTGGGCGCGACCTATCGTTTCGGTGGCGAGGAGTTCACGATGCTGCTGCCCGAAATGAGCGAGGCGGCGGGCTTTGAATTCGCCGAGCGCCTGCGCGACAAGATCGGCACGACGCCGCTTTCTCACCGCGGACGCATCCTCGGCTCCGTGTCCGTGTCGATCGGTATTGCCTCGTCGCCACGCGAAGGCACGGTCGCGACGCTTCTGACGCGGGCCGATGCCGCCTTGCTCGACGCCAAGGCGCGGGGGCGGAACATGACGGTTTGCTCGTCAGGGCTGGTCGTCATCTAGCACTCTTCTGGAATAGCGCGTTTCCGGTTTGGACGGCTGCGGCATGATAGCGCGCGCAGCCGGGCCCGCTCGAGCCAACGTCGGACCGTCGCCGTTCAGATCCAGACGGTTCGGCCCTCGCCTTCGCAGCCGAGTGCGCGCAGAATGCTGAGCGGTATGCCGATCATGGTTTCATGGTCGGTCGAAAGCAGGAACGAGGCCGTTTGCGGTTCGCGGTAGGCGAGGATCTCTTCGCGGGACGCCTTGGTATAGATGCCGCGCAGGGCGCGCACGCAGCCGCTATGGGTCACCACCACGTGTGTATTCTCGTGGTCGAGGGTGGCGAGCCAGGCGAGCAGGCGGCCGTCGAGCGTGGTGCGGCTTTCGCCGCCGGGCATGGCGTAATCCCACGGTTCGGCGCTATGCGCCTCATATTCGTGCGCGAGATCCCTCTCGATCTCATCGTGCGCGCGCCCTTCCCAGGAGCCGTAGGCCCTTTCCACCAGTGCCTCGTCATGGGTGAATTGCTCGAAGGGAACAGACCATGTGTCGGCAAGGATCGACGCCGTCTGGCGCGCGCGCCCAAGCGGGCTAACCCAGAATTTGAGTTTCGTCTCGCCGGCAATTCTTTCCGCCAGCCGCAGCCCGACGGCGAGCGCCTGCCGGACACCGTTTGCCGTCAACGGCGTGTCCTTTCGGCCTTGCAGCCGACCGGCGACATTCCATTGGGTTTCGCCGTGGCGGATGAGGATGATGTTTGGCAAATGGGAGGTCATGACATGCTCGAAGTTCGACGGCGCGGCGCACCGACATGAAAAAAAGAAAGAAGGACACCCGCCGACCGACGGCCGGCGGGTGCCTGGTTGCTTACTCGGCAAGCCAAAGCGCCGAGGACGGCTTGAGGCCGAGTGTCGTCGTGGCTCCGGTCTCTAGCAGAGAGCCGCCGGAATGGAACGGTGCGTCGATCAGCACCGTGGCCGTTCCGACCTGCACGCCGTAGCGGACGGTGGCGCCCAGGAATTCGCGATGCGCGATCGTGCCGGTCAAGGCGACCGCACCCGGCTCCAGCGTGGCGAGCGTCGCATATTGCGGCCGGAAGACGAGCTTGGCGCCCGCCGGTACCGACGCCCCTGCCGGGATCGGGATCGAGCCGGCGCCTGCAACCTCGAACGTGCGCTGCGTGCCGGAACCCGAGACGGTGCCGTCAAGGATGTTGGCGGTGCCGAGGAAGTTGGCGACGAACAGGTTGGCGGGCTTCTCATAGAGGCCCATCGGCGTTCCCACCTGCTGGATGCGCCCTTCATTGAAGACGGCGATACGGTCGCAGACGGTGTTGGCCTCCTCCTGATCGTGGGTGACGAAGATCGTCGTCAACTTCAGCCGCTGCTGCAGGTCGCGCAGCTCCCGCCGGACTTCGACGCGCATCTTGGCGTCGAGGTTGGAGAGCGGCTCGTCGAGCAGAAGCACCTTCGGTTCGATTGCGATGGTGCGGGCAAGTGCGACGCGCTGCTGCTGTCCGCCGGAGAGCTGCGACGGGCGGCGATCGGCGAGATGTTTCAGCCCGACGAGTTCGAGTGCCGCCTGGACCCGGCGTTCGACCTCCGCGCGCGGCAGGCGACGCTCTTCCAGGCCGAAGGCAACATTGGCGGCCACCGTCATATGCGGCCAGAGCGCGTAGGACTGGAAGACCATGCCGATGTCCCGCTTCCACGGCGGCATGTCGAGCACGTCCTGGCCGCCGATGACGACCTTGCCCTGCCGGGCATTGTTGAAGCCGGCGATCAGCCTGAGAAGCGTGGTCTTGCCGCAGCCGGACGGGCCGAGAAAGGCGAAGAACTCGCCCGGTTGGATCTCCAGGTTGATATCCTTCAGCACGTGGAGCGCGCCGTAGTAGAGATTGACGTCGCTGATGCTGATCGCCTTGGCGGGGCTAACCGCGAGCGCTGCGCTGTTGATGTTGACAGTCATAGTGTTCCTCCCGAGTTTCTATTTCGTCATGCCGAGCGCCTTCTGGCGCCGCTCGATGACGTAGTGCGAGAGCAGGGTGCAGAGTGCGACCATGATGACGGCGATGACGCCGAGGGCTGCACCCGGGCCACGACCCGCCGGCGATTGCATGAAGACGTAGAGCCCGTAGGCGATCGGTGCGTCCGAGTTGCTCTGGATCAGCATCAGGGTTGCCGACAGTTCGACGGCGGCCGTCGAAAAGCTGGTGACGAAGCCGGCGAGCAGACCACCCGTCATCAAAGGCAGGACAATGCGCCGGATCGTTCGCTGCTTGGTGGCGCCGAGGTTTTCGGCGGCCTCCTCCAGCGATTCCGACACCTGCTGCAATGCGGCGTAGCAGGCTCTGAGCGCGTAGGGCAGACGACGGATGGCGAGTGCCAGCACCACCATGACCCAGAGCGTCGCAAGCGGCGTACCATCCGGCAGCGTGATGCCGTAGAAGGTGCGGAGGTAGCCGATGCCGAGCACGACGCCGGGGATGGCGAGTGCGGCGGTTGCCGCCCAGTCGAGCCAGCGACGGCCTACGACCTTGGTTCGCAGCACGAGATAGGCGATGGCGCCACCGATGACCACGTCGATCAGGCCGGCGAGGCTGGCGTAGATCAGCGTGTTCTTGATGTAGAGCGAGCTTTCGCCGAAGACGCGGCCGTAGTGCGCGACCGTATAGGCGTCCGGCAACGGGCTGAACGACCACACGGTTGCAAGCGACAGCAGAAGCAAGCCGATATGCGGCGACAGCACGAGCAGCAGGATCAGGCCGACGACGCCATAGGCTATGACGCTCTCACCGCGGCTCAGCTTGCGACGGGAAAGACCACCGCCGCCGCGCTGCGTCGTCGAATAGTCCTTGCCGCGCATAGCGATCGCTGACAGCCACATGGCGAAGATCGAGACGGTGATGAGGATGACCGAGATGACATAGCCCATCGGATCGGTGAGGCCGACCGAAGTGACGCGGAGGTAAGCCTGGGGCGCCAGCATGTCCTTGACGTTGAGAAGCAGCGGCGTTGCCAGGTCGTCGAAGACCTTGACGAAGACCAGCGAAGCGCCGGCGAGATAGCCGGGCATTGCCAGCGGGAAGACGACGCGGCGGAACAGCCGGAAGCCGGACGAGCCGAGGTTCTGGGCTGCTTCTTCCATCGAGCGGTCGATGTTGCGCAGGCTGGTCGACAGATTGATGAGGATGAAGGGGAAATAGTGCAGCGACTGCACGAAGATGACGCCGTTCAGGCCTTCCATGAAGGGAATGCGGATGCCGAACCAGTCATTCAGGATGAGGTTGACGGTGCCGTTGCGGCCGAACAGCAGCTGCATGGCGACCGCACCGACGAATGGCGGCATGATCAGCGGCACGAAGCCGAGCGTCTGGATGATCAGCGAGCCGCGGAAGTCGAAGCGCGTGGTCAAAACCGCGAGCGGCAGCGCGATGGCGCTTGCCCAGACCACCGACATGCCGGAGACGTAGACGGAGTTGAAGAACGACCGCCGGAACAGATCGGTGTTGAAGAAGTCGACAAAGTTGACGATCGTCAACGCTCCGGTGCCCTTTTCGGTGAAGGCGGTGTAGATCACCGTACCGGCCGGGATGACCAGGAAGATGGCGAGGAAAAGCGCGATCAGCGAGATCGGAAAGATCTGTCCGGGCTTGGCCGAAACGCGTCTTATGGGAATGGATTGAACGAGCGCCATGGGGCAGACTCCGGATTTTGGTCGACAAGCCTGACGCGCTTGCGGCGCCCCTGCGCCTCTGGATCGCTGGGGTCGCAGCAACGCTGTCGGCTGCTGCGCGGTTGCTTCAGGATCGGTTCGCATCACTGAGAGCCGACCGGCAGGCGCGTCAGGCTTGGCGAAGGCATGGTTTTCGGGGATGGCCGCCCGCCGGGGCAGGCGGCTTTTTAAGCCGGCGTCAGTCGACGAGAGCCAGCGCTTCCTCGGCCTTGGCCTTGGCGGCGGCGTACTTCTCGGTCGCAAAGGCGGCCCATTTCTGCTCGAGTTCCGCCTGGCGGGCGGTCTTTTCCTCGCCGCCGGTGAAGGCGTCGCGGATCTGCTGGCTGGCAGCTTCGTCGGCAGTGATCGGCATGGCCGCGATCAGCGCGTGGGCTTCCGTCAGCAAAGCGCGTGCGGGAGCCTGTTCGTTGGCGGCAACTGCCTTTTCGGCTTCGTGGATCGCCTTGGTGGCGCCCTTGATGTTGTCGAGCTGGAACGAGATCAGCTGATCGTAGAGCGTGTCGACGACGTCGGTGCGCTTCTTCGAAACGTCGGAATCGAACGTGATCATCGACTGGAAGCGCGGATCCTTGTAGGGATTCGGGAAGCCTTCCGGTGCCTTTTCGTAGAGGGCCGGGTTGATCGGCAGACGACGGATCGCCGGTTCGAGCAGAACGGCCTGGCCCTTTTCCGAAAGCAGGTAGTTGACGAAGGCTTCAGCACCGGCCTGGTTCGGCGCATTGGCAACGATGCCGATATTGGCCGGAACGACCGTCGTGACCGACGGGTAGGCGAAGCTGACAGGGAAGCCGCTTGCCTGTGCCGAGAAGGCGAAGAAGTCGATGACGATGCCGATGCCGGTCTGGCCGGAGTTGACCGCGTCAGGAACGCCGAACGAACGCTCGGTGACCTGCTGCAGGTTGCCGCCGATACCCTTCAGCGTCGCCCAGCCCTTGTCCCAGCCTTCGCCCTGCAGGATCGTCTCGATCGTCAGGTGGGTCGTGCCCGAACGCGAGGGCGCAGCAATCGCGATGTGATCGTGGTATTCGGGCTTGGTCAGGTCGCTCCACTCGACCGGCTTCGGCAGATCGTTGGCTTCGAGATAGCGATCGTTCGACATAATGCCGTAACCGGAGGCGGCAAAGCCGAAGTAATAGCCGTCCTTGTCGTTGACGGGGTAGGAGCCGACCTTTTCAGGAAGGCCGGTGACCGAAGGCGTGAACTTGGCGAGCAGCTCGCGGCTCTTGAGGCTGTCGAATGCGTCCGGGGCCGATGCCCAGAACAGGTCGACCTGGTTGTTCACCTTGGTTTCATCGATGTATTTGACGCCCGAGCTCGTGCTCTTGTTCTGGACGTCGAGGGTGAAGCCGGGGTTGGCCGCTTCGAAGCCCGCCTTGAACGGATCGGTCACATCCTTGGAAAACGACGTGACGATCGTGACTTTCCCGCCGTCCTGGGCGTAAACCGTCACGACGAAGGCAGCCGACATCAGCATCGCCGCAGCAATGGTCTTCAACATATAGGTATCTCCTCCCAATAGGGACACCGCTTGTTTGGTGTCCGATCTATTGAGAGCAAGCACCGTGCCAGATTGAAAACCGCCGGAAATCAGCAGTTCTTTGTCGGCTGATGGGTAAAAAAGGTAACAACCTCGCAAAAGGACGGGGTCAAACCGGTAACATCAGCCGGCTTCGCCATCGCCCTGGGCGGCAATATCGAATTTGCGCATCTTGAGGTAGAGCGTCTTGCGGGAGATGCCGAGCGCATCGGCCGTCGCGCCGACGCGGCCGTCGTGCCTGGCGAGGCTGTCGAGAAGGATGGCGCGCTCGAGGCGGTCCATCTGCACCCCCAACGTCTCGCCGCCTGCCGCTGCCCGGTCGATATCGGAGCGGTCTTCAAGCCCGAGCACGAAGCGCTCCGCGACGTTGCGCAGTTCGCGAACGTTGCCCGGCCATGACCTGCCATTGAGTTCGGCCAGAAGTTCGGCGCTCACCCGCGGCGGGGTGCGGCCCTGTCGTTTGGCGGCGAGGCCGAGGAAATGCTGGAACAAGAGGCCGACGTCGCCCTTGCGTTGCGCCAGTGACGGCAGCTCCACACGGGCGATGTCGAGGCGGTAGGCAAGGTCTTCACGGAAATCGCGCTTTTTGGCCGCCGCATGCAGATCCGCCTTGGTCGCCGCCACGACGCGCATGTCAACCGGCAGCTCGACGTTGGAGCCGAGCCGTTCGATGACGCGCTCCTGCAGTACGCGCAGCAGCCGCACCTGGGCGGCAAGCGGCATCGATTCGATCTCGTCGAGAAACAGCGTACCACCGTCGGCATACTCGATCTTGCCGATGCGCTTCTCGCGCGCACCGGTAAAGGCCCCGGCCTCATGGCCGAAGAGTTCGGATTCCAGCATGGTTTCGGGAATGGCGCCGCAATTGACGGCGACGAAACGCCCCTTGCGCCCGCTGAAATCGTGCAGCGCGCGCGCCGTCACTTCCTTGCCTGTGCCGGTATCGCCGATGATGAGCGCGTCGGTTGTCGCGGCCGCGATGCGCTTGAGTTTCTCCCGCAGCGCAACCATCGGTCCGGAATGTCCGATCAGGCGCGTTTCCCAACCGTCGTCGTCCACCGACAGCCGCAGCCGCCGGTTTTCGAGAAGCAGGCGGCGATGGTCGCGGGCGCGGCGTACGGTTTCGATGAGATGCATCGGATCGGCCGGCTTCTCCAGAAAATCCCAGGCGCCGTCGCGCATGGCGCGAAGCGCCATCGGGATATCGCCGTGCCCGGACATCAGGATGATCGGGATCTCCTGGTCGATCTTGCGCACGGCGGCGACCAGATCGAAGCCATCGTGATCCGGCATGCGCACGTCGGAAACGATAACGGCGCGGCTGTCGGCGCGAAGGCCGGCGAGCGCCGATATCACCGAGCCGTGCGGCGATACGCTGAGGTCTTCCAGTTCGAGCACCTGACAGCAGGCTTCAAGCACGCTGGCATCGTCGTCGATCAGGATGATATCCGGGTCCAACGTCATTCCGGGCCTTTCAAGGATACGAGGAATTGCGTGCCGTCCGCACTGGTTTCAAGGATCGATATCTCGCCACCGAAATCCTTGACGATGTTGTAGGAAATGGAGAGGCCAAGTCCGAGGCCGGAACCGACCGGCTTGGTGGTGAAGAAGGGATCGAAAACCGCGCCGACATCGGCAGCAGCAATACCGGTTCCGCTATCGCCGACGACAAGGCGGGCATCGGTACCGACCCTTTCGATCATTGCGTTTACCTGGCGAACGGGCCTGTCTTTAACGGCATCCAAGGCGTTGCCGATGAGATTGACCGCCACCTGTTCGAGCCGCACCGGTTCGGCCATGACAAGGACTGCGGCGCCTTCCGGCAGGCGCAGTTGTATTTCGACAGCCTCTTCCTCGAACCGATGTTCGAGCAGGCTGAGCGCGTCGCGGACCGCCGCGGTGAGATCGACGGGCCGCAGCTGCGCGTCGGGCCGGCGGGCAAAGCGACGGATATGGCTGATCTGGTCGGCCATGCGCCCCGTCAGTCCCTTCATCTTGTCGAGATTGAGCAATGCTTGATCGCCCTTGTCTCGCCCGATCAGAGTGGTGGCGCTATGGATATGCGCCCGAAGGGCTGCCAGCGGCTGGTTGAGCTCGTGGCCGATGCCGGCCGCCATCTGCCCGAGAGCCGCGAGCTTTGCCGACTGGATCAACTCGTCGCGCGTCTGGCGGAAAAGTACCAGCGCATGGGCGAGATCGCCGAGCTCGTCGGCCTCGGGTGCGGGGATCGCGGTTGCCGGACGCCCGCTGCTGATCGCGCCGGCGGCTGCCGAAAGAAGCCGGATGCGTGCGAGCAGATTGCGGTAGACGTAGAAGAAGCCGATCGCAGACGCGAGCAGCACCGAAAGAATGGCGATGGCGACGAGCAGGCTGCGCCCCGTTTCGATAGCCGCAGCGGCCCGTTGGGCGGCGGCGGCGGCGCTGGCCTCGATCGTCACGACTTCCGTTTCGATCCGGCGCCCCAGGTCCTCGACGAGGCGGCCGTTTTCGCCGGCAAGTTCGGAGAGCTTTGCCGCCTCGATCATTTCCGAGCGCTTGCGGTTGGGAATGCCCGTCAGAACGTCGGACTGGTCGAGAATGCGGCGTGCCAGTTGGCGAACGGTGATGCTATCAGGCCAGTTATCGAGGCTGGCGATGCGGCTGGCGAGTTCGTCGGCGCTGTCACCGAGGAAGGCATTGGTTTCCTGAATTTCCTCTTGCGTGGTGGCGTTGACGAGCCGGCCGATCAGCCCGGTTGCCAGGTTCGCTTGCGACACGGCCGTCAGCAGCGCCTCGCTCTTTTGCTGCTCCGCAAGTGCGGCCGCCCCGTTTCCGTTGCGCGTCTCGGCTTCGATGTTGAAGCGAATGTCGTCGACGAGCGGATCGGCCTCCTCGAGGAGATCGGCCTGGACCCACCGCAGTTCGTCGGTATCGGAGCGCATCGCTTCGCGAAGTGTAAAGCGCTTGCCGGCGGCAAGGTCGATCTTGTCGAGGTTTTCGCCGATCGCTTCCGCCAGCGGCAGCAGATCGGTCGCATCCGACTTTGTGCCGCTTTCCCCAAGCAGCGAGCGCAGTGTGGTCAGGCGCGCCGCGTAGCTGCTGCGGATCTCGTTGTACTCGGCACGTGTCTCAGCGCCTGCGAGAACCGTCGTCACCGAACCGATGTCGGCACCCGCCTTCGACAGTCTCGAGGCGAAGGCGAGTTGCGGCATCTGGTCTTCCGCGATCCGCGACAGTTCACCGGACAGACGCTCGTAGGAGAGCCAGCCGACAAGGCAGGCGCCGACGGCGAGGCCGACGATCGCGACGAAGGCAAGGACCAGGCGCGCGCCGATGCCGAAGCGCCAGCGGCGCATCCCGGCAGCAGGGTCTAACGATTGGCCCATCACTGCCGCCATGGCTGCAGATCTGTCGCCGGTCGCCCGACGGAGGAGAGCAGCATTTCGGCCGTCGCCAGGTTCCGCTCGATGGTGGCGCGCAGCCGCTGCGTCAGTGCGGTATGCGCCGGCGAGCGGGCAATGCTGCGCGGCCACTCGGCCTTCAGGGCTTCGTCGGCGTTTTCCACATCGCTGGCCGAAAGCGGCGGCGTGCCCAGCAGACGCCGGGCTCTCGCAAGCGTGCTGCGCTGCTGCGCGTCCTCGATTTCGATCGCTTCCAGATCCGTCACCCTTTTCCAGAGCCGGGCAAGCGTCGCCCGGCGGCGCACGATATAGTCGTCGAAGATCAGGTTGACGAGACCGTACCTTCGAGCAGACAACGCCGCGTCGAAACCGCCGTATTTCAACAGGCCGTCATCACTCTCTTGGGGCAGTAGTCCCTTGTTGAGCGCCGGGTTGAGAGGAATGCGGGCGACGGCGGGCAGCAACAGCACCTTCTGGCCGTCTTCAGACAGAACGAAATCGATGAAGCGCTCGGCGGCGGAAACATTGCGCGCCCGTGACAGGATCGCGATGCTGGCCGGCACGAACACGGTATCGGGCGGCAGGATGAACACATTGCCGGCGTCGGCGAATTCTGGCGCATTGGCGAGGAAATCGATGGTGATGCCGATGCTGAAGCGCCTTTGGGCGACACCGGACGCAACGCCGAAACTGCGCGCGGTAACCGTCGATAGATTGCCGCCGAGCTGGGACAGCATCGCCCAGCCCTTTTCCCATCCATAGGTCTGCAGCAAGGCCTCGACGATCAGATGCGTCGTGCCCGACCGTGACGGCGTGGTGATGCCGATCTGGCCGGAATAGATGGGGTTCAGCAGGTCCTGCCAGTCCCGCGGCACCGGCAGCTTGTTCTGGGCGAGGTAGGACTGATTGTAGACGAAGCCGTAACCGGAGAGCGCAAAGCCGAGATAGTAACCCTCGGGATCGTTGACCGGGTAACCGAAGACTTTTTCAGCCGCGCCCGTGTGGCGCGGCGCAATCGGGCGCAGTTCGCCGCTGCGCTTCAAGAGTTCGAAAGCATCGGTCGCCGAGGCCCAGAATATGTCGGCCGGCACATCGGCTTTCTCCATGACGAAGCGCGTCGCGCTTGCCGTGTTGCGCTGAACGATCGACGTGCGGATATCGGGATTGGCCTTCTCGAACGCCCGGCGAAACGGCTCAAAAAAGGATGGCGGGTAGGAGGTGACAACCACCAGGTCCCGTTTTTCGGCTGCCTGCGCAGCGATCACGGGCATGCTGAGGCCGGCAAAAGCCAGCAGTTGCAATGCCGCAAGAATGACGAAACGGAACTTCAACACTGCATGCCACCACGACCAGCGCCTGCTTCTTCTTAAAAAAAAGCTGCCGCGGTCCCCCCCTCATTATCGCCATCCCGGCGGGTTGATCCCGCCATCGGCCGACGGTTTACTCTGCTACGAAGACCGTGTCGCCGTAAACCCCGGGGCGTCTTGTACACTGTTGCAAGCAAGCCGCACCGGTTGCACTTTGGCGGCATGGCTAGATTTCCTCGCTTGGCGGTTGCGGGCGATTCGCCTATAACTCGATTTCCGGCAACAGATCAGGGAGGTTTCAGATGCCAGCTTATTCTTTCTCCCTACGGGGCGGCGTACAGTTCTGAACGAGACGCTGGGGGGCTTCGGGCTCTTTAGCAGTTGCAAGTCAGGACCTTTCTCGCTGACTTTGGTCTTCCCTCGATGCGGAAGCTACCAATCCATTGATGCCGATCGGAAAACAGTTTCCCTTTCTCGGCATGTTTCATTGACCTGAATTTTGAGGCCAATGCTCCAGGCATTGGGCAATCGTTATGGCTTTTACTCGTTTCGCCTTGCGCGGCGGTGCGTTCCGCAGCGTTCTCGGTTTCACCTGGGTTCATTGGAAGCGCCAGCCGCTTCGCCTTGCCTTCATCCTCGGTGCCGTCCTGTTTTCGACGCTCGCGGATGTCCTGACGCCACTTTACTCCGGTCGGCTGGTCGACGCGGTCGTGACCGGTGCTGCCTCCGACCAGGTGGCCTGGGACGCGGCCCTTGCGGCATTCTGGACGATGATGGCGCTGTCGCTCGGTGCCATCATTTTCCGGCATGTCACCTTCATGGGTGTCGTCGACCTGACGCTCAAGATGATGTCCGACATTGCCTCGGCGGCCTTCTTCCGCATCCAGCGCTTCTCGTCCGACTGGCATGCCAACAGCTTTGCCGGCTCGACGGTGCGCAAGGTGACGCGCGGCATGTGGGCGCTGGACCTGTTGAACGACACGCTGCTGATCGCGTTGTTTCCGTCGATCATCATGCTGGTCGGCTCGACCGCTTTGATGGCGTGGTACTGGCCGATGATGGGTGTCATCATCGGCGTGGGCTCGCTTGTCTTCATCGCTGCGACGGTCACGTTGTCGCTCGGCTACGTCGCGCCGATGGCACGCCTGGCCAACAGCTGGGATACCAAGCTCGGCGGTTCGCTTGCCGATGCCGTCAGCTGCAACAACGTTGTCAAAGGCTTCGGGGCCGAAAAGCGCGAGGATGCGCGGCTGGTCAAGGTGCTGGCCAAATGGCGGGACCGCACGGGCCGGACCTGGGTCCGCGGAACGGTGAACGGTACGACGCAGGGTGCCCTGCTGCTCGTTCTTAGGGCGGCGGTCATCGGCTTTGCACTGTTTCTCTGGTCGCGCGGGCAGGCAACAGCCGGTGATATCACCTTCGTGTTGACCTCCTTCTTCATCCTGCAGGGCTACCTGCGTGAAGTGGGCATGCACATCCGCAACCTGCAGCGGTCCGTCAACGATATGGAAGAGCTGGTCGACATCCACGCCCAGCCGCTCGGTATCGAAGACAAGGCCGAAGCAAAGCCGATCCGCATCACCGACGGTCGCATCGAATTCAACGATGTGACCTTCCACTACGGCGCCCATCGCAAGCCGCTCTATGATCGGTTCTCGGTGACGATCCCGGCGGGCGAGCGTGTCGGCCTTGTTGGACATTCCGGCTCGGGCAAGACGACCTTCGTCAAGCTGATCCAGCGCCTGCATGACCTGAAGTCCGGCCAGATCCGGATCGACGGTCAGGATATCGCCGGCGTTGCCCAGGCTTCGTTGCGCCAGCAGATCGCGATCGTCCAGCAGGAACCGATCCTGTTCCACCGCTCGCTTGCGGAGAACATCGCCTATGCCCGGCCGACGGCCACGCAAGCGGAGATCGAAAAAGCCGCAAGGCTTGCGAGCGCTCACGACTTCATCACGGGCCTGCCGAAAGGCTACGGCACGCTGGTGGGCGAACGCGGGGTCAAGCTGTCGGGCGGCGAACGCCAGCGCATCGCCATCGCCCGGGCCTTCCTGGCGGATGCACCGATCCTCATTCTGGACGAGGCGACGTCGAGCCTCGATTCGGAATCGGAAGTGCTGATCCAGCAGGCGATGGAGCGATTGATGCTGGGTCGCACCACCCTGGTGATCGCGCACCGGCTGTCGACCGTACGCGCGCTCGATCGGTTGCTGGTGTTCAGCCACGGCCGCATCGCCGAGGAGGGCACGCACGAGGCACTCATCCGCCTCGACGGCGGCATCTACCGCGGCTTGTTCGAGCGGCAGGCGCTGGAACTGACCAAGGGCCTGGTCCTCAACGACAGCTAAGGCCGGGCGCAAGCCGCAAATGCCGAAATGCAAGGACGCCGGTACCTGAGTGTGCCGGCGTCTTGCGTTTCTTTATCTGTTATCCCGCGTCGTCAGTGATACCGCTTTGCGGGGGGGCGACGCTTGCCTACCGTCGCAGCCATGCGTCGATGCCGCGTGCCGCAGCACGACCCGTGGCGAAACAGGCGGTCAGCAGATACCCGCCGGTCGGCGCTTCCCAATCGATCATCTCGCCGGCAACGAAAATCCCCGGCAGCGCGGTGAGCATGTAGGCGTCATCCATGGCGCTCCAACGCACGCCGCCCGCCGATGAAATCGCCTCGGCAATGGGACGGGGACGAAGGACGGCAATCGGCAGCGACTTGATGCGTTCGGCAAGCGCGTTCGGATCGGTGCGTGTGGCCTCGGGAACAATTTCGCGCAGCAAGGCCGATTTGACGCCCTCCAGGCCCGCACCTTTGCGCAGGCGATTGGAGAAGCTCATCTTGCCGTCTTGGCGCGCCAAGTCCTTGGCCAGCCGTTCGACCGTTCGTCCCGGAGCAAGATCGATTGACAATGCCGCAGAGCGCTGCATCTCCAGACGGTCGCGCAAATGCGCCGCATGGGCATAGACGAGGCTGCCCTCAATACCGTGACGGGTGATGACGAATTCGCCGGGGATCGTGCCTGCCTCTGAAGTCGCCGTCACCGATTTCAGCGCTTCGCCGGCAAAGCGCTCACGGAACGCATCGCTCCAGTCGACATCGAAGCCACAATTGGCTGGGCGGAAGTCGGTGACATCGACGCCGGCGTCTCTCAGAGCCGTCGCCCATCCGGCGTCCGACCCGAGGCGCGGGTAGCTTGCCCCGCCGAGTGCGAGAAGCGTGGCATCGCTGTGGACGGTCTTATGCCCATCCGGCGTGTCGAAGGTCAGTGTCTGACCGGCAAAGCCAGTCCATCGGTGCCGCGTCAGGATCCGCACGCCCTGCGCCTCAAGCCTCTTGATCCAGGCGCGCAGCAGCGGTGAGGCCTTCATCGCCTTCGGAAATACCCGGCCGGACGAGCCGACGAAGGTTTCGGTCCCGAGACCTTCCGCCCAGACGCGCACGTCCGCGGGCGTGAAAGCGTCGAGTGCCGGGCGCAACTGTTGCGACGCGGCGCCGAAGCGATCGGCAAAGCGCTCGAAATCCTCGGAATGGGTGATATTGAGGCCGGACTTGCCGGCAAGCAGAAACTTGCGCGCAACGGTCGGCATGCTGTCGTAGACCGTCACCGAATGGTTCTGCATAGACAGGATCTCTGCCGCCATCAGCCCGCTCGGCCCGCCGCCGATGATCGCGATTTCGCTTCGTTTCATGTGCCCGTCCGGCGTCCGATTCCGTTACGGGGACTCTTGGCCCGTCACGGCGCCTCGCGCAAGGCGGGGCGAAGGGCGCGCTTCAATGCCTGCTCGCGGCGTTCAGACGTTTCTCGAGCCAGATGCTGTAGCGCGAGCCGGCAAAGCAGATGATGAAATAGACCGCGGCGGCGAAGATATAGGCTTCGGTATAGAAGCCGAGCCAGGTCGGATCCGTGGCCGAGGTCCTTGCCGCATTCAGGAGGTCGTAGATGCCGATCACCGCCAAAAGCGACGTGTTGAGCACGATGCCGATCGAAAGATTGACGATCGCCGGGATGACGGCGCGCAGCGCCTGGGGAAGGACGACGAGGCGGATCGTCTGGACATAGCCCAGACCAAGGGAAAGTGCTGCCTCCCGCTGGCCCCACGGCACCACCTGTAGGCCGGCACGGATGACTTCGGCGAGATAGGCCGAGAAGAACAGCGTTACGCCGATCTGTGCGCGCAACAACTTGTCGATGGCGGCCCCGCTCGGCAGGGCGAGCGGAACGATCAGCATGGCGACATAGAGCACTGCGATCATCGGCACGCCGCGCAGCGTCTCGATAAAGGTGATCGCTAGCGTCCGGACGATCCCCATGCTCGATTGTCGGGCAAGAGCCAGCAGGAGCGCGATCGGGAATGCGAAGGCGAGGCCAGCGATCGAGACGACCAGCGTGATCGGCAGCCCGCCCCAATTGTTGGTCGACACCACTGGCGGCGTCAACGTTCCCGCCATCAAAAGCCAGCTCAAGGCGAGTGCGGCGATCCAGAGCGGCACAAGCCGGAAACTCCAGAACCGCGGCAGGGCGGATAACACCAGCAGGGCGAGCACGGTTATAACCACAAGGGCAGGGCGCCATTGCAGCACGGGCGGAAAGAACGCGAAGAGGATGAAACGCAGCTTGGCGCCGATGAAAGCCCAGCAGGCGCCGACCCCGTCAACCGCACAATCTGTCGCGGTTCCCGTCCATACCGCATCAAAAATTGCCCAACGGAGGAAAGGTTGGAGAAACCAGACAAAGACGCCGAGGGTAGCGAGCGTGATGAGGCTGTTACCCCAACCGCCGAAGAGGCCGCTTCGCCAGCGATGCCAGTCCGGCGCAACAGGTGGTGGCAGTTCGATATGGCTCATCGTCGTGTCTCCCCGCGAAGGACGATGCGGCTGTTGTAGAAGTTCATCAGTGCCGACACCGAGAGGCTCAGGGTGAGATAGACGGCGGCGATGATGCAGATCGCTTCCAGCGCCTGGCCGGTGGTGTTGGCGGTGGTGTTGGCGACGCTGACGATATCGGGATAGCCGATCGCCACCGCGAGGCTGGAATTCTTGGTGAGGTCGAGAAAGCTTGAGATCATCAACGGCGTAATGACACGCAACGCCTGCGGCAAGACGACGAGACGCATGATCTGCGCCGGCTTCAGGCCCAGCGCACGCGCCGCTTCCCATTGGCCCGATTTTACCGACTGGATGCCGCTCCGCACGATTTCGGAGATCGAGGCGGACGCGTTGACGACCAAGCCGATCAAGAGCGCGAAGAATTCCGGCGTCAGCGACAGGCCGCCCTTGATATTGAAGCCGCCCTTGGCTGGCAGATCGATGGTGGCAGCGAGGCCGAAAGAGGTGAGCGCGAGCGTGCAGACGACCAGCGAACCGAACACGGTCATGGTTGCCTTCCGCATATAGAAGGTCGCACCTGTCAGCAGGCGCCGGGCGAGCGACAGCGACGCGTAAGCCGTCAACAGGATGGCCGGCAGCCAGATCGCCCAGGAGAGGCCGTGTAGCGAAATGGACGGGACATAGACACCGCGATTGCTGAGATAGACGCTTTCCAGGAAGAGATAGGCGCCGCGCGGCGGCGGTAGCGCATGGATGATCGCGCTCCAGAGGAAGAGCTGCAGCAGCAGCGGCGTGTTGCGCAGCAGTTCGACATAGGCATGAACGAAGGTTGCCAGCAACAGGTTACCCGACAGCCGGGCGATGCCAAGGGCAACGCCAAGAAACGTGGCGAGCACACAGCCGACGACGGCGACCTTGACGGTGTTGGCTAGGCCCGCCGCAAGCGCGCGGGCGTAGGTGTCTCCCGCCGAATAGGGAAGCACGGTTTCGCCGATTTCGAAATTCGCCTGATGGAAGAGAAAGCCGAAACCCGGAGTGAGGCCCATGCGTTGCATGCTGTCGACGGTGTTGGAGCCGAAGAGCGCAAAGATCCCCAGCACGCCGATAAACAGGACGATCTGTCGAAAGGGCGAGGGGCCGAGCCAGGTGCGCAACCGCGAGGGAAGTCCGGGCCCTAGCGGGCCCGGTTGAAGAGTGGATGTCATCGCAGATACCGGCAAAGGCTCAACGGAACGGCGGCGAATAGAGTAGGCCGCCGGCGGTCCAGGGCTGGTTGTAGCCGCGATCGAAATTGAGCGGCGTGCCCTTGCCGACGTTGCGGTCGAAGATCTCGCCGTAGTTTCCGACCGCCTTGACGATGTTATAGGCGAACTTCGGGTCAAGCCCGATGGCTTCGCCGAGCGACGGATCAACGCCGAGGAAGCGCTTGATGCCCGGATCTTCGCTCGTAAGGAAACTGTCGACATTCTTCTGGGTGATGCCGAACTCTTCCGCCTGGATCGTGGCGTAGACGGTCCAGTTGACGATCTCCAGCCACTGGTCGTCGCCGGCGCGAATGGCCGGTGCGAGTGGTTCCTTCGACAGGCGCTCTGGCAGAAGGACATAGTCGTCCGGCTTGGAAAGCTGCGTGCGCTTGGCGGCAAGGTCGGTCGCATCCTGGGTCAGCGCATCGACGCGACCGGAATCGAGTGCCTTCAGGAATTCGCCGGTCTCTTCGATCGTCACAGGCGTAAAGGTCTTGCCGGTCTTCCGGAAGAAATCGGCGATGTTGAGTTCGCCGGTCGTGCCGCTCTGGACCCCGATCGTCGCTCCGTCGAGCTCCTCGCCCTTGCCGACACCAAGATCCTTGCGCACCAGCAGGCCCTGGCCGTCATAGAAGACCACCGGGCCGAAATGGAAGCCGAGCTTGAACGCTCTGGTCACTGTCTGGGTCACGCCGGAGAGCAGGATGTCGAATTCGCCCGATTGCAGGGCGGGGAGGCGCTGCTGCGGCGAGGAGTTGGTGAACTCGACTTTCTCGGTGTCGTTGAAGACGGTGACTGCGAGCGCGCGACCGAAATCGACGAAGAAACCCTGCCAGCGGCCGCTGCTATCCGGCGTGAAGAAGCCGGGCGTGGTGCCGACGCCCACCTTGATGAGCCCGCGTGCCTTGATCTTGTCGAGGGTCTCGCCCGCAAGGGCGGAGGAGGCGATCAGGGCTGCCGTCAGGGCCGCCGTGGCTGTAAATGCCTTTGTGAAAAATCTGCTGCCGATAGAATTTCGCTGCATGAAGAGGCTCCTGGCCATGGTGTTCGTCCGTCGCGCCGCCCGACAAATCTCGGGCCGCGACTGCCTTTATGTTTTAAATCTATAGAAAATATAGAATAGAGATGATTATGCGGAATATCTGCCATTTCGGGAAGAAATTTCTCGCCTTTCAGTGTCGGTGAAATGATTTCGATAGTTGCTGGGCCTTAACCTCGCAAAGACATTCGCACTGACTGGCTGTGTGCTCAGCTCATGATCAACCCGCGCATTTTCTTCGGGTGACGGATGATTTTTCGTTCACCGCTGTGCGCATCTTGACCGGGCCAGGCTACGACCGGTCAGGTCTCCGGTTTGTGTGTGCTTTATTGCGGCCACTTGTTGAGATGTGCCGAAGCACCTAGCTTCCGCCCATGTGGTCCATTATCTCGTAAGCGATGCAGCTGTTTTCAGAAAAATGGTGGGAGAAGATCAGATGGGGCACGCCGACCTCGGTGGCTCTGCACCTGCTTGTCATCGCTCTGCTGCTGATCCAACTGCCGAAGGAAACGCCCAAACCGCAGGGCGAGCAGAGCATCAACGTCGAACTCGTCTCTCCACCGCAGCCCAAGCAGCAAGAGAAGCCCAAGCAGGAGGCTCAGCCGAAGAAGGAACAGCCGAAGCCACAACCGGCTCCCTCTCGTCAGCAGCCACAGGCCTTCGAGTCGGCTGCGGCCAAGATCAAGCAGGAGGCTAAAGCTGCTCAGCTTCCGCCCACTGCGAAGGCCGAGAAGAAGGATGTGGTGAACCAGCCGAAGAAGGCAGAGGCGGCCGACGCCGCCACGAAGAAGGTGGAGAAAGAGGAGGCGCAGGCGCGGAAGCAACCGGAGACGGAAAAGCCGACACCGCAGCAGCTTGCCGTCCTGTCGACCCCTGCCAACGGCGATAATAGTGCTGCTGAGAAGAAGCCGGCTGCCGAGGCGGATGCCGAGAAGGCGGTGTCCAAAGCCGATCCGGTGCCGGTGCGCAAACCTGCCGACAACAAGGAGAAAAGCGACGAGACGGAGGGCAAGGCCGAAGCGACGGCGAAGTTGCCGTCCGACAGGTTCGTCAAGGCCGAGGAGCTTTTTTCGGCAAAGTCGATCGCCGATCCGCGCGTTAAGCAAGCGATGGGCCAGCTGCCGGTCAAGCAGCGTATAAAGCAGCTATGCAGCATTGAGGCGATGGAACAAATCCGTAACCAGCGGCCAAACGACGTCATCGACTTGTTCACGGCCTTCGGCCCGGTCGGCGGGTTCATTTCGAAGGATGGCATGGATGCAAGCGGCGGTGCGTACCGGAGTAAGGGAAACTGGTACGACTTCGATTTCAAATGCCGGGTCGATCTCGAAAAGCTTGAGGTCACATCATTCAGCTTCGCCATCGGCAACATCGTTCCGAAAACGGCTTGGAAGAGCCGCCGTCTGCCGCCCAACTGAGCCGGTCTTGGCGATCGGCCCGTGCCCTGCAACGCGAGACGTCCGGTCGTCTTGCGGACTTCTCATAGAACTATTCCATTTTTGCGATGCCGTTTTGTCACGGGGCAGAGTAGCTTCCAGCCAAATAAGGCGACGGTCGGTTGGGCGGATCGCCATCTGGGCAGTACGGGGAAAAGCTATATGTCGGCAATCACGCGTCAAAGACTTCGCGACCTCGGATTCCGCCCAGGCGTATATCAACCCGGTTCGTTGAACGCGATTACCGACGTTTCCGGTGTAGCCGTTGGCCACGCGACCGTGGTCGAGGGCGACAGGATTCGCACCGGCGCGACCGCCATCCTTCCCCACCAGGGCAATCTGTTTCAGGACAAGGTGCCCGCGGCGCTGGCGGTCCTGAACGGCTTCGGCAAATTCGTCGGTTCGACCCAGATCGCCGAGTTGGGCGAGCTCGAAACCCCTGTCGTTCTGACCAATACGCTGGCGACCGGGCGGGCGATCGAGGCGATCAATCGCTTTACGCTGGCCCAGCCGGGCAACGAAAAGGTTGTGTCGCTCAACGCCGTCGTCGGAGAGACCAATGACTCCAGACTGAACGATATCCGCGCCGGCCGCCCGACGATCGATGAGATCGGCAAGGCAATTGCCGCGGCGGCGCCCGGTCCGGTCGAAGAGGGCGCCATCGGCGCCGGCACCGGCACGGTGGCCTTCGGTCTCAAGGGCGGGATCGGCACCAGTTCGCGCCGCGTCAAGGCGGCAGGCGAAACCTTCACAGTCGGCGTGCTGGTGCAGTCCAATTATGGCGGCCGGCTGCTGATTTGCGGGCATCCCTATGATGCGCCGTCGGGACATGATCGCGACGGCTCAATCGTCATCGTCGTCGCCACCGACGCGCCGTTGTCGGCGCGCAGCCTCGAACGGCTGGCCGAGCGCGCCTTTGGCGGCCTCACCCGCACCGGTGCCGCCCTCAGCAATGGATCCGGCGACTATGCGCTGGCATTCTCCACCGCGGAAGCTGTCCGCCGGACGCGCGAGCGGCGCACAGCGATCTCCAGCTACCCCGACCTGCCGAACGACCTGATCTCGCCGCTGTTCGAAGCGACGATCGAGGCGACAGAAGAGGCGATCCTCAATTCGCTGGTCACGGCGCAATCCACAAGCGGTTTCAATGCGGCCACCGGCAAGGTGAGTTCGGTTGAGGCGATTTCGCTCGTCCGCCTCGCAGCCCTCAAAGCCTAATTCTCTTCCCTCAGACGGAGTTACCATGTCCAACCCGACCGGCCGTATCGTTTATCTGAACGGCGAGTTCGTTTCCGAGCACGCGGCGCATCTTTCGGTCTTCGACCGCGGTTTCCTGTTCGGCGACGGGATCTATGAAGTCACCGCCGTGCTTGAAGGCAAGCTCATCGACAGCGCCCTGCATATGGCGCGGCTCGAACGCTCGTCTCGCGAGATCGACGTGCCGCTTCCGGTCCCCGTTTCGGAGATCGTCGAGATCGAGCGCCGGTTGGTGCGCGAAAACAACCTCGTCGAGGGCGTGGTCTATCTGCAGCTGACGCGCGGTGCCGAGGATCGCAACTTCCTGTTTTCAGGCGAGATCAAGCCGACGCTGCTGCTCTTCACCCAGGTCAAGACGCTCGAGCATGTGGCGGCGGTCGACAAGGGTGTTTCTGTCAAGTCGGTCGCTGACCAGCGCTGGGCACGACGCGATATCAAGAGCGTATGTCTTCTGCCGCAGGTGATGGCGAAGCGTATCGCCAGGGCCGAAGGCTGCGACGAAGCCTGGATGATCGAGGACGGGTTCGTGACCGAAGGCGCGTCCTCCACCGCCTATATCGTTACCGACGACGGTAGGATCGTTACCCGCGGCAACAGCAGTGCGACGTTGCCCGGTTGCACGCGGCTTGCCGCGCTGGAACTGGCGCGCGAGCAGGGGCTTACGATCGAGGAGCGGCCGTTTTCGCTTGATGAGGCGCTGGACGCCCGCGAGGCATGCCTGACGAGCGCGTCGAACTTCGTCGTCTCCGTGACGCGCATCGACGGCAAGCCTGTCGGCGACGGTGTGCCCGGACCGATGGTCAAGCGGCTGCGTGAACTCTATCTGGAGAACGCCCGCCGCACGGCGATTTAGCGGCCGATTAGCGGGAGGGGCAGTCGATGGGACAGGAGTGTGAAGCGCATCCTGACCGGAACCGCTTCATATCTTTCGTCAAATGGCAGCCGGCTCCTGCGTTTGCCAGATGCGGCCGACGACGGGCCGCCGGTTGTCCTTGGCGCGGTAGAGCCGGATTTCGACGCTGATATCCCAACGGGGATCGGCGGCGCGCACCAGCGCGCCGGAGGCAAGCTCTGCGGTCATCAGGCTTTCCGGCACCCAGGCGATGCCCCAGCCGGCCTGCGCCATCGCTTTCAGGCCGACGGACATGCTGCCCTCATGCACGCGCTGAAAGAGCGGCAGGTCGGCGCCGACCAGCTCTCCCAGCAATTGCCCGAAGAATGACGACTTCTCGTAGCTGATATGAGGGAAGGGCTTTGCCCCGCCCTCCAGCAGGTGCGCGGCCGCTCCCGTTTCGTTAGGCGCCGAAACCGGGATGATCTTTTCATGGCCGAGCAAGCGGTGTTCGAACGCCTGCGGGTCCAGGAGCAACGGCACCTGGGTATGGGCATAGGTCAGGAGGAAGTCGCACGAGCCATCGACCAGTGAGTTGAGGTTCTCCTCCATGCTGCCGGAGTCAGGGCGAAGCCGCGAGAAGACCGGGCCGGCCTTTTTGTTGATGCGGTTCATCCAGTCGGGAAAGAAGGTGAAGGAGAGTGTGTGGAGAGCGGTCACCTTGATCGTCTTGGCGTCCGAGCCCTCTTCCTTCTGCAGGTTTCGCCTGGATTGATAGAGGTGCTGAAGGGTCTCCTGCGCCACCGGAACGAATTTCAGGCCCGCCTCGGTCAACCGAGAGGGGTAGGTGGCGCGGTCGACAAGGCTCGCGCCGACCCAGGCTTCGAGCTGCTTGATCCGGCGGCTGAAGGCGGATTGGGTGACGTGCCGTTCGTCGGCAGCCTTCGAGAAATTGAGCGTGCTCGCCAGTGCCAGAAAGTCTTCGAGCCACTTGATTTCCAACACATGCACTCCTGAAGAACGTCATTTCCCGCCTTGCAGCGGGAACCTGACCCCTTTTAGGCACTGTTCGACAGGCTTCAAGAAAAATCAGGCCCGACGGCGGTATTCCATCATCCGAGCGCGGTTGAGCACGAGTTCCACCCTGTCGTCGCCGAGGACATGAAGGCAGACACGTTTCGACCAGGGGCCGTCATGAAGCGTGAACAGGAAGCGACCGTTGCCGAGCGCCGTCAGCGGCATGACGTTGCGCACCGGGCCAACACCCATAACCACCGCCCCGTCGCGGATCTCGAACTCTGCCCCTTCAGGGGACTGCCACACTCCGGAGAGAGACGCCGGCACAACGTGCTGGCCGGCGACGGGCAGGAACCGCCGCGCCGCATGGCCCGCCTCGCCGACAAGCGCCGATCCCTCCAGCCGCAGCCGCATCGGCGACGAGGCCGAGCGCGAGGAAACCCAGCCGTCGCCGTCGTCGTAAAGCGTGTCGTCGGCATCGAGATAGGTGCAGACGCTACCCTTGATCTCCAGCCACCAGGGACCTTGTTCGGTGATATAGAGGCCATCGGGAATGCTCGCTGCCGGCGTTGGCAGCGGCAAGCCGGTCAGCGCCGCCATGCTTTCGAGCGCGATCTTGTTGCCGTTGGTGTCCTCACGGTTGGAGACGACGACGAAGCCCGAGCGGCTTTCGGGGTCGAGCAGGAAGTAAGTCTTGTAGCCGGGGTGTGAGCCGCCATGGCCGACGAAGCTGCGTTCACCGAGCGTCGACGAGCGCAGGCCAAGGCTGTAGCCGCTCGGCCGTCCGTCCGCCAGGAAACGGGTCGTCTGCAGCCTTTCCAGCAAACCTTCGTAACGACCGTGCCCGCCCATCAATGCCTGCAACCAGGCAGTGAGTGCATTGGCGCTTCCTGTCAGGCTGCCGGAAGCGGAGATATGCAGGCCGGCGGCGGAAAGCTGCCAGCGCTCGCCAGAGTGCCAATAACCGGGCACCAGGCCCGTGACCGGATCGTTCCAGACGTCGGGCGCCTTGAAGGTGACGCCGAGTGGCCCGGCAACGTCGCTCTGGATGAAGTCGTCGAAGGCAAAGCCCTTGCGCTCCAGCGCGGCCTCGACAAGGCGATAACCGGTGTTGGAGTAGGAGACCTCGCTGCCGGCATCGAAATTCAGCCGTCGCAGACGCGCCAGAAACGCCAGAAGCGGTGCGGCCTGGGTCTCCGTGTAGACGGAGAGGCCGAGCAGGGACAGGCATTCACGGGTGTCCGGCAGGCCGCCGCTCATATCCAGCGCCTGGCCGACCGTCACGTCGGCAAGCGGCGAGACGAGTTCGGGCAGATGTTGCCCAAGCCGGTCGTCGAGCTTGATGATGTCGTCATGGCCGAGAACCATGGCACAGAAGAAATGCTTGGTGACCGAGGCATAGCGAACGACGCTTTCGGCCGAGAATGGCGCAAACGTTGCCAGGCTTTCGACGCCGCGCGCATGCGAAAAGCGGATGCCGCTATCGTCGAAACCGACGATGGCGCCGCCCGGTTCGTTCTCCGCCCACTGCTTGGCGAATCCTTCGGCTGCGGCGGATGCGGCGTGCCAATCGAAATGTGCCGGCATGTTTTCTTCCATTGTCCTAGTTGTCACCAAGGGGCGAAGTCAGGCCGGTTCTTCCAGCCCGACGCTCAGCATACGCAACTCCGTCGTATGGGCATGGTGTGTCTTGCCGGTCCTCAGGTCCTGCGCGCTCAGTTGCTCCACCATTTCGCCGTTCAGCATGACGCCGACCTGACCACAGAGATGGGCGATCACGGCCAGGTTGTGGCTGACGAGAATGTAGGTGAGGTTTCGCGCTGCGCGAAGATCGGACAATAGGTTGAGGATTTCCGCCTGCACCGAAACGTCGAGCGCGCTCGTCGGCTCGTCGAGCAGCAGCACCTGCGGGTCGGCAATCAGTGCCCGGGCGATCGCCACCCGCTGGCGCTGACCGCCGGAAAGCTGGTGCGGAAACCGGAAGCGGGCCGCCTGCGGCAGCGCCACATCGGAAAGCGCCTGGACGATCCGCTTGTCGATATTGTCCATGCCGTGCACGAGCGGCAATTCGCTGAGAATACGGTCGATCGTCTGGCGTGGATGCAGCGAGCCGTAAGGGTCCTGGAACACCATCTGCACCCGGCGGAAGAAGGCGGGTGGGCGCTTCAGTGCCGCCGCTTCACCGCCAAAGGCGATGCGACCGTCCCAGCTTTCATTGAGCCCGGCCATCGCCCTGAGGATCGTGGATTTGCCCGAGCCACTTTCGCCGACGATGCCGAAGCTGTCGCCCTTCTTCACCGAAAACGAGACACCTTTGACGACTTCGCGGTCGCCGAACCTTATGCGGAGATTTTCAACGTCGATCATGCGGTGAGCCACGATGCATCGCGGTTGAGAACAGGCAGCCGGTCCCTGGGATGCGTGAGGGAAGGCATGCAGTTGAGGAGCCCCTTGGTATAGGGGTGGCGAGCGTTCAGCAGCTCCGATGCCTTCAGCTCTTCCATCACCCGCCCGGAATACATCACCGCGACGCGGTCGCAGAAATGCGAAACAAGCGGCAGGTCGTGGCTGATGAGAATGAGGCCCATGTTGCGCTCCGACACCAATTCCTCGATCAGCCGCAGGATTTCTGCCTGCACGGTAGCATCGAGCGCGCTCGTCGGTTCGTCGGCGATCAGCAGTTCCGGATCGGGTGCCAGCATCATCGCGATCATCACCCGCTGGCCCATGCCGCCCGAGACTTCGTGCGGGTAGGAGGCGGCAACTTCGCGCGGGTTGCGGATCTTCACCTGGTCGAGAAGGTGGACTGCCGCCTCGAGCGCCTGCTTCTTGCTGCCGCCCTTGTGGGCGCGCCAGGCTTCAGACACCTGCCGGCCGATGTTCATCACCGGGTTCAGCGAGTATTTCGGATCCTGCAGGATGAAGCCCGCCCGCTTGCCGCGGATCTGCCGCATCTGCTTTTCAGAGGCTGAGAGCACGTCGATGCCGTCGAAGGACAATCGGTCGGCGGTGATCGCGGCATTGCTGGGCAACAGCTTCATCAGCGCCCGCGCTGTCAGGCTCTTTCCCGAGCCGGATTCGCCGACGATGCCGAGTTTCTCCGCGCCGAGTGAAAGCGAGATGCCGCGCACCGCCTCGAAGCGCGAGGAGCGGTTCTCGAAGGCGATGCGGAGGTTCTGGATATCAACCAGCATGGCTCAGTCTCCCTTCGGATCGAGCACGTCGCGCAACCCGTCTCCGAGGAAGTTGAAGGCGAGCGACACGAGGAAGATCGCGATGCCCGGCACGGTCGCAACCCACCACTGGTCGAAGATGAAGCGCTTGGCGGTGGCAATCATCGCGCCCCACTCGGGTGACGGCGGCTGCGCGCCCATGCCGAGGAAGCCGAGGCTTGCCGCGGTGATGATGATCGAGCTCATGTCGAGCGTGATGCGCACGATCAGGCTGGGCACGCAGAGCGGCGCTGCATGGCGCATGATGATGCGCCATGGCGACGCACCGGTCAGCCGGCAGGCGGCGATGAAATCGCTGCGGCGTACCGTCATGGTTTCGGCACGGGCGAGACGCGCATAGGGCGGCCAGGCAGTAAGCGCGATGGCGAGAACGGCGCTCTCGACACCTGGCTTCAGCGCCGCGACGAAGGCAAGCGCGAGAATGAGCCTCGGGAAGGCGAGAAACACGTCGGTGACCCGCATCAGCACCGTATCGACGATGCCGCCGAAATAACCGGCAATGCAGCCGACAGCGAGCCCGATCGGCGCCACCAGAACGACCACGGAAACCACCATGCCGAGCGTCACGCGACCGCCGAAGAGGATGCGCGAGAAGATGTCGCGGCCGAGTTCGTCGGTGCCGAGCCAATGGGCAGCACTTGGGGCGGCAAGCCGGTTGGCCAGGTTCTGGATCGCCGGATCGTGCGGCGCCAGTACCGGCGCAAACACGGCAAGCAGCGAAAAGACGAGGATGATCGTCAGCCCGATCATCGCCAGCGGGTTGGACCTGAGCTTCAGCCAGATTCGATAGCGATGACCCCAGGAGGCCTGGGTGCGGGAGGCGGGCGTTTCATCCAGCGCCCAGTTTCGAAAGGTCGTAAGCATCATCGGACGCGGGGATCCAGTACACGATAGAGAAGGTCGGCGATGAGGTTGAGGCCGACATAGATGAGGCCGATCAGCAGGGTCGCTCCGACCACGGGGTTCATGTCGGCGTTCATCAGCGACACCGTCAGGTATTGGCCGAGGCCCGGCCAGCTGAACACGGTTTCGGTAACGACGGCGCCTTCGAGAAGTCCGGCATAGGTCAGCGCCAAGACTGTCACCAGTTGCACGGCTACCGTCGGGAAGGCGTGGCTCCAGATGACGGTCGATGCGGAGAGACCCTTGGCGCGCGCGGTGATGACGAACTCGCCCTTCAGCGCATCGACCATGAAGGCTCGGGTCATGCGGGTGATGTAGGCCATGCTGAAATAGGCGAGAATGCAGACCGGCTGCGCCATGTGCGCCACGGCGTCACGGAAAGCATCCCAGTCGCCGGCGATCAGTGTATCGATCGTCAACAGGCCGGTGACCGGATCGATCATGCCGTCGAAGATCACGTCCTGGCGGCCGGGTCCCGGTGCCACGCCAAGCGTCGCGTAGAAGATCAACAGCGAGATCAGCGACAGCATGAACACCGGAACGGAATGACCGGCGAGGCAGACGACGCGGATCGCCTGATCGACGAACTTGCCCTGCCGGACGGCCGCCCAGACGCCGAGCGGAATGCCGATTGCCGCCGACAGCAGCAGCGCCGCCGTCGCCAGCTCCAGCGTAGCCGGGAAGAACCGGGCGATATCGGTCGCAACCGGGTTGCGTGTCAGGATCGAGATGCCGAGATCACCGTGCAGCAATTGCCAGAGATAACGGAAGAACTGCACGATCAGCGGCTGGTCGAGGCCCATTTCGATGCGCGCGCGGGTGATCACCGCCTCGGAGGCGTTGTCGCCGACCGCGGCAATCACCGGGTCGACGGGCATGACGCGGCCGATCATGAAGGTGACGATCGTCAGGCCGAGCAGCGTCAGGAAGACGCTGCTCAACGTGGCGGAAAAGCTTCGGATACGCTTGTTCAAGCCTTGGACGCCTCTGCATAGGAATGGGAGTCCGACAGCGTGCCGAGCCGGATGCCGGCAACAGACTTGCGGCAGGCGGCCGTGGTCGTCGTCTGCAGCATGAAGATGAAGGGGCTGTGCTCCATATGGGCGCGCTGCAGCTCCTCGTAGAGCGCGATGCGCTTTGCCGGATCCTGCTCGTCGCGGGCGGCCTCGGCCTTCTTTGCCATCTCGGCGTCCTGCCAGGATGAGCGCCACAGGAAGGGGCGCGACTTGGCATCATCCGAATTGTCGGGGTTGATGTTGAAGACGTCGGCATTGGCGTGCGGGTCGAAGTAGTCCGATCCCCAGGCCGAGAGCGCCATCTGGTGCTCACGGGCGCGCATCTTGGTCAGCACCTGGCGGTTCTCGGCCGCCTGGAGCTGCACGCGGATGCCGATTTCGGCAAGGTTTGCCTGGATCGCCTGCGCCAGATCCGGATAGGGCTGTGCCGAATAATGATCCATCACGATGTCGAAACCGCCTTCGAGGCCCGCCTCGGCCATCAGCGCCTTGGCCCTGGCCACATCCTTCGTAAACGGCGTATCGTTGACGACGCCCGGATAGCCCTCGGGCAGGAAGCTCTGGTGGATCTTGTGGGTGAGGGGCACGATGTTTTCCTGCATGCCCTTGTAGTCAAGTGCGTGCTTGATCGCCTGCCAGACCTCAGGCTTTGCGAGGTTTGCCTGCTTCTGGTTGAGCGAGATCAGCACGAGCGAGGCGACGCCCTTGCGAACCAGCGTGTAGTTCTCGTCGCCCTGCAGGGTGCGCAGCTGTTCGGAGCTGAGGTTGCGGGCGATGTCGGCGTCGCCCTTCTGCAGCATCAGCAGCTGCGACGACGGGTCGGCAACGTGGCGTAGGATGATGCGCTTGATATTGCCCTTGTAGGGGCCGTTCGGATTGACCGTCAGCGCGACGCTCTCGCTCGGCTTCCAGGACTGCAGCGCGAACTCGCCCGAACCGGCGGTGTTCTTCTGCAGCCAGGCGTTGCCGAGGTCGCCGTCGACTTCGTTTTCGAGCGCGGCCTTCTTCTCGACGATGCTGCCGACATTGGCCGAGAGGCAGTAGAGCAGGAAGGAGAGCGATGCCGGCTCCTCGAGCGTCAGGCGTAGGGTCGAAGCATCGACGGCGACGATGCGCTCTTCGACATTCTCCGGCGTGAAGCCGAACTGGGCGATGATGAAGGCCGGGCCTTTGTTCATCTTGATGGCGCGCTGCAGCGAGAAGGCCGCATCTTCTGACGTAACCGGCGCGCCGCTGGCAAAGGTTGCGCCTGCGCGAAGCTTGAAGGTGAAGACCTTGCTGTCGGCATCGGTTTCCCAGGATTCAGCCAGGATCGGGTCGACCTTGTTGGCATCATCAAGGTTGGGATGAACGAGCTTCTGGTAGATATTGCCGCAGATTTCGCTGCCGACTGCCTCGAAGCTCTCATGCGGATCGAGGCTGGTCATGTTGTCGAGCTGCTGAGCGACAACCAGAATGTCCTTCGGCGTTTCGGCGAAGGCCGGAACCAGGCTGACATAGGACAGAAACGGCACGGCAGCGCCGCCGATCAACAGGTTGCGTCTGGAAATCATCGGAAATATCCCCTTCTCGGACTTAACGTCATGCGAACGGCCGTCGTGAGGTTTTCGCAGTTCACCTCACCGCCAACCGTGTTCCCTTGTTAGTGGCCGGATTAAGCACAACATGGCTTGGTGCTACCAATTCCGATTTCGGCAGGGCCTATGCATGGTTTGCATTTGCGCCGATGGACGGCTTTCCCCTAGGGCTGTCAGATGATTATGTTCGCGCGCGACGGCCAGTTTGAGTCGTGCGCAGTCGGCCGCCGTGGGCGGCAAACAAGTTGAAAGGCGGTCCCCAATTGGCAACACAGGCGAAAATTCCGGTCTTCGATGGACATAACGATGTGTTGTCCCGCTTGTGGCACTCGCAGCAGGCAGACGCCGAGGCCCGCTTCGTTGACGGCGGCGGCAGCGGTCATATCGATCTCGTCAAGGCGGAAAAAGGTGGGCTCGCCGGTGGTCTTTGCGCTGTCTATGTCGCGTCGCCCAGCATGCAGAAGGATGCTAATGGCGATTTCGCAACGCCGGATCAGCAGGATGCGCTGAAGAGCACGCTCGGCATGGCAAGCCTGCTCATGCGGCTTGAGCGGCGAGCGAGCGGCCGTCTGAAGATCTGCCGGTCGGCAGCCGATATCCGCCAGGCCATCGCCGACGGTGTGTTCGCCTCGGTGCTCCACGTCGAAGGTGTCGAAGCCTTCGCCGCCGATCTCGATGCGCTTTACGTGCTGCACGCCGCCGGCCTGCGCACGCTCGGGCCTGTCTGGAGCCGGCCGAACATCTTTGCCTATGGTGTGCCGTTCCGTTTCCCGTCGTCGCCGGATATCGGTCCCGGCCTGACGGAAAGCGGCAAGGATCTGATCCGGGCGTGCAACGAGCTCAGGGTCATGGTCGACCTGTCGCACATGAACGAGCAGGGATTCTGGGACATTGCCGCTCTGTCCAATGCGCCGCTGGTCGCCTCGCATTCCAACGTGCATGCGCTTTGCCCGCACAGCCGCAACCTCACGGATCGCCAACTCGACGCCATCAAGGATACCGGCGGCCTTGCCGGCATCAATTTCGGCGTGTTGTTCTTGCGGTCTGATGGCATCAAGAACCCGGACACCAGCCTCGAGCTTTTGGCCGATCACATCGACTACATCGCCAACCGCATCGGCATCGATCATGTCGCGCTCGGCTCCGACTTTGACGGCACCACGATCCCCGCGGCGATGCGCGACGCGGCCGACCTGCAGCAACTGGTCGACCTGCTACGCAAGCGAGGTTACGACGAGGCGACGCTCGCCAAGGTTTGCCACGGCAACTGGATCCGGGTGCTGGAAACGACCTGGGGCGCGTGAGATAGGGCGCGCAGCGAGCCTTATCAGTTCGCTGCGATTGCTGCTCCTGCCTCGTCGAACAGCGACGATCTCGCCGCATCAATACTGATGCCCACGGTCTCGCCGATGCGATAGGGCGTATCGGCGGGGGCGCTGACGTTGATCAACCCGAGTTTGCCGGCGCGCACGAAGACGCTGGTGTTGCCGCCAAGATATTCGCTGACCTCGACGGTGCCCCGGCAATGGCCGCTTTCGGGCGAAACCAGAGACAGATGTTCGGGCCGGGCGCCCAGATGCGCTGGCGCTGCAGCGCCGGATACTCGCAGCTGAATGCTGCCTTCGCCGGATAGGTCGAGCCCGCTAGCGCCGGGCTGGCAGGCCAGAAGGTTCATCTTCGGACTGCCGATGAACTGGGCGACAAACAGATTGGCGGGCGTCTGGTAGAGCGCCTGCGGGCTGCCCTGCTGCATGATGCGTCCGTCCTTCATCACCACGATCCTGTCGGCAAGTGTCATCGCCTCCACCTGATCGTGGGTGACGTAGATCATCGTCGCGCCGAGGGTGCGGTGCAGCTTGGCGATTTCGAGCCGCATGTCGACGCGTAGCGCCGCATCGAGATTGGAGAGCGGCTCGTCGAAGAGGAAACCGACGGGTTCGCGAACGATCGCTCGGCCGATCGCGACGCGCTGGCGCTGGCCGCCGGACAATTCCTTCGGGTAACGCTCGAGCAGGTGGGTGAGCTTCAAGGTCTCGGCGGCCGCCTCGACCTTGGCCTTGATCCGCCCAGTGGGCAGCTTTGCCAGCTTGAGGCCGAACCCCATGTTGCGGCGGACCGTCATGTGCGGGTAGAGCGCGTAGGACTGGAACACCATAGCGAGCTTGCGCTCGACCGGGGAGGCCGCAGTCACGTCGCGGCCGTCGATGAAGAGCTGGCCGGAGGTGGTCTCCTCCAGCCCGGCGATCATGCGCAGCAGTGTGGACTTACCGCAGCCGGAAGGGCCGACGATGACGACGAATTCGCCGTCGGCGATGTCGAGGTCGAGTTCGCGGATGATCTCCAGGTTGCCGTATTGCTTGCCGGCCTTTTTAAGTGAAATCGTAGCCATGGTTGTCTCCGAAATAAAGGTCAGCCCTTGACCGCGCCTGCTGTCATCGAGCCGCTGATCTGGCGATACATGATGAGGCCGAGCAGGACCGGCGGAAGCGCGCCGACGATCATCACGGCAGACGCCACGCCCCATTGCACGCCGCCGCCGCTGGCGGCGAAGAAGAACGATGCGCCGACGGTGATCGGCACGGCCTTGGAGGTCGTCAGCATCAGGCCGAACAGGAACTCGTTCCAGGCGGTGATGAAGCCGAAGATCAGGCTGGTGACGATGGCAGGGCGGCAGACAGGGGCGATCACCTTGAAGAGGATCTGCGTCCGGCTGGCGCCATCCATGAGCGCGGCCTCGTCGAGCTCGGCCGGCAGGTCACGGATGGCGTTGACGAGGATAACGAGCGCCAGCGGCAGGTTGACGATGGTCAGGATCAGCCCGAGGCCGAGACGGGTGTCGAGCAGCGCCAGCCACTGGAACATCATGTAGAGCGGGATCGCGAAGATGATGAGCGGAACGGCGCGCAGGTTGACGATGAACGGCAGCAGCGTCCGCTCGCCGAGCCGGCCGCGGGCAATCGCGTATGCCGCGGGAAGGGCGAGCGCCACCGCCAGCAACGTGCCGATCAAGGCGACCGAGAGACTGTTGAACAGATAGAGGAAGATGTTCAACCGGTCCGTCACCTGGAAGACCGCGAGATAGTTGTCGAGCGTTGGCGACTGCACCCAAAGGCCGGGATTGGTCGACAGCTCTCTGGTGCTCTTGAACGAGGTCGAAAGCGTTACCAGGATCGGAAAGTTCATGGCGAATGCGGCGATCGCAAACACCAGCCAGCGAAGCGTCGTGATCATCTTGTGGCTCCCTTTCGCCGGCTGGCAATGAAATTGAGGCCGTAAAGGACGGCAAAGGAGACGACGAACAGGATCACCGAGGCGGCGACCGCCTTGCCGATAGCGCCCTGCTTGAAGAAAGCCTCGTATATGTAGATCGACAGCGATGCGGTCGAACCGCCGGGGCCGCTGCCGGTCAGGACATACACATTGTCGAAGACGCGAAAGCCGTCGATGAAACGGATGAGCAGGGCGACGACGATCGTCGGCAGCATCAGCGGCAGCTCGATATACCACAGCCGATGGTGGCTCTTGGCACCGTCCATGGCCGAGGCTTCGGCGATCTCGGACGGGATCGCCTGATAGGCCATGTAGAACAACAGCAGCGCGAACGGCGTCCACTGCAGGGTCTCCACGACGACAAGCGTCCAGAAGGCCGAGCCGGGGCCGAGAAACGACAGGCTCGCACCGAAATAAGTCCAGAGGTAGTAGGGCACGGGGCCGACGAATTCATGCAGCACCAGCCGGTACATCAGGCCGACCAGTGCCGGCGCCACCATCAGCGGCAGCATCAGGATCGCCATCAGCCAGCTGCGCCGCTCGATCAGCGGCGACAGGAATATGGCGAGGAAAAGCCCGAGTGCGCATTCGAGTACGGCCGTCAGAAGGCCAAAGCGGAACGAGAACCAGCTTGCCTGCCAGAAGGCGCTGTCGCTCCACACGGCTACGAAATTCTCGAAGCCCGACAACTCGGGCTGACGCAACGTCTCGAACGAGACGTCGGAGACCGAATAGATCAGGTTGACGATCGCTGGAAAGCCGAGAAAGACGAGCAGGAACAGCACCACTGGCGTGGCGAGCAACTTGAATTCCTGGACAAGGGGGCGTTGCGAGGCTTTCGTCATCGGACCGATCTGTGTCTACCTGTCTTAGGGTGTCGGCGGCCACGGAGAGACAGTTTCCCGGCGGGCGCCTGTCACTCCTTGACTACCGGTATTGCCGAAGGGCACCGGCGACAGTCACCCGCCGCCAGTGCTTTCGCTTATTTCAGCAGTTCGGCCATGCCCTTTTCGGTATTGGCGAGCGCGTCGTCGATCGATTGCTGGCCGGACCAGTAACCGGTGAACTCCTTGGCCTGCAGTTCATAGACCGAGAGCGCCTTGGCCGAGGTGCCGCCGTTCATGACATAACCGTACTTGCCGGCGAACTCGCCGAGCTTGACGAGGTCCGGTCGTGCCTCGGCGACTTCGGCCACCACCTCCGGCGTCAGTGCCGGTGCGCCGTTGTTTTTCGCGTAGATCAGTGCTGCTTCCTTGGACGACAGCCATTTCAGAAACAGGGCCGCCCCTTCCTTGTTCTCGGCGTTCTTGTTGAGACCGAAGCCAAGGCCGTGGATATGGGTGAAGCGCCCTTCCGGACCGGCGGGAGGGGCTACGGTATCGGTGACCTCGGCCACAGTGGGTGACTTTTCCTTACTGGTCAGATCGCCGGCGGCGGCGTTCCATTGCAGCATGGCCGCCACCTGACCGGAAGCAAAGGCCGCGTTCGCTTCCGCAAACTCGTAGGAGAGCGAGTCGCGCGGGGTTGCGCCGTTGTCATAGAGCAGCTTGTAGATTTCCAGGCCCTTGCGATAGGCGTCGGAATTGACGGTGATCTTGCCGCTGTCGTCCATCCAGTTGGCGCCGTAGGCACGCGGCACCGACTGCCAGATCATGATGTTGAACAGCAGGTTCTTGAGCTGCAGCACGGTGCCGTAGCGCGTCGGGCTGTCCGGATTGACGGCTTGCGTGAAGTAAAGCGCCGTTGCGGCATAGTCGTCCCAGGTCCATTCGTCCGGAGCCTTCGGCTCCAGCTTCTTGCCCAGGTATTTCTCCGAGATCTCCGCATATTTCGCCTTTGCCGCATCGTCCTTCATCAGGGCGTCGATGAGGTCCTTGCGGAAATACATGAAATGCAGCGACAGGTCGGTCGGCACGCCGTACTGCTTGCCTTCATACTGCATCGTCGAAAGCACCGAGTCGCCATAGACGGCCTTGGCCTCTTCAGACAGTACGACCGGCTCCATGAACGGCGCGTAGCGGCCGATCGAGTAGGTGGCGAGCAGGTTGAGGTCGAATGCCTCGGAGCCGGCGGCAAGGTCGGCCTGCAGCTTGTCCCAGAAGCCCTCACGGTTGAAGAACAGCAGCTCGACCTTGTCCTTGTCGGCAACGTCGGGCTTTGCGTTGTAGGTGTCAGCGGCGGCGCGCAGCGCCACTTCCTCCGGGCCGCCGGGCCAGCCGAGCACGGTGACTTCTGCCAGTGCCTGGCTTGCCAGAAGGCTGGCGATACCGGCTGCGAGCAGCGCTCCTCGTTTAATGGTCGCAAGTGTCATCTTTGGTTCTCCCTCAAAGTTGTTGTTGACGCTCTGCAAGATCTGCGATGCCGACCACGCCGGCGTTCTCCCCGAGTTCGGCGGCGTGGATCGATGGCTTGAGGCGCGGCGGAAGGTCGCCCAGCGCGCGCTTGATGGATGTCAAGTAGCCCGGCGCCAACCCAATGCCGCCGCCGATGACGATGCGCTTCGGATCGAGCGCGAGTTGAATATTGCGGCACAGCAAAGCCGTCTGCCGCGCCGAGGCTTCCACGATCCGGCGCGCCCAATCATGCCCGGCGTCGGCTGCCGCAAAGACATCGCGGGCGGTGGCATCCCGTTGATGGGCGCTGGCCTCCCCGGCTATCCAATGGCCGGAAACCTGGTCTTCGAGCGTATGGTGCGTCGCCTCATCAAGGCGAAACTGGCCAAAGTGCCCGGCAAGGCCCCCGAGCAGACGGCCGTTGACGACGATGCCGCCGCCGATCCCGGTCGAAACCGTGAGGAAAACCATGTCCTCGCGCCGGCCGGCACCGAAGCTGAACTCGCCCCAGGCGGCCGCCTGGGCGTCGTTGGCGGCAAGGACGGGCGCGCCCGATAGGGCCGCGACCACGTCGGTCAGCGGGAAGCGATCGGGGATGTCGAGCGTGTTGCGGTTTAGCGCCGACCAATGACCGTCGTCGACGATGCCGGTAACGGCGACGCCGACCTTGTCATAGCGGCCCTTCCACATGGCGATGGCGTCGAACAAAGCCTGCAGCCATTCGGCCGGATCGCCGCCGCGGGGTGTCGCCATCTTGTGCGTTTCGAGAACGGTCCGGTCGCGCACCAGCGCCGCCAGCATCTTCGTGCCGCCAAGGTCGATGGAGAGGGTGGCCTGCGCCTGCGCCATCACATTCATGCCCCGCTCGATGCCAGGGTTTCGTCGAGCGCTGTGCGGAACCAGGAGGTCACGTGTTCCGGCCGGGTAATGGCGGAGCCGACAACGACGGTGAAGGCGCCGACCCGCAGCGCTTGCGACGCCTGTTCCGGGGTGCGGACGCAGCCTTCCGCAACGACGAAGGGCGTGAGTTTGCGCATGGCGGCAATGAGCGCGAAATCCGGTTCGGTCGGCTCCACCGGTCCGGTGTAGCCGGCGAGTGTCGAGCCGACTATTTCGGCGCCTTCGCGCAAGGCCTGCTCCGCGTCGCTGCTGACAGAGCAATCGGCCATGGCGATCTTTCCTGTTGCCTTGATGCGCTCGATCAGGCGCCTGGTCTCGACCGGGCGCGTCCGTTGCGTGGCGTCATAGGCGATGATATCCGCGCCCGCCGCGGCCAATGCATCGACATCCTCGATCAGCGGCGTGATGCGAACAGGCGAGGTCGTCAGGTCGCGCTTGACGAGGCCGATGATCGGCCGGTCGGTCGCCTGGCGAACGACGCGGACGTAGTCAGCAGATTCGATCCGGAGCGCCGCCGCACCGCCATTAAGCGCCGCCAAGGCGAAGCCGACGACCATCGCCGCGTTGTCCATGACGCCGCCTTTGACCGGCTGGCAGGAAACGATCAGTCCGTTCTTCAGGCTTTGGATCTCGAATGTCACGCCGGCTCCTCTGGCGCGGGTAACGACCTTTGGCGATATCAGCCGCTCCCCGCACGCGTTTGCTACTCGGCCGCATCATGGCTTTGAGGCTGTGTCAGCCCGTACCGTTGCGACCCGATCAGGCCATTACGGTAATAGGGCAAGACCAGATTGCAACAGGAATTAAACTGGTATTATCGCATAAGTTCGATGACGAAGTCGTAGACGTCGCCGCGATATTTGGTCTGGGTAAACTCGACGATCTGGCCGTCGGCGAGGAAGCAGCGGCGCTCCATGATCAAAAGGCTGGTGCCTTCGGGTGTCGCGAGCAGGCGGCGTTCTTCCTCGCTCGCGGGCTTTGCCTGCATGCGCTGCAGCGCCCGGACGGGAAGGGCGCCATGGGCGGCCAGATACTCGTAGAGCGAGGCGCCGATCGCCTCAGGCTGCGGCACGAAACGGGCGGGGAGTGCCGCGGTTTCGATGGCAATCGGGGTGTTGTCGGCGGTGCGCAGCCGCCGCAGTCGAACGATCTTTTCGCTGACGGGAATGCCGAGCGCCATCATCTCGGCCGGCGACGGACGGCTGATTTCCCGCGAGATCCAGACACAGCCGGGCTCGAGGCCGCGCGATCGCATGTCCTCCGAAAAACTCGTCATCGTCGCCAGGGATTTTTCGACACGGGAAGAGACGACGGTCTTTGCGCCCTGCCGCCGATCCAATAGCCCTTCGGCGACCAGGCCCTCAATGGCTTTTCTCACTGTCACCCGCGATATCGCCAGACCCTCGCTCAGGTCCCGCTCACTCGGAATGACTGCACCATGCCGTATGACGGAGGCGCCGATCGCCGCCTTGATCGCTTCCCCGAGCCGGCGGTAGAGCGGCTCGCCGCTCTCGCCGGACATGGTCTGCAACAGAAAATCGAGAGTTGCCTGATCGCTCATGGAGACACCTGCTTGAGATGCCTCCTTATGCAATATTTTTGTCCGGTGTTAAACTGGTATTGTACTGGGGGCCGAATTTTACGGCTTTTACCAAGCCGGTGCACGGCTCGACCGTTTATCAAGCCAGACTCAACGTCTGGCCTGCGGTGCCTGCACGATCGCCGCGACGATGAGGCGTACCAGTGGCAGCACGAGCAGCAGGCTTGGAAACGCCACCAGCCACGAAATGCCCCAGGCCTTCATCCACAGGGAGAACAGATCGGCTCTGAAGTCGGGATTGGCCGTGGTCGAGACGGCCGAGACGAGGCAGGACATCAGCACCGACAGCACCAGTGGCATGGCGACGGCGTTATAGCGCGGAGGAAGTTTCTTCGGCATTTGGGTCATGCTCCGGTTTCAAGGTTCAGGCGTGGGGCTGAAGGCGGGGATTGGCGCCGGCCGCCAGCTCTTCGATGAAGGACTGCAGGCTCCGGGGTTCCCGCCCAAGAGCGGCCCTGAGCGACAGGCTGTTGCCGCCAAGGCCGACGGCTGCGTAGTGCTCATAAACCTTGGCGAGCAGGCCTAGCTGGTGCTCGGTGTATTTTGCCCGCGCCGGAGCGGCCCATTCGTGGAAGCCGATCTCACCGGCCGCGATCGGCCGGCCAAGCGCCTTTGCCATCATCTCGGCGATCTCTTCCCTGTTGTGGCGACCATCGGCGCAGAGCTCGAGGCTGGCGTAGGCGAGCCGGTCCTCGGTCAGCGCGATCGCCGCCACCTCGGCGACGTCACGATAGTCGACGCGTGCCACACGCGCGGTCTTCGGAAAGGGTTCGGAAAAGACGCCCTGTTCGACGACGGTGGGCCAGGCTGAGCGGATGTTCTGCATGAAGTTTGCCGGGTGCAGGATGGTGTATTCGAGATTGGACGAATAGAGCGCATCCTCGACCGGTATCTTGGCGGCGTGGTTCTTCAGCCGCGTGTTCGTCGGCTGAATGACCGAGGAGAAGACGAACTTCCGCACGCCCGCACGCACCGACGCCTCGACCATCGCGATGCCCATCGCCGTTTCGTCCGGCGCGAAAGCCGGTCCGAGATGAAAGACGCCGTCGACGCCCTGCAGTGCGATGTCGAGGCTGTCGCGATCTCTAAGGTCGCCGACCGCAACCTGTTGGGCGCCAAGTGATTGCGCCAGGCTGGTATTGGACCGATCCCTGATCAGGGCGCGCACGACGGCGCCGCGGCGGACCAGTTCGGGAATGACAAGCCCGGCAAACCGGCCCGTTGCCCCGACGACAAGTATTCTATTTCCGGTGGCTTTCTTGCCTGTCGCTGTCATTCGATTTCGCCCTTGCTGTGCTCGTCTCATGCAATGTGAACGCAGATTATCGTTCGGCAAAAATTCGGACAATCATCCAAAGATGTGATTTATTCTCTACAAAAGCGGGATAATGGAATGAGCCGTATCGAAGACCTTGAAGTGTTCGTCGCCGTGGTGGAACTCGGCAGCCTGACGGCGGCGGCCAGCCGACTTGGCCGGCCGCTGCAGACCGTCAGCCGCGCGCTTGCCGCTCTTGAAGACGATATCGGCGTGGAACTCATCCACCGCACGACGCGCCGCTCGACGCTGAGCGAGGCTGGCGAGATCTTCTATCGCCGGATCAAGCCTGCCGTCGATGAAATCCGTGAAGCTCGGCTTGAGGCGGCGCAGCGACGGATGGAGCCTTCAGGCGTGCTGCGCATCGGCGCGCCAGCGCTGTTTGCCCCGCGCTTCCTGATGCCGATCGTTGCCGAATACATGAGGCAGCATCGAAAGGTCGAGGTTGAACTCGACCTTTCCGATGCGTTCGTCGACCTCGCAGACGGCGGGCTCGACATGGTGGTGCGGATTGGAGACCTTGCTGACTCCGGTCTGATGGGCAAGCGATTGGGCGCGCTGCGTCGTGTGATCTTCGGCACGCCGTCCTATTTCGCCGACCATGGCCGGCCGATGCACCCAAATGAACTCAAGCAGCACAATTGCGTCGTTCGTTCAGGTGGCGACCGGCCCGGCGCGTGGATGTTCACGATCGACGGCAAGCCGCGTGAGGTCAAGGTAGCCGGCCCGTTGCGGGTAAACGCCATGACGGCAATCTATGCCGCCGTCTGCGAGGGGCTCGGTCTTGGCTACTCTCCGCTCTGGCAGATCGAGCACTTGATCGCCGAGGGTCGGGTCGAGATTGTACTTCAAGAGTTCGAGCCTGCGCCCGTTCCGATCCACATCCTTTGGCGCGAGGGCAGGACGCCGACGGCGAAGGTCCGGACATTTATCGACCTCCTCAGCAAACGGCTCAAACTCGATCACCTCTGACGACGGCTCAGTGCTTGCCGTCTATTTCGCGAACTTCTTTGCACCGGCTACGCACAGCACGATGGCGCCGGTGACAGCCAGCATAGCCCAGCTAACCGGCTCGTGGAGAAGCGCTGCAGCTAGCGTGAGGCCGAAGAACGGTTGAAGCAGCTGCAACTGTCCGACGCCGGCGACGCCGCCAAGCGCCAGTCCGCGATACCAGAAGACGAAGCCGATCAGCATGCTGAAGACGGAGACATAGGCAAGCCCGGTCCAGGCCGCGCCATTCACCATCTCGAAGGACGGCGGGTTCGAGAAGAGGCCGATACCGATCATGACCGGCAGCGACAGTACCAGCGCCCAGCAGATCACTTGCCAGCCGCCGAGCTTGCGCGACAGGCTTGCTCCCTCGGCATAACCAAGACCGCAGACGATGATTGCGGCAAGCATCAGGAGGTCCCCGACCGGCGAGGCCGAAAAGCCCTGCGTGAGCGCGAAACCGGCAACCAGTGCGCTGCCGAGGCAGGAAAACAGCCAGAAGGCCGGATGCGGTCGCTCGCCGCCGCGAAGCACGCCGAAGACCGCGGTCGCCAAGGGCAACAATCCGACGAAGACGATCGAATGGGCCGAGGTCACGTGCTCAAGCGCCAGCGCGGTCAGCAGCGGAAAACCGAGAACGACGCCGAAGGCGACGATCGCCAGCGAGAAGAGATCGGCGCGCGTCGGCTTGGGTTGGCGAAAGACGAGGAGCAGGCAGAGGGCAAGTGCACCGGCGATGGCCGCGCGCGCGACCGTCAGGAACACCGGGTCGAAGTCCATGACGGCAGCGCGTGTGGCCGGCAGCGAGCCGCTGAAAATCAATACACCCACAAAGCCGTTTATCCAGCCGGTCGTCGTCCTGTCCATTGTTATCTCCAATGAAAGAACACAAGGGGCGAAACGCCTTCGATTGGCGGCTTTTCCTTGGGTTCGGTTGGTTATTGATCGGCATTTTCGCCGATCGGCTAAAT
>NZ_LMFK01000008.1:0-123627 GCF_001426785.1 Ensifer sp. Root142
ACTTCGCAAAAACTGCCACCGCCTGACCAGATGCCGTTCCCAACGCCAAGGCGATCCGTCTAATCGTCCGCGTCAATGTGCGGGGAAAATCGCGCTTACACAGAAGCAGCAATGGCAAGCGGCTAGCTGTGTAAAAAGATGGCTCGGGACCGCGTGATCAATACAGATTCATGGCCGGAAGCGCAGGATCTGCTGCTCGGAAGCTCCACAAGCAGGTAGACCTGCTTAGGTTATTATAAATGTCTCAGACGGATGGATTTCCGACTGTCCGCTTTTGAGTCACCGGCAGGAAAAGCAGACGTTGGACGATTGGCGAACTCGGGACCGGCATCCGCCAACTCTTAATTCGACCCCTCAGATTTTCCTTTCAAATTACAGTAAGGTCTTTTCTCTGATGGCAGGGAGCCTTTTCGTGGGACACCAGATCACCTCAAAAATAGTTCACGCTCAAAATTATGAAGATGCGTTGAAAATATGCCGAGAGTTGTTGTCGTCGGGTCAAGCTGATCTGTTCAGAGGTCAAACAGTGGACTGGCCGAGGCTCATACCAAGCCTGTTCCGGCTCAGCAACGACAAGCGAGAAGCTGCAGACGCAGAAATGAGAATGTTTGCGGAATGGGCGCATGGCGTGCCGCCAATGCACCCTTACCACGGGAAGAATGATGCAGTTGCCGCCATTGCGCAGCACTACGGCATTGCCACCTCCTTTCTTGACCTGACCAGTGATCCCCAGACAGCCCTAACATTTGCCAAGGGAGAACCTGCCGCCCCCACCGGCGATGCAGTCATTTACTGCTTTTGGGAAAGCGACCTTCGGAAGATCGATGGGGTCAATCTCGTTAGGATATCCGTTGAGAATTTGTGGCGACTTGAGGCGCAACACGGACTGTTCTTGCATTACCTATCGGAGGAGGCGGTTGAGGTCGTCAAGTCGAAGGCCGTCAAGATCCTTCTGCCCCGCGTCGAGTTGACGGAAGCTGACACTCACCGACTGTACCCACCAAGAAAAAGTGCTCTGGAAACAGTACTGGACCAATGGTTTTACAAGCGAGAGCTCGAAGGCTCCATGGCTCAGATCACCCCACACATCAAATATCAACTCACTATAAGAAGACAGACTTATCCTGGCCTCTTTCTCTGGAGGAAGGTTCCAGAACTTGAGCCGAAATGGCTAGGCGACGACCCTCGCTGGGTTCATCCTCCAACCGAAAGTGTCCAAATTACCGGACGGCCACTTCGTGTAAAGGTTCGATTACGGGTTTCTGATCCGCTAGGGGACGCCGAATATCTGCGAGAGCATCTCTCTCCAGCTATCCTTGAAGCACTAGCTACACGACGCCTAATCAACTGGGATTTAGAATTGGCCGGCGTGGGGAAGCGACATTCTAAGAGCATCACCAAGATAGCGAACTGGGCATGGGACGGCATGAGAATACTGCCGTATCAAATCAATGAACTTACGACCGCCATGGCAAACATCCTGACGATGCTCGGCCATACCGCAAAGCGCACGAAACATAGCTCGGAGCTTCCCAACATCCTCTTCGGGGAAACGCAGGTAATTGATGTGGCACCAGTTGGTGGACACATAGAAAGTGGCAGCGTCTCAAAGGCCGCACTTGACGCAGCGAGGACCTATGCGAGCGGCAGGGGGTTCACTAACTATGGTATCAAGAAGCTATCCGAGGCACCGGATACCCTATCCGACTTCATAACGGACCCGTGGCTGCTATTTGACTTCATGAAATTCAAGAAGATTTTCATTGAGCAATTTGTGCCGACTGCGATCAGTGGGTTTTGGAGCAGCGATATCGAATATCACAAGGGAAAGCTCGGCTCCATGTGGAGCGTTCCGTTCAACCCGGCGCTGTTAGGTTACGTGTCCAATTTTCAGTACCGTTTCAATTCGCCGTTAGCCGCAGAGCGCGACGTCGAACATCTTGTTCTACTTAATCACGATATGGATAAAGATGACATTTCGGAGATATTCCTTTCGTGTATGCCTCAAATTACAGCAGGTGAGGGCCCTTTTCTGCTGAGGCTTCATGGTTACTCCGACGATGACAGGCCCATCTGGGAAATCCCACTTGCTGTCCAGCAAGCAAAGTGGGTGGTAGAAATTGGCGGTATATCCGTGTTGGAAGTAGCCCCCTCGATAACCGCTGCATCCGAAAATGACAAGATTTCGTCCGAAGCGATTGGCGCTTTCGAGGTGTGGCTAATCTCTAAGGGTCTGCTGAAAGAAGTCATGAGCAAGAGCCTTCAGGAAATCAGGCCGACTTGGGATCAGTTTTGGCAGGACCTAGGTCTGTCCAACGAAAAGATGGATCGAGCGTATAAGGAGGCGCGTGACGAGGAGGATAAGTTTCGGTGATGTGAAACCATGAAGGCAAGACGACACGGAAGAACGCGGCAAGCAGTTGAAGGGTCGAGATGCGGGCACGAAGCGGTTATTTGTCTGTGCAACGAATGTCAGCTTTTGAGAGTTCCTATCTTGGCACGGAATAGCCGAAATGAGGTCGGAAGCAGTCTCGCTGACCGCCCCCGACAAATGGCAGCTATCTCTCGGTTGGTGGCGAAGACCTGTCAGTCCGCTCCCGTGAAGAGTTTCGGGCGCCGCGAGGCGTACGAAAGTACCCGAGGAAGGAACCCGCGGACCCCAGTCTAAGGCTATGGAGATTACAATCTGCGGCTCATGTGCGCGGTAGCAGGATCGCAGTCAGGGAGTGGGATGATAGATGGCGACGTCAATGATCCTCGACACCGAAAGACGCCATTTTCCTTTTACGACGCGTGAATTCACTATAAAAGAAGTTCTGTAGTCTACCGATGCGTCTATTTTCAAGGAGACGTCGTGAATTCTTCCAATAAGGGCGATAGTCTTGAAGATGCGTTCTATCGCTATCTCCTCGACCAGAAAGCGAGCGGAGAGCTAATCTTTGGGACTTACCCTCCGGAAGCTAGTGAAATTTTTCAGAAGAAGAAATATTACTGTAAGGACCGCGAGGACAACGTCGAGTTCGACATCGTTATTGAAGTTCGCGCCAAGGGCCGATTGTCACCACAGCTTTATGTTTTATTCGAGTGCAAGAACTACGCTGGAAGCGTTCCAGAACTATACGTCAACGACTTTTCATCGAAAATAGGCCGCATTTTCCCTCATTCCGCAAAAGGCGTGATGGTTGTATCTTCACGCCTGCAATCCGGCGCCGAAAAGGTCGCCAGAAACAAGGGATTGGGGATCGTTAAATACGACGAACTCGGACTAGATATCATCGCAGATCGGAAGGGGCGGCCTTATATCGAGCATGGTTTTGTCCAGTCTCAGATATTCCAAAGTGATGCCGCATCTAAGTCGCTCAAGTTTTCCGCGTACTACGACGGAAAGTTCTTCGGCAGTATCGACCAATTGCTAGGCAATTTGCATCGGGAACTGTCCGGTGATGCGGAAGAAAGCCCAGTGGCGATCCCCTTTATATCCGCCGACACGATCAAGAAGGCAGCTCGGGACGCCCTGCTGTTGATCGGCTACGATGGTGGACCGGTGGACCTTGAAAGGATTTGCTCGGCTCATTCGCTTCACTTGGAAGTCTCTGATCGGGACTTTCGAGACATCGACGGTACTCTCATTCTTGGTACGGCTCACTTCAAACGAAAGCAAATCGTCGTCAATGCCAACGGAAATCGCTACCGCGAGCGCTTCACGCTAGCACATGAGATCGGCCACTTCGCCTTGCAGCATCAGTTATATCTCAGCTCCGAAAACATTATAGAACGCGATTTGATGATCACGAGGGAGACCGAGGCAAGCTTCAATATTGAGCGGCTTGAGTATCAGGCGAATGCTTTTTCGTCCAATCTCATTCTGCCCGACGATATCTTTAAGCGTATGACAGCGGAGTATCGCCGAAATCTCGGCATACGGGATAGAGGACATGGCTACATATTTGTCGACGACCAGCCGTCAAATATTGCGGATTATGATCAGTTGCTCTCAAATCTATCGACCTATTTCGAGGTGTCCAAACGGGCTGTCGAGGTTAAGTTCAGACACTTGGAGATGCTGACTGACTTGAGAAAACGAAACCGCAAGCAGCCAATTGCGCATGTTCTCGAAAACCTCATATCCAGGCGGATCCCGTAAGCTCGCACTCCGCCGGAAAAGACCTTGTATCTTCCAACGACTCGTTGCACGTTATTCCCCGTGGTTAGGCACCCGTGACTTGTCGCCGAGTCAAACGTCTTTGATTATCTTCTTTTGCTTTCTACGACCGCATCCAACAGCGGCTTGCTGCGTAATCGGCGAACGGCATGCCAATAGCTGGAGATGCTGATGTTTGAATTCAAAATCAATCCAAGTCTTGCTACCCTCGAAGCTGTGAAGCGCGAGTTGCTGAGTAAACTTCCAGCCGTCAAATCGTCCCACCGGTGCGAAGCCCTTGGAAGGGCATTTGGTTATGCAAGCTATTCTGCGGCACGGATCACCTCGAAATCCCCAACTGAACCTGTTCTTGTTAACGGCGCTGCATTTCAAGAATATTTGAAGCAACAAGGGTTTCGAGTTTCTCCAAGCATTTTGCATCGCGCCGTTGCAAAAGTTGCCCTCGCTGACGTTGTCGCGGCTAACGAACACCTAAGCGTGTGGGGCGTTGGCTTTGGTAGGTCCCAGCGCAAACCAGATGGAAGTTGAGAGAATGCCCGCGAACGGTATGCGCGTTTCAAGGAGGACCGCGCTGAGTTACTCACCGACTACGCCGTCACACCGTTTCTTCTATCGCTTGCGTTTTGCACAGGGTAGCGCGCACCAGGACGATCCGCGATGGGACGGGTAGCTACTGGGTAAAGCATATCGCTGAAAACTTTGATTGCACCTATCCTGAAGGCGAGAAGCTGGGACCTCACTACGTGCCTAATGGCGTTTTGATAGCGGCGGCGCTGCATGTCGGTTTCAAAACAAAATCCCATCATGACGAGCTCGGCTACCACTCGCTGAACGTGACCTTCAACATGTCGAAGTCGTGCCTCGAGGACCTTGACTACGTGATACGCCCCGACAGTAAGCGTCCGGTGAAGCCAGTGCCCTACCGCAGCGCGTCCACTATTTGCTGCAGGTTTCTTGGCGTGTCGGCCAAGATGCTCGTCGGCCCGCAAGATTGTTGGACAACTTCAATTCTAGCGATGCCATCGTAATCGATCACGGCCTTCAGGCCGACGATAACATCGGTCGGGCCATCCCACCTGTCGGGTTCCGCGAATGAGCTGTTTTGCCAGCGTGCTGTCCATTCCCTGATACCGTGGGGGCCGCGGTGCGTCTCAACGACCTCTAGGGCAAAGATCGCGATGTGGGACGCCGGCTGCTTCTCATATCGTGTAACTCTGGCACTAATGATTACTTCTGCCTCCCGGAAGACGGCAAAATCCCGCGGCTTGGATATGAAGCAAGCCGTGGACGGGGTGGCGGTGAGCGCCAATAGCAGAGCGGTCGTCTGCGTCTTAACGAATACTCGCCAAATCAATTGTCTTCCTTTGCGAGACGCCACGGCAACAACTCCTCGACCCTGTTGATTCGATGATCGGCGATACGTGTGAGAACATCGCGAAGATAGGCCTCGGGATCGAGACCGTTGAGCTTCGCGGTCTCGATGAGCGACAGGATCGCGGCGGCGCGCTCACCGCCCTTGTCCGATCCGGCGAACAGCCAGTTCTTGCGGCCGAGCGCGATCGGCCGGATTGCCCGCTCGGCGGCATTGTTGTCGACCTCTATAGTGCCATCATCGAGGAAGCGGCAGAGAGAGGCCCATCGGGTAATCGCATAGCGGATCGCCTCCGCCGTATTGGTTGAGCGCGGCAGGTCCGAAAGCATCTTGTCCCACCACTGCTTGAGGGCCTCGATCTTCGGTTTGGCCCGGTTCTGGCGGATAGACTTGCGCCTGTCCGGCGGCGCTCCACGAATGGCGTTCTCGATGTCATAGAGTTCGCCGATCCGGAGAAGCGTTTCCTCGGCGATCGGGTGCGTTCCAAGACTGGTGGTCAGATCGAAGAACTTGCGGCGGACATGCGCCCAACAGGCCGCCTCCTGGATGCGGGCGGGCTTATCGGGATGCGTTGCTTCATAGAGGTCGCGGTACCCGGCATAGCCATCGGCATGTAAGGTGCCCGAGAAGTCTGCGAGATGGGCTTTTGGATGCTCACCCTTGCGATCCGGGCTGTAGAAGTAGGAGACGGCAGGCGGTGTATCATCGGCCCAGGGGCGGCCATCGCGGACGTAGGTCCACAGCCGTCCGGTCTTCGTCTTGCCCTTGCCAGGCTCCAACACGGGAACAGGCGTGTCGTCGCCATGCAGGCGGCCGCCGGCGAACACGTGCGCGCGTAGTTTGGCAACGAGCGGCTCGAGCAGCGCACCCGCCTTGCCGACCCAATCGGCCATGGTCGAACGGGAAAGATCGACGCCTTCCCGCGCATAAATCTCGGACTGCCGATAGAGCGGAAGATGGTCGCAATACTTGGCGGTGAGCACATGTGCGACCAGTCCCGGCCCCGGCTTGCCACGCTCGATCGGCAGCGACGGCATCGTCGCTTTGATGTCGGTGTCGCAGCCCTTGCAGGTGAAGCGCGGCTGCACGTGGCGCACCACCCGGAAGGAGGCAGGAACATAGTCGAGAACCTCGGTGACGGTCTCGCCGTTGCGGATGAAGTCGGAACCACCGCAGACCGGGCAGTTGCAGGAGGCCTGGTGAACGACCTCCTGTCGAGGCAGGTGATCCGGCAATGGCTTCCGGCTCGGCTTCGCCTTCTCTGCGTTGCCAGAGACGGAACGCGCAGAGACGTCGATCGCCGCGTCCGCGGCCTCGATGTCTTCCAAGGCCAGCTCAAGCTGCTCGATCGAGCGTTCCATCTTCTCCGACGAAGCACCGAAGCGTGCCCGTCTCAGAACGGCAAGCTGGGCTTTCAGCTTCTCAATCAGGGCATCGCGCGAGCGCAGATTTTGACTTTGACACGCCAGTTCCTCCGCCTGCGCGGCGATGATCGCGCGAAGCGCTTCAACGTCATCCGGCAAATCGGAAAGGTTGTGCTCCATGGCCGGAACGTATAGCTGATTTGGCCTCGGCTCACCAGCTATCGCAATGGAAAGATTAGATTTTTTTAAGTCATGCGGTGTGCGTCGGCGCAGCGGTCCATGACGGCCGCCGCCAGTTGATCCCTTCCCATAACATCGCCAGTTGCGCCGCCGTCAGCCGCGCCGTGCCATCGGCAACCGACGGCCATGGAAAGCGACCTTTCTCCAGGAGCTTGTAGTAAAGGCAGAAGCCTTGGCCGTCCCAGAACAGAAGCTTGATGCGGTTGCCGCGACGCCCACGAAAGACGAACACCGATCCGGACGCCGGCTTTTGCCGCAACGCCGTCTGCACCAGGGCCGTCAACCCCTCGATCCCCTTGCGCATGTCGGTCACCCCGCAGGCGAGATAGACGCGCGCATTCGCACCCGGTCCCATCATGCTTCTTCCACCGACCGGATCAGCGCTTTCAGCGTTTCCGGGCCGATTGACGCATCGATCTTCAGGACGCGACCACCTTTGCAGCCGATCTCGATGCGCGACGGCTTTGCGGACCGTTTCGGTGCGGCCCTTTCTGCTGCTGCAGTTCGATCCGTTTCGCGATCCGCATCCGGCCCGATCAGCGCCACCGGCAACAGCGTGACGCCTGCTCCATTCGGTGACCGGATGTCCCGACCGAGTTTCTTGCGCCAGGTGTAAATCTGCTGCGGGAGAATATCGTGCCGGCGGGCAATCTCGGCGACGCCAGAACCACTCGTTACCTCATCCAGAATCTGCAGCTTGTCCTCATCCGTCCAGACACGGCGGCGCTCGACGCCCGTCAGAATCTCAACCCGCCCCATAAAGCTCACCCTTGGCTACGTCGCTAACTACGGAATTAGCGACGTAACTTCAGCGCACTGAGCAAAATCTCAAAGGCTCCTTCACCGGACGCTTACCCCCGACAGCACTCGGTCCCAGGATCGGCGACATGTCGAGGAAAGGCGTAGGGCAAAAAAGGGCGCCCAAACCTGGTAGGGCTTTAAAAGCTAAAGAGTGGAGTTGGGTCGTCTCTGCAGACGACAAGCGTCAAGCTTTTCTTCGCTCTGCTGAGGCCCACATACATCAGTCGTCGCTTGTACTCAGTGCTCGAAAATGAACTCCGGTCGCACATCAGCACCAATGCATTGTCGCATTCGAGCCCCTTCGACTTGTGCACGGTGCTGATGCACCTCTCAGGAGGATGGGGATGCGAATAACTTCTTCGCTTGATTATCTCAGCAAGTCCATCCGCTGCTGAGGCGAAACTCCCTATTTTTATCGCATCATGGAACTCGCTTTTGAGATCGATAGAGATTGTCGAAAAGCCCGGTGTTTTGGACGTGACGAGATCTCTCAACAACGAGAGAGCGAGGCTGACGCCTTGGTGATCGGGCTTTTGCAAGAGCATGCGGCTTAACGTTTGCAAGTGCGCGGGCAATCCTCGCCTAACCTTTCCGCACCTATCCATCACTTCCTGACGGACGCGCTGGCCATGAATTGACGCAGTGAACCCGGTGCAGGTGCTGCTAACGAAAGTGATGAAGGCTTCCGCTACATCGGGGGCTGAGCCAGCGAACCGCTCGACGCTTCTCACCAAAAATGAAAGCTCGTCGCGGCTGTACCCTTCCCAGATCCGTATGGTTCGATTGAAGAAGGCATTCAGATGATCGACTCGGTCATTCCCAGAGGTCAGCACGAGCAGTTGTTGCGAATTCCTAGCGAGATCAGAAATTGGACGGCGATCTTCAGTCGACATATTGAGCGCTTTGTGTGCAATTCGGGCAGAATTCGACGCGTGTATAATGGTAAGCCCTTTAGGAAGCGGTTCAGCGAGGCTAATCCGGTTTCCACTGGCGAGCGCGTCGCGCGCTCGTAGCACCCATTGCCCAAGCTCTCGAGAGCCTGTTTGCCAACGATGCGGGTTTGTCAGCTTTCCGAACCCGCCTAAGGTCGCCAAGTGCTCCCAACGATCGAGCGCTAAGCTTGTCCCATTTCCAGTGCCTCCATATATAAGCTGCATGGGGTCGCCCAAGAACCGGACCATCGAGCCCGCCGCATGCAGAGCCATCACGACTGCGTGTTGATCCGCGCTCGCGTCCTGATGTTCGTCACAAATGATGATCGGGTACCGTGTCGCCGCAGCGTGCGACACCGAAATAGAGCGCTCAAGAAGCTCTCTGCACCGCGCAGCCACGACGTCGTAAGCATTGTGCTCACGAGCCCAAGACCCAACATCTCTTGGTAGGTCGAGCGAGCGATGGTACATCGCTGCAATCTCAGTCAGAAAGCTGTCGATCGTGCGGATTTCGACACGGTTCGATACTCTACGTGTCCGGCTGGCAAACACTGATCGTGCGGCATGTGTGTGCGTTAAAATCAGGACCCGTCCCACCGATAGCGCTTGAGCAGCTTTCAGGGCGTAATTGGCGCCCTGGTAGGTCTTCCCGCAACCGGCTGGCGCCTCGATCACAACAAGTCCCAGATCGGAGCTTAGGAGCGCGGCGACCTCGTCATCCGTCAAAACGTAAGTTCCCCGGAGCTAACGCCGGCTTGCCCACGGCCGTGCATATCGCATTGATAAAAGGAAGTATCTCCGGTTCGATCTTCGGCCACAAACCGAAAGCAATCATTTTCTCGCAGAGCTCAACGCCACCGCCGATCGACTTAAACCACCGTTGACTGTGCTTGGACCACTCCTTAGCGGTTCGCTCATCCGACGCTCCGCCTTTGTCCCCGGTCGCGGCGGAAATAATAACCTTCCGAAGCGCTCCGTAAGATCCGCTGGCGTTCAAGATTTCGGTCTCTTCCTTGCTCTGAATGTTCAGTCGGTCAGCAAGGGTCCGGAGACGTTCACCCCCGACTCCATCTGGATCAAAAGCAAGGGAGAGCAATTTCTCGTCGGGAACATGCGCGATAATGTTCTCTTCAAGACAGCCTCCCGACCACTGGAATAGCTTAGGTCCAGCAGAAGATTTCAGTTTTTGCCAGCGCCCAGCGAATTTTCCCTCGTCGTCACAGAAGCCAGCAGCGGTGATCCCAGCTGTCTCCAGAGCTTCCAGGAGGCCCAGCATCGCCTCATTGCCGCCTCCGTCGGCAATTCGAATTCCGTAAATATGTTCATGTATAGTGAAAACGCGACGAAATAGGGTGCGGAGAAATCCAACTTCGGTAACCCCTTCCGCAATAATCGGGACTTTCGACAGGAATGTCTCAGGATCTCGGCTCTGCTGTCTGCCCACTTTCTCCTGATGGAGTCGCCCAATTCGGCCATCACCGGCCATGTACCAGAGAGCGGCGTCTCTAGCTGCCGCAATTACGACCGGACTATGTGTAGTCAAAAAACTCTGTTGGGTATCTGATGAGATTGCATCGAGAAGCTGGCGTATACGGTAGGGTTCGAGTCCGCGCTCAATCTCATCGATAACAGTCAGCCGGGTGGACGCCTCGATCGCCCCTGCAATCTGGAGCGCCGCCATTCTACGAGTACCCGCTCCCCAGCTGGCGACGGGCAGCGCTGTACCGTTCTTATCGGCTAGAAGACCGACGAGCGCGCCAATGGAAAGGCCCTGCCTGCTTGTCAGTCCAACATCCAGGTTGTGTGGCAAGCCGGCGTCTCTCAGCACTTTATCAAGATCTTTGAGCGCTTTGGTCTCTTCGCTCGTAAACGCGTTCGCGACCTCAACCGAAGCGACTTGTGCACTTATTCGAGCTTTAAGATTGCCCTTCGAGAGGAGTCGATCGAGGGCCGAACCTGTAACCAGGCGCAAGTCGCGGTCATTGCGATCGTCGTTGGCGAGCCGCACGACGCCAACCTTCCGACGGAGGCTAGTTGAAAGTGCAACAGCATCCATATTCGGCTGGACGACTTCCCAAACCAGTTCCAACTCTGGCGTACCTCGGACTCGAAAGATATAAACCGGATCGCGATTTGCATCCTCTTGATCGCGATTAGGCAGAACGGCTTTCCTGCCATCCCATTCCCATGGCCAGAGCGTCTGCTGAAAATTAGCCAATTCCACTTCTGCGGGAAGCGCGACAGTTGCCTCTATGACGAAGCCAGGATCGAGTGACCTGTTGAAGTAATCGGTCTCGTAGACCTGAGCGGCATTCGTGGGGCTGAAGACCATCGCGATCGCATGAAGTAGCGTCGACTTACCGGAGTCGCCACCACCAATGAGCAGATTCATTCGGTCTTCGGGGAGCCAGTCCGTATCCGCGAGCCCTCGGAAATTGGAGACTTTCAAACGTCGTATACAGGGCTGCTTGATCATAGCCGAACCGAATCATAGATTTCAGGACCAACCACAAGCTGTCGTATTTTACGGCAATAGCAAGCACGCGGAAAGGCTCAGCCGTAGAAAGAGACAATAAATAGCGGCCGATCGATCATGAACTTTCACATTATGGTTGCATAAAGCCAAGTTGGGACTGCCGTCGATTATGATGACGATAGAATATCTAGCAGCTTCACCTAATAGTCTTGCAGAACGCGTGGCTAAGGTTCCTGACGAAAACCGAGACGTCGAGCATCAGGGCGCCTCTTTGCCGGGCTCGATAGGACAGTGACGAAGGTTACTCATGATGCTCCCCGCCAGAACACTTCTGATATCACGTTTTCCGACGCCAAAGATTTCGACGAGTTCCAGCAGTGCTGAAGGCGACCATCGCCCTTCCAATTTCCGGTACAATAGTTTTGACCATGGACCGTTGCTTCGCGACGGCTTTGCTGGCAGAGCGATACGAAACAAAATTCACGACGGTTATGAATGTTCGACTTGTTTGATCCCCGGTTCCCGGAAGAAAAACTCCATCATCACTTTCGTCTCATTTGCGCTGACCCAGAATATGCTAAGGCCAAGTCCGTCATCCAGAACTGGGCGACTGGCCTGCTGGATCGAAGAGGCGAGGGCCAGAAATTCATCAAGGAATTTCAGTCCACGTTCAATTCCTCAATGTGGGAGCTTTACCTCAACAGGGCCCTGATCGATTTGGGATGCAGTGTCGACTATTCCAAATCTGCGCCGGACTTCTTCGTCAGCGGGCCCGGAAAATATGAGTTTAACATCGAAGCCGTAGTTTCCGATCAGGCGCCGACCGCCAGACAGACGACTACCTTCAATGAGCGGGATTTCAAAAAGCTTGGTGCGCTAAAGCTCGCCGGAAAGATCAGGGACAAGCTGGATCTTTATCGCGGAAGCAATGGCAAGAAGCACCCATACTCTTCACTGAGCCACGTGCGCGATCGCCCATTTGTCATTGCCATCGCGCCCTTCGACAGCGACCTCTCGCTCACCCAGAACAACGAGCTCATCAACATGGTCCTTTTTGGCCTGGCGCCGCCGGTACTCGAAGGGCCAGACATTGGGAAGCAAGCAAGGATAACCTCGCTCCCGAAGCCTTCAGGTGCGCCGGTTGAGATGGGAATTTTCACGAACGATTCGTTCAAAGAGATCAGCGCCGTCTTCTTCTCGACGGTTGGCACGTTTGGAAAAGCCGTCGTTGAAAGTAAGGTAAATAAACTTATCCGTTCAACGCGGTACAGGCTTATCGACAAACACAAGGTTGAGCCCAATTCGAAGCTCTGGCAGGTCGGAACGCGCCGGTTTCAGCTCGCCCCGTTGAACTACCTGGTCACACAGCGACGAGAGAGCGAGGATCAGATCGGCGGTGCAGATATGCTTATTCAGCATTCATCGTTTCATCATGAAACCCATGTGGATGGGCTCCAAGTCTATTTCAATCCATATGCGGAGGTGCCATTTGACCAAAGATTTCCATGGCCTGCGGAAATAGCCCTCAATTATTACGACGTCAAAAGCGGTGAACACATCCAAGCTCATCCGGACGGCGCGCTCGTGTCTAGGCAGGTCTATGACATATCCCCCGAATTCGTTCGGCTCCTGCTCGGCACATATGGATTTCTTAGGTAATGGGGACCCGGCTCGGCGCCGGCGAATACCTGCACCGAGCCGGTCCCTTTCCCCTCACCTAAGCAATGCCCTGAGATCGGCTTCGGTCGCTCTAACCCGGCTGCGGGCACACTCGTGGGTTACATCGAGTACGGCCGCGACAGAATTAAGATCAAGCCCAACGCCATCTTTAGAGGCATTGAGATTAGCCCGCTTGATCCGCGCGGCCGGGATCCGTGTTCCCAGCGTCTGCGCGTAGGCTCGGATTGCTTCGGCATTTGTCACCTCGCCATGGAGGCCCTTGGCAAGGCCGAAGGCAAGTGCGCGTGCCTTGGAGATTCGGCTTCGATCGCCGACTAGGGCGATCGCCTGAGATCGCGGTCGACTGCCCGCTGCTCGGGGCTCCAGGACGCCGCGACGGCGTACACGGTCTCTGTGCTGAGGCGGTCGATTACGTCGGACTCACCTTCACCGCTCTGGCCTCGTGGCGTCGGCCCGATAGGAGCGTTCTCCCGACGCTTACGCCAGTTCGAATGCACACCCCTGTAGCGGCTTCGCACGAAGGCGGAAAGATGAGTATCAAGCCGCCAACCCGAGCGCTCGTTCTTGCCCTTATCGGGTTGCGACTTGCGTAGTCCCATGAGCTGCTGCTGGGACGCAAACTTCGGCCAAATCATGGACAACATCGGATTGATTGTCTCTGTCGAGGCCTCGGCGTGGTAGAAGTCCACGCTGCGCGAGATCGACTGCGGCCAGCCATATCAGAGGCGCAGCCCCTTCAAGCACCGCTTTCGCTTCAGCCGGTGTCAGGATTTTTCCTGCCTCGACGTCACGAATTGTCTGTCGAAGTTCTTCTTCTGACATCATCGCTTCGATTCCCCCTCAGGCCCAACGGTGACATCAGGCTCCGTAAACCACGCCCGTGCCGGTCTTGGCCAAAACAACAGGGGCTTGAACGGGGTCGCCGCCCTTAGCCTGCGACAGGCCTGCAGAGAACGAGAGCGACAGGAGGATACTTGCGACAAAAGTGGTCATTTCAATTCTCCTGAATGATGGTGGCAACCCCGATGAAGTCTAGGTCTGATTCTACATGCCGGAGAAAATCTTCGTCTTTCCGAAGTTCCGGCCGAGCGTCTAAAAGCACGGTGAGGTAGTTCGTGAGGGCATCGCGATCCCCGCGGTTGTTGAGTACGCTGATCTTCACAACATGTGGTACCCAAGCGTCAGGAACAAGGCTGTGAGCGTGCTCTGCCGCCGCCCAAGCCGCGTCGAGCGCTCCCTCATCGATATAGACAGCAGCAAGGTTTACGAGATCGTCCGCCGCGGCATTATTGTCGCCTGCCTCTAAATCATCCGCAGTGCCCGTTCATGACAACCGCGAGCCGTGGAGGCACCGCCACGTGCGAGCTCGGCGTGCGAGAATGCGCCACAGACGCGCGGACCGTTCGTCTGGCGGCACCTCGGTGAGCAGAGCAGCAGCCTCATCGTTGTTTCCATCGAGATGCAGCCGCATGGCCCTGACGACAAGCTCCTCGGATATTTCTCCTGCCGAGTAGCCAAGCTTCGACGACTGCCAACGAGCTTTCTCGGTAAATGACTTCATTGAACGCTTCATGATGCCCTCGCTTGTGTCTCACGAACGTAAGGTATTTCGGCGAAGTCGATCCAACTCATCAAAATAAAGAATCTTTTCGACGATTTGACAAGCGACTGATTTGTTTCGGCAATTTCCTTGTCGTTTTTTTGCGCACATCCCCGGCGTTGTTCAGACCTCTATCCGAAACCTTACCCCGATGTGAACGGAAAGGCACCGGCGGCAAGCCTCCCGCCTTCCGGCACGACAGATAACGAGCCACTTAACTACGGGAGTAACAGGAATGACCACCAACTTATTTCGCGCCGCGACTGTGGCGCTCATGCTCGGTACAGCACCCGTCGCAACCGCCATGGCCGCGCCGCCGAGCACCGCGATCAATACAGAGGCCGAACTCAACGCCAAGATCGCGGAGATCGACGCCGACTTCAAGCTCCGGATCGATGCGCTCACCACGCAGAGCGAGAAGCTTGGCCAGAACTTGCCGTCGTCTGCTGAGGTCCTCCTCGACACCATGATGGAACGTGTGGAGATCAAGCTTCATGTGCCAGAAATCACCATGCGACTCCAGACCATGAAGCTCGATGTACCCGAGGTGGCCTTCAAGCTCCGGAAGTTCTCATGGGACGTGCCCGAGTTCCGGATGGAAATGCACAACTTCGGCTTCATGAAAACGAAGGTTCCCCGGATCTCCATGGTCCGGCACGAGTGGTCTACCAAGATCCCCGAGTTCGCAATGCGCCTCCAGGAATGGAAGCTGCACATTCCCGAAGTTACGATGAAGCCGCGCACCTTCTCCTTCGATGTTCCCAAGGTCGGATCGGCGCGAGCGGAACTGAAGGCGCGAGCGGCAGCTGGAGATGCGATCGCCGACGCGGGCGAGCGTTTGGCACAAGCGATGCAAGCCGAGATCTTCGTAGCGACACGTGACTATCTCGGCAACCTCCGCAACCAGACGGTCGCGCAGTTCGATCATGCTCTCGCCGAAATCGACCGCGCCATCGCTGCAGCGCCGAATGACGCCATCCGTAACGACCTTGCCGCCCAGCGCGCCGGGATCGTTGTGTCTCGCACCACGACGCTTTCAGCGATCGACGCACAGATCGCTGCAAACACATAATCCGGGCGAAAACGGACAGAGGTATGGGGCGGCGATCGCCGCCCCCTATCAGAATATACCAGAGCCGAGAGATCACTCTCGGCTCTTTTCAACTGGGCCGGTGACCGGGGCCATCGCGCGCGCATGCGGGTTTTTGCTTTAGAGTTTTAAAGCGAAAACTGTCATATGAACGCTGGGTTTAGACGATCAACGCTGTACGATTTCAGCGAGCCACTTTTTTGCCAGGCCATGGCAAAATCGAACATCAACGGCAACTTAGGCAGTTTTCGACCCGCGATAGTCGATGAGCGTTCGTTCCACGCGCGGATCAAATCACAGCATCGGCCGCCGCTTCCGGCGCAGTTTCCAAGGTACCGGGGCTTTGAAAGCTCCGCCGCTGCTCGACGTGAAGTCGTTGGGTCAAAGTTCGGCGTCGGAATTGCCGCTTCGCGGTTGGCCTCTTAGCTACTCATTTGATTAATAGCAGCCCATCGCAAAACGCTCTATTTTTCCCTTGCAGGGAGCCTCGACAAAACGAGAGGTCCTCGGCTTCGCTCCGCCGTCGGACCGCTTCGGTCTCAATCCCAGCTGCCGTTCAACGACACAATCCACAAGGAGACGAGCGATGGACGCAACGACGCCGGACAACATTATGCAGCTCGGCATGGGGTTCTGGGCCTCCAAGGCACTGCTCAGCGCGGTCGAACTCGGCGTCTTCACCGAGCTCGCAGCAGGCCCGGCCAACCTGCCGGATCTGCAGGCCAGGCTGAAACTGCATCCCCGTTCGGCCCGCGACTTCCTCGACACGCTGGTGGCCCTGAAGCTGCCCGAACGCGAGGAGGGCCGCTATCGCAATACCCCGGATACGGACCTCTTCCTCGACAAGGCGAAGCCGTCCTATATCGGCGGCATTTTCGAAATGGCCAATGCCCGGCTCTACGATTTCTGGGGCTCGCTAACCGAAGCCCTGCACACCGGAGAGCCGCAGAACGAAGCCAAGCACAGCGAGGACTTCTTCGCCGCGATCTATGCGGAGCCGGCACGGCTGCGCGGGTTCCTCGAGGCCATGAGCGGGATCAGCGCCGGTGCGGCACAGGCGATCGCCGCCAGGTTTGACTGGTCGAAATACACGACCTTCGCCGATGTGGGCGCGGCGCAGGGCATGGTGCCGGTGGTGATCGCGCGAGCCCATCCGCATCTCCAGGCCATCGGCTTCGACTTGCCCGCGGTGCAGCCGATATTCGACGAGTTCGTCGCCCGGCAGGGCCTCGCCGACCGCATCCGCTTCCAAAGCGGCAACTTCTTCGACGGCCCGATTCCGAATGCCGATGTGATCGTGATGGGGCATATCCTGCACGACTGGGATCTTGCCGAGAAGAGGATGCTCTTGGAAAAGGCCTTCGCCGCGCTGCCGAACGGCGGGGCCCTGATCGTCTACGACGCCGTCATCGATGACGAGCGACGCTTGAACGCCTTCGGCCTGCTGATGAGCCTGAACATGCTGATCGAGACCCGCGGAGGCTTCGACTACACCGGCGCCGACTGCCAGGCCTGGATGCGCGACGCCGGCTTCGTGTCCACACGCGTTGAGCCGTTGCTGGGGCCGGACTCGATGGTGATCGGCTTCAAACCCGACTGAGCGGAAACCGCAACCGGTCCAGCCGTTTGCTGCGCTTCGACTGAATTGGCGCGCAAACATCAGCGCCGCGCTCGCCCGCTTCCGCAGCAATCTCACAAGGCGTCTGGGCTTTAAAGGCCGTCCCTGTCAGCACTCTCGGCCATCTTAAGCGATCATTAACGATATGAATTAACAACTTAAAATTCACAAAACGGAAGTGAAATGGCTTCTGGTTTCCGTCATCCAGCCGCAAAATCTCAAGCCGATTCTCTATCGATAGGTTTCAAGTATCGATAGTGATATGGTCCACCAGTTGACCAACACGTACGTGCGCTCTATTTTTAGCTCAGAACGTCAAATTTGCGCTCGTCCGAAATCTGCGCGACGAGAGCCATTGTTCAGCGGAGTTTCCCATGAGCGTCACCGTCAAAGTCGCCGAGGCCAAGGCGCATCTCTCCGAACTCCTGGCGCGCGTCGAAGCCGGTGAAGAGGTCATCATTTCCCGCGGCAACGATCCGGTCGCCAAGCTTAGCCGGATCCACAAGGACAATGAGCTCGGCTTCCTGATGGCAGAAGTCCGGGCGGCTCGCTTACGTGCCAAACCCGTTACCAACGATGAGATCCTTGACTGGAAGCGCGAAGGACAGCGATTTTGAGCGTCTTCGTTCTCGATGCCTCGACCGCAGCCGCCTGGCTGCTTCCGGAAGAGCACAGCGAAATCGCTGAAGAACTGATCGCCAGCATATCCGGCCAGTGTCCGGTCCCAGGTCTCTTCTGGCACGAAGCCAGGAGCATCCTTGTAACCGCCGAAAGGCGCCAGCGCATTGCGGCGGGTCAGGCATTGACGGCGATGACCAGATTGCGGCGCCTCCCACTTGAGGACGCCGGCGCCGGCCAGGACGGATCGGTGATCGAGCTTGCGACGGCGCAAGGGCTCAGTGCGTATGATGCTGCCTATCTCGAGCTCGCGATCGCCCGGTCCCTTCCGTTGGCGACCCTCGATCGAAAGCTGGCGGCTGCAGCGCGGGCAGAGAAAGTGCCGGTCCTGGGACCGTTCGGCAATGAGCACTGACGGGATCCAATCAAGTGCTCTGGCTCGAGCCGAGCAACTCGACGCCCTGGACGCCATCCTGCCCTTCGACCGCCGCGACCAGCTTGCTGCACTTCTGACCGACAACGATGTTGCGACGCTAAAACACCTCGCCAGCGAAGGCATGGGCAACAATACCCTGAGGGCGCTTGCTTCTGACCTCGGCTATCTCGAGGCCTGGTGCCAGCTCGCCACTGGCACTCCCCTCCCCTGGCCGGCGCCGGAGAGTCTGCTTCTCAAATTCGTCGCCCATCACCTCTGGGACCCGGCTAAGCGGGCCGAGGATCCAGGCCATGGCATGCCGGCAGAGGTGGAAAGCGGCTTGCGTTCTCAACGCCTCTTGCGCGCCGACGGGCCACACGCCCCGCAAACCGTTCGACGCCGGCTAACAAGCTGGTCGATCCTCACCCGTTGGCGCGGCCTCATCGGTTCCTTTGACCGCCCTTCGCTGAAATCGGCCCTGCGGCTGGCCGTTCGCGCCAGTGCACGGCCGCGGCAACGCAAGAGCAAAAAGGCGGTTACAGCGGATATCCTGGCGAAGCTTCTGCTCGCGTGCGCTGGCGAGCGCCTGGTCGATCTACGCGATCGTGCACTGCTTCTGGCCGCGTTCGCCTCCGGCGGACGGCGCCGATCAGAAGTGGCAGCGATGCGCGTTGAGGATCTCAACGATGAGGACCCGGTTCGCACAGATCCAAACGACGAGAAATCCCCTCCCCTCCCCTGCCTGTCGATCCGGCTCGGCCGCACGAAGACGACGACGAGTGATGGCGACGAACATGTGCTGCTGATCGGCCGGCCAGTGGTTGCGCTGAAACGTTGGCTGGGGGAAGCCAATATCGAAGAGGGGCCGGTGTTCCGACGCATTGACCAATGGGGGAATATCGACCAGCGGCCGCTGACGCCGCAGTCGGTCAACCTGATCCTGAAGGGCCGCTGCAAACAGGCCGGGCTCGACCCGACGCTATTTTCCGCGCATGGATTGCGGTCAGGCTATCTGACCGAGGCTGCCAATCGGGGCATCCCGCTCCCTGAAGCCATGCAGCAGTCGCTGCACAAGTCCGTCATGCAGGCCGCTCGCTATTACAATGACGTGGAACGCAAACAGGGGCGCGCCGCTCGGCTGATCACCTGAAAGCGCCGGTCATACCGGCGAAGGCGTGTGGTCTTGGACGTCCGGCCAGAGGCACCGCTGGAGCAGAACAAACACTGCATGCAGTAAGCTGCAGAATCGCAATGGGCTCAGGTCTGGAGGTTGTCGGCTGACATCTTGCCGGACTTGCGGTCTTTCACCAGCTCATAGGTAATCTTCTGGCCGTCGTTGAGTCCGCGTAGACCAGCTCGCTCCACCGCGGAAATGTGGACGAACACATCGGCAGTTCCGTCATCCGGCTGGATGAAACCGAAGCCTTTTGTTGTGTTGAACCATTTTACCGTACCGGTTGCCAAAGTATCCTCCTTTGATCATTGTCCTGTCGGACCGATAGGCTCGAATGACACTGGTGCGCTCACATTAGTAGACGGTTCCGGCGTCAACGGAAGTCATGCGCCGGCAGAATTGATATGCCCGCCCTCTCAAGAATGCAGGCCATCGTCGCGGCCGCATTTTCCGGGGCCATGGCGTCGCAAGCATCCTGGTTTAGCGCTCGGACTGACACCGAGCATTGATCGGACGACCACCGCGGCCGTCATCAGTTCGCGCCAACTCGAAATCGCGCCGTCCGGCCCATACATCGCGATCTTCTGAGAGCGCGACTTCAGCGGTTTCTTCGCAATCCATCAGCCCCGATACTTCTCTTGCATCAACACTGCGGTCAGGTAGAATACAGAAAATCAGGAACCAAGGAACCTTCGATGGCGCTCAGTATTAAAGATCTGGAGACCGAACGGCTTGCCAAGGCCCTGGCCGAGAAGACCGGAGAAACTATCACCATGGCCACGCGCCGCGCCCTGGAAGAGCGGCTGCGGCGCCTCGCAAATGCCGGAAATCGCGAAGTGCTTCTCGAGGAACTGGCGGCGAGCCGTAAACGCTGGGCGAAGCTCCCGGTGCTGGATAAGCGCTCTGCCGATGAGATNAATGCCGGAAATCGCGAAGTGCTTCTCGAGGAACTGGCGGCGAGCCGTAAACGCTGGGCGAAGCTCCCGGTGCTGGATAAGCGCTCTGCCGATGAGATTTTGGGGTATGACGAAAACGGCCTTCCCAACTGATGGTCATCGACACATCAGCAATTGTTGCGATCGCGTTCAACGAACCGGACGCAGAAACCTACGAGCAAAAAGTAGTCGACGCTCCGCGGCGTTTCATTTCAGCTGCGACAATTCTTGAACTGTCCATCGTGATCGAGGCTCGCCTCGGCGAAGCGGGCGCTGCCGAGCTCGATCTATGGCYCTACAAAGCGGGTGTCGAAGTCGTCGCTGTSGACGCGGAACAGATTRCTATTGCAAGACGTGCCTGGCGCAACTTTGGCAAGGGCCGGCACCCGGCGAGCCTGAATTTTGGGGACTGTTTTTCCTATGCGCTGGCCAAGTCGCGCAACGAGCCATTGCTCTTCAATCGCAACTTTGGCAAGGGCCGGCACCCGGCGAGCCTGAATTTTGGGGACTGTTTTTCCTATGCGCTGGCCAAGTCGCGCAACGAGCCATTGCTCTTCAAAGGCGACGATTTCTCGCGCACAGACATAGAAGCAGCCTGACAATCAATGACCGGCGCAGGCTGCACTTGCCGAATCGAATGATAGGCGAATGTCGCGCGATGGAAACTCGCGCGCGATAACGGTAGGGACCGACTGTTCATCAGGTCTTGCGAAAGATGGCTCCGAAATCGGCATCAAATGCCCCGTTCGCCAAAGCCCTGCCCGCGGTGCTACCTCCAAACAACGGCCTGTCTCAATAGACGCAACATCGCTCAAAAGCGAGTCTGCCTGATCGATCTGCGCGATTCAGGCGGTGCTGCTGAGCGCGTTTGCGTCCGAGCCGCAGACGCTACCGCCGGCCTGGTGTGCTCGGCATTCTATTTTCCGCGTGTAGTCTGCACGGCGTTAATTCATTGATTTTTCATCGGATTATCCCGAAATTGCCGGCCGACAACTTCTTGCCTTACGGGCCCACTCGCGAGCGTTTTTCGGTCCAGGCTTTCATGCTGACCAAATCTCCGAATACACCATTGGGTTTGCACACCAATTTCTGCTTGCTGGCAGACAAACTTTAAGACTCACCCGGCCTTCAGGATCCTTTTGCAAACGGTCAATCTGACCAAGCCTCCCACCAAGAAAAGTGTTCGAAACGGCCCTTTTGGGCTTCCATTCAATCCTTAGCGGACAGGAACTCGGCGTAAAGCCGATCCAGATTGTCTGCGAGGTATTTGCCAAACCGCCCGGCATTCTTCGATCTCATCGAAAGCGCGAATGCCTTGCCGGAGTTCGAGTACTGAGCTTGCACAGCCTTATCTTCGGCTTGCCAGTGATCCTTGACCTGGAGCACCGCCTTCCTGACAGGCTTCCTCGATGTCGCAAGCGCGTTGAAGAGCGCATTGAAACGCTCGTCGCTGGTGAGCGAGCCAAACGAGGGCTGTGCCAGAACTTCGCCGATCTGTCCCGCGTTGTCCGCCTTTCCAGCGAGCAGCGAGAGCTCAAGCCAACGATCGCGTCCGGTCGACGGGGCAGGGCCAATGCTCCTGATGACCTCCGGCGAAATCCGTTCGGTCACGGTCATCATCTTCGAGATCGCCGTCTTGTCGGCGGTAAGGGATGAAGAGATTACCGAGCGATCATGCCCAAGCGCCTCCAGCCGATGGGCAAAGCTCGCCCGCTCGATGAAGGAGAGATTGGCGCGCGCGGAATTCTCCTGCCCCTGCGCAATGACATGCGTGCGATCATCCAGCGCTCGAACAACGGCCTTGACCTTGGCGCCGAGTTCGCGGGCGGCCCGGACACGGCGATGTCCGAACACCACCTGATAGCGACCAGACGCCGACGGGTGAGGGCGCACAAGGATCGGCGTATCCTGGCCTCGTTCGGCAATCGCGTGCTTGAGAGCTTCGAATTCCTCTCGGTCATCCTCAAGGCGGTCGACCACGAAGGATCCGTCGATCGAATCCGGGTCGAGTTCGACAATCGTTTCGCCTTCAAGGAACTTGTCGGCCTGCCTGGAAAGTTCATCAAGCGAACGAACCATGCTCTTCGATGCACCCCGCATTGGATAGGCAGGCGCGATGTCTGTCTGCGGAGTATCGGCTCCGTCAACCAGACCTGCCAGTAAGTTCTTTCTCGCCATCTCGTTACTCCGTTTGTCTGTACCGCATGAGCGGTCATCCCATAGTCGATCGTCAGCCGGCGACCTTACGTCCCCAGGAGGCGTGGACCAGGTCAGCGATTTCCGAATTGACAGCATTCAAGGCATCCATGGCGCGCTCATAGGTTGAGCGGGTCATCTGGCTCTTGTCGACTTCATAAAGTGTCTGCTTGGTGATGCCGGCATCCGACACCGCCGTTGATTTCAGCATCTGGTTCTTCAGGACGAACTGGTGAAACAGCGTCTGCATGAAGCCAACCATCTGTCCTTGCGGTCCGTCGGTCGGCTCGTACCTGGTGATCAGATAACGATACCATTCCAGATTGACCTCCGCACCCGCATCGCGGATCGGCTTCAAGATGCCGCCGAGCATCAAGAGAAATTGTCCCATAGACATCACATCGAGCATCTGAGGGTGAATCGTAATCAAGACGCTCGTGGCTGCAGTCAATGCCGTGATGGTGAGATAACCCAGCTGGGGAGGGCAGTCGATCACCACAACGTCGTATCGGTCATCCACTTCGGCCAACGCGCGCGAGATACGCGTGAAGAAGGTCTTACCCTCGTTCGAGCTTCTGTTAGACATCGCAAGCGGCGTATCATACTCGAACTCCTGCAGTTCGAGGTTCGCAGGGATGATATCAAGACCGGGGAAATTCGTCGGTAAGATCACCTCAGAAATCGGCCGGCGCTCTTCATCGTAACGGATCGCGTCGTAAAGCGATGGTGTCTGGTCGAGTTCCGGCTGGAAACCGTGAAGCGACGACAAGGAGGCCTGCGGGTCCAGGTCGACTGCCAGTACCCGGTGTCCGGTCAGAGCCAGGTACTGAGCCAAATGGGCAGCGGTCGTCGTTTTGCCCGAACCGCCCTTGAAGTTGACGACCGCGATGATCTGAAGTTTTTCACCGGCTCGGCGTTTCGGCATGTAATGGCGCGCTTCCGAGCGACCATGCTGGTCGAGGTATCGGCGCAACTCAACCATCTGTTCGGCGCTGTAAGAACGCCTTCCAGACGTCGATGTCTGGGGGAGGGGACCCTTACCTTCAAGGTGCAGCTTCTTCAGGGTGCTCTGCGACACGCCCAGAAACTGTGCGACTTCATTCAGCGAAAACTGACGCAGCAGCTTTTTGGCGTTCGGGGGAAACTGCTGCATGCTGAGGAGATGGAGCTTCTTCGAGATCAGATCGCCCTGCTCCAGGATGAGGTCCTCGAACTGCGTTGGCTGAGCACGGGCTGCGGGAGGTGAATTAGCGTTCATTGCATGGGAGCTCTCGAATAACGGTTTTTCAGCCGGAAGGACTGCCTAAGCGTTATTATGGGTGAAATCGCCCTGCTGGCAAGGAATTTAGGATTAACAAAAGGTTAAGGTTGTTTCTGAGGCTTTGGAGCGAGCCAGCGGTGTGCCATCGCCGAGCCCAGGCCGGTCGATGTTCAGATAATGGCGGTCCTCTGAGCCCCGCGCCCATCGGACTCGGTCTGAAGACTTGCTTCCGCCGTCGCGCACCTCAGTTCATGCGGCATGATGTGGGTAGCGCGAGCGGCGGCTTTAGAAAGGTAATGGAAGAATTTGGCCCAGCTCCGAGAGAGGCACGAGATAATGATCCTTTTCGAAGCGGACGGAAAGGATCCCTTAAGGGCAATTGACTGGCGCGTTGGCAATACGAAAATGCCACCAATTGCGTGTGGAGATCGCCCGCGGGGCGAGATGAAACGGGAGTGAGCGCTTGTTGATGTCTGCGTGGCGGGCCTTGAGCAAACGGACCTTGTCCGGTTCAAAAAGGGGGCAGACTCATGAGCGGCAACCTCAAGGGCGATCTGTAGCTGGCAACTTCATTGATCGCCTCAGCGACACGAAGGGCGATCGGATTGAACGGACACCCGACAGGGCCAGGCGATGAGGTAGGGCATCACAGGCGAATAGCGTAACATGAGATACACCTGTGGCAGGTGCAGCAGGAAGGCGTTGGCAACTTCAAGTTCTCAATCGGGACCACGCGATGAGCAATGTCATCCAACAAGGTCGTGACGAACGCCGCTGGCCCCCGGTTCTGGCAATCATTGCGGTCTTCGCTTTTTTGGAGGTTCTACCGCATCACGTCTCCGCGCTGCCTCGATGGGTGTCATACGGGGTCCTGTTAGCAACTATTGCTCCAATGATCATGGTGACGGTGTCGACCGAGAAGGCTGTCTGGCTGCGGATCGAGCACGTTGCGATCATGCTCCTTTCCAGTCTCTACGCTGCCAATACGGCGGCGGAACTTGGCGATATGATAGGGATCATCACGATACACCCGCCCGAGACGCGAGCGGTGTCGTTGTTGAGTTCATCGTTTTCTATCTGGATCACCAACGTTCTGGCGTTCTCGCTTCTCTATTGGCAGGTCGATTCTGGTGGTCCCTCTCGCATCGCGCGTGGGATATCAAGGAGACCTGACTGGCTCTTTCCCCAGTCATCGGCTCCCGAATTCGCATCAGCCAATTGGCGGCCGCTCTATGTCGACTATCTTTTTCTGGCGTTTAATACCGCTACGGCTTTCAGTCCTACCGACGTGCTGCCGCTCACGCCGCGCGCGAAGCTCCTGATGATGCTCGAAAGCGCCATCGCGCTTCTGACACTCGTGCTCGTGGCCGCACGTGCAGTCAATGTCATCCCGTAGTGTCTTAACCGCGATTGCGGGCTTACGGCCGCTCCAAGCTGATGGGCCCCTCGGCCCACGTTGCGCCATGCGTTATGACGGGCCGGGCGACCTTGGAAGCTGAGCGTATGAAGCACAACGCCAGTTATGTTGTGCCCCGAGCCATCAGCCGCCGAGGCGTCAAGTCCGATGAGCACGCCTTCTGTCCTCCCATGAAACCCGCCTCCAGCGGAAGGGATCGTCTGGCAAGTCCAAATAGAAGCGGGCGCCGGCCGACCAGTCCTGCGAGGGTCCGAACTGAACGTGATACAATTCGCCATGGACATATCCGCCGGTGTTAGGGCTGAACCAATGATTTATCCAAGCAAAATGCATCGGGGTTCCACGCCGTGGTTAAGACGGGGCAGAACTGAGTAGCGATTTTGGCGGGTCGATTCGTTGTTCGTCCGGTGCACGTGTTCAATTTATCAATCTGGGATTGGTCCGGTAGAATTTAGATACATGGGGACGGGGGGAGAAACATGGTCTCTGTTGACGCTAACCAGCTTGCGAACATGATTAGTCATGCGGTCGCGCCGGCTTTCATGCTCAACGCGGTCGCTGCGATGGTGGCGATTCTGGCCAATCGGATTTCCGGCGTAACGGAGCGGATCAGAACGCTTCGGGAGCTCGACGAAAGCGATGCCCGAGCGTGGTTGAAGAAGGAAATGGCCGAACTGCGGCGGCGAGAACGTGTGCTCAACAATGCGCTTCACTTGGCCGTGTTGGCAGGAATCGGCGTCACGTTTCTGCTGATCTTCGGATTCGTCATCGCCTTTGTTGGGTACCGCCACGAACCAGGAGCCGCCGTTTTGTTCATGGCGGCTCTCGGCTTTCTGGCGGCGTCGCTCTTTCGCCTCCTGCAGGACATCAGGCTCTCCCAGCTTGAGCACGACGACGGCAATACGCCGAAATCGCCAATGCGCTGACGTCAATCTTCAGAAGTGGACACCCCGATGATTGATGTCGTCCGCGTAGTCGACGCCCACGTCGCTTTATCCGGCCACTGCCGAGAAAGTGTCGTTTGAATTTAGCCGAGTCCGGGGCCGCCATCCCCGTCGAAGTCGGGGCCGCCGCCCACCGCGTCCACCCACGTGGCACTGTCCTCCCGCTCGACATCGACCGGACTCTTACGCCACCGAACTCATCAAGCCGGCCATCCTGATCTTCGAGCAGAGCGAAACCCCAGAAGTGCGTCACTCCGACGCTGTAGGCCAAGATGCAGCGGGGCGTGTGCGGATCAGCTCTCAGTTCGATGTAGAACACGTCGCCGGCGATATTTTAGCGATCATACCGTGCCTCAGCCGTCGCATGACGGCGAGACGTCGAGGTTGTCCGAAATGTCGCCGAAATCACCGTCAAAACTGACCAACGAAAACTAAGTCATCTTACCTATATTGGTGCGTCCCAAGCCTTGCCGATTTCATCCTTCGGAGTCTTTCGATTCCTTCTTGGCCTGCCCTCTGTCGAGCTTGCCGAACTCGGTCATGATGCTAACCAGAACGCTGCCCGTCCATCCGAATGTAAACAAGCCCGACACCGCCATGATCGGCCCGATCAAACGCCAACTATCAGGTAGTTTTACCGTGCCTTCACCAAGCGTCGTGTAGCTCTCCAGGACGAAGTAGTAGCTGTCCCGCATTGAAGGGATTATCCCCATCATCGATATCGGCGCTGCCCACACGAGAGTCTCAGCGAAATGAAGGATTGCCAGCGATCCGATCGCGACCGCAAGCAAGAGATTGATACGCCAATGCGGCGTGGTGTTGTTCACGAGAACCCAGGACCTGCTGAAACGCCGATTGATCGTGCGAATGCCAACGCCGTGTACCAACATGATCAAAATGACCATGACGGTCCCAAGCGCTATTTCAAGAATTGGGTTGGGAGCAGATAATTTGTCCATGGTTATCCAAGGGCAAGGCGCCCGATCCGAATTAGCGAGCGGGCGAGGTTCAAGTGTCGCCAAAAGCCAGAGTTTCGACGGCACAGTAGTGAGCGTTGCAAAGTTGCTACTTTGGGAACAAGAACGTAACGATTGCACGAACTCCCCAGCCGTCAGGCCCGTTTTCCGGTGATTCCGCCCAGTAACGCGCGCCCACGCCAAAGCTCACGGGCTGTTCGTCGAACTTTACCACCTTGGAGACCTGAAAGTTAATTGGAACCGACCAGTCATTGGTTTCCCAGTCATAGGTACTCTCCGTGTTCAAGGAGAAGGTCCAGGCTTCCGGCGTGGTGTAAGAGATGAACGGTTGCAGGAAGGTCGAGCTGACATCCGTTCGGTCGCTCTGTCCGGCAAACGACCAAACATGGTTTGCCAATATCCCAAAAGTCCAGGGCCCGTCTTGCTTGAGAGCCACTCCGGTCGGCCCCGCGCCCCACTTTCCGCTTCCAAGCAACTCGTCGGTTGCTGTGGGAATCAGAAACACCGGGCCAACACCCCAGATGATTCCATCGGTTGGCTTGACTGGCGACAGGAAGAAGCTCTGCAGCGTATCACCGAGGCCGAACTGGCTCCCCGACGGTCCGGCAATGTCGTCTTGCCAGGTCACAGGCAGGATCGTACGGGAAATCAGGTTCCAGTCTGCATTGAGCGAAATTGGAATTACTGGCTGGATGTTCACCACGGTATGATCGCCGTCGTTCGGTCCGTAGCCCTGATCGTAGTTGAATTGGAATGGAACGCTGATCAGCGACGCAATTGGGTTTGAGAGCTTCTTCGCTAGCTCCTCGCTGCTGGACTGGGCATGCGCCGATGCGGTGATGGACGTGAGAAGGACGGCGTAACTCAAGAGTTTCAGCGAACCTGATGCCACAGTCATGCTCCTACCTGCGTGTAGTTTCAAACAACCGATGGAGCCATGCAGGAACCCCCCAGATCGCATGCTGCAGCCGACGATGATTGAGTCTTGTTTTCGTCGCAAGTGCAGGGCAACCACACACGGCAAAAAAGGTGGGCGGTGACAACCGTTCCACAAATGCAAATACTGGCAATTCCACAAGCACCGGGTGGTGCAAATTCCTGCTGTCGCAGCCGCACCTCGTAATTCGCCCGCGGCTTGCGTCGGTCGGAGTTTTATAAGGCAGGTCATGGCATCGATAGCGTTCGTGAGGCTGCGACCGATGAACGACGCGATCCGAGGTGAGGCAGGCGACCGACGCGCTCGCCGCCGATCGCCCAGTGTTGCGGTCCTCCGCCGCGGGCGCTCGAAGAACGGAAAAGGGGGATGGGGGCCTTTTTAAACGCGGAAATCTGTTCTGGGCAGACGATCCAGAGTCTACGGCGATGTTGCCGTGCTGCTTCAGCAATGCTGCAGATGCCGTATTCGACGAGGTAGGCCCCGCTGATGTAGCGGGGCCATGATCTAAGTCTCAGTCCCGGTTCAACCGCGACCAGATGAGCTTGAGGTCAACTTCGCCTTCGACCTCTGCAAGTGTGGCGTAGATCGGGGCTGAGAAGCTCGGGTCGTCGAGCTTCACCGAAAGATAGTCGCGGCCCTGATCGGAGGTCTTCTGCCAGGCCGCGCCCAGTTCGACGTTACCGGCGTAGATGCGGAAATGCGGCCCCTTGTCGGAGGGGTTCTCGACCCTGGCAATGCGAGCCTTGACGTTGAGTGCGAGGGTGCGGATTGAGCCGTTGAAGCCGTTTTCGGTGGAGGTGAAGGTGCCAATGGTTGCCATTGTCGTGTTCCTTTTCGCTGTGTCGGGCCGCACCATTGCGGCCTCGATGGCTGTCGCAAGGACCGGGGACGATTGGTCCGCACCCATAGGGCCGCAATGGAATGGAGGGCGGCAAGTCGCAGTTTTGTTAGTGCGCGAGGAATGGCGGCGCAGCTGACAGGGGTAAGAAAACTGCGACTTGCCGTTGCGGAAGGACGATCGAGGCGCAGCCGATCTTCGGTCAGACACGCCTCATCGAGCCCGCCGAGGGAGCGCTGTCACCAGTGGGTGAGAGGGACATGGCAATCGCACCTCTGACGAATGGAGCCTCCCGATCGGTGTCGTAGGTTCAATCCATTTCCGCAGGCCGCGATGTTCCGCGAGTACGGTATCTAACACCTGATGGGACGGTTGCATCCAACAGGCCTAACGAAAACGTTCAGTCGCGACTGGTCGCCTGGAGGGAGGTGATGTCAGGCAAAGTCGATTATCGATGGCCCACGCCAGTGAACTTGCCGCGAAGTTCAGGATTTTTGTAGCATTGGGAACACCATTCCAAATGTAATGGCAGCGATAGCAACGAACTGGGGAAGGGTCAGCATTTCCTCGAGCACTGCCATCCCGACCACACACGTCGTCACTGGAATGCACGGCATGAACAGCGAGGCCTCTCGCGGGCCAAGTTGATGAACCGTATAAGTATAGAGCACGATCGCAACCGCACCGGCAAGGAAGCCCTGGATCACGAATTGCGTCGCAATCTCGGCTATGGAGGCAGCTGCGAAACCACTCGGCGCCACGATGTACAACAGGGGCAGCGGCAAGCAGGAGAAGAGAACAGCGGCGATCGCCGCCGTTCTCGCGTCAACGGACCAGAACCTCACCAGCACCGCATAGAGCGCGAACATGATCCCCGATCCCGCAAAGAGCAGATCGCCGCGCAGGGTGTCGCCTGTCTTTAGGGCTGCGGGGGAAACGAACAGAAGCAGTCCGCCGATGATCGCGACCATGCCGATGATGCGCGCGCGGGAAACCTTGTCCTTGAACACGAGACGCGAGAGCAGGAACGAGAAGAAGACGATGGAGGCGGGAGACAGGGCTGCGGCATGGGCGGCCGGGGCGTGCGTAAGCCCCTGATTGATGATCAGGGTGTAAGGCAATCCCACGAGCAGTGCCAGCAGACCGGCTTTGCGCCAGCCTAACAGCCTCAGCTTTGCCGTGCCGGTCTTCCATAGCACCGGCAGGAAGACGAAAAGAGCGCCAGCAAACCGTAAGCCGACGATATCGGCGGCGGTCAGATGTTCGCGCAAGCTGAAGCGGGCGGCCACGAATTGCACGGTGGTAATCGCGACGAATGCTGCCCCTGCTATAACAGCCATCCGCTTGCTGCCGTCACTGTCTGCGAGGATCGAAATACGCACTCTTGCCTCCGTAAGGGCAGGGGACCCGGCCTGGCCATTGGCAGGCGACCGAATGTACCGGGAAACAACGGTCACATCGTATTGCTCAAGCGTGCGTGTCTGAATATACTTATTTCGTGATTTAGAAGTGAATATGGCTCAACTTTGGATAAAGCTGCGTGAAACAAGAAGCTGCCGAACTCGACGCAATCGACCGCAACCTGCTGAGGCTGCTGCAGGAAGACGGTCGTCGTACTACGCTCGAATTGGCGAACCGGGTCGGCTTGTCGCCGACCGGGGCGAGCCAGCGCCTCAAACGTCTGTTCCGGGAGGGTTATGTAAAAGCCGTCAGGGCGATCCTTGATCCGCAGAAGGTTGGCCGGGGAACAGTGGTGTTCATTCAGGTCCGCCTCGATCACACCGCTCCGCACATTTTCGAGCGGTTCGCCGAGGCAATCTCAAATGCATCGGAAGTTCTGGAATGCCACATGGTCATCGGCGGCTTCGACTATCTCGTCAAAGCGAGAATTGCCGACATGACGATGTTTCAGGACTTTCTGGAGCGGGTGATATTGCCTTTACCCGGTGTAAGGGAGACCCATACCTACGCATCCGTTGCAGATGTAAAGCCTGATGCCCTGTTGCCGATTTGAGGCTTTAACGCAGGACTTCCAACTAGAAACCGGCCAGCATCGAGCAGGGCAAATCGCGCGAGTGCCGATGAACTGCGATCCCAACCCTTCCAATCGGTGCGCTTGTCTGAGCGGCGGTTTATGGACCTCGACACAAGACCGGCAAACTGCACCAAAATGTCCAACCGTTCTTGGCGGGGCCCCACGCAGCGAAAATTAGCGAAGGAGGCGGCCTCTGCTGTAGCGACCTTTGCGCGTCTAAAGACGCGCTGGTAGCTCGCTCCTTCGCTTCCTTTCAGTCTGGGAGAGCCAGCAGGTAATCGCTGGCCTCGGACGCTTTGCTGGCGGCGGTGATGAACGCCTTGCGGTCGCCCTTCAGGATCTTGATCCAGCTGGCAAGATACTTGGCATGATCGGCGCGAGGCTCGGCCGAAACGCCCAGGCGGGCGCAGAGGAACGCTGCGCCCAGTTCGGCAACCAGCTCTTCGGCGGCATAGGCATCATCGCCAAAGCGCTTGCCAAACTCGCGCTTGAGCCGTGGTCCGCTCCAGTGGGTCAGTTCGTGAAGAACGACGCCGTAAAATGCCTCGGTGGCGCTGCTGGTGGACGTGCCGGTGAACAGGTGTTGCGGCGGCAGCACGATTTCGTCGGTGCTGGGCCGGTAGAAGGCGTTTGCGCCTTCGTGGCGGATTTTCGCGCCACTCGCAGTGATGAGGGCATCGGCCGTTTCGATCGGGGACACCTGATTGTGCTCGGGCGCGCGAGCCTTCTCGGGTTGGTAGCCATCGAGCTGAGCGACGTTGAACACCCAGCTGAGGCGGGCACAGGGAATGCGGCGGCCATTCTCGTCTTCGGCGTCGATGTCGCCGACTTCGTCGCCCTGGCGCTCGAGCATTTTGAACCAGATGACCGGGGTGCCTTTTTCGCCCTTGCGGACGCTTGCGCCGTTTTCGGACCACTGCTTGAAGGTCGCCCATTGATTTTCCGCGTAGCCGGCCTCGTTTGCGGCGACCCACAGCATGACGACGTTGGTGCCGCGGTATTCGTGACCTGACACGGCGTTGACCGGCATGGTCAGCGACGGGCCGACCCAGGGACGCTCGCAGGGTCCGCAGGTTTCGAGGGCTTGGAGAATGGTATCGGTGATGATCTGATAGGTGTCGCGCTTGGTGTGCATGGTGTGGCTCCTTTCTGGACCGCCTGAGCGGCGGGAGCTTCCAGCAGCGCAAGGCCATAAGCGGCGCATGCACCCGCAGGGCCGAAACGGACGTGAAGGAGGGCTTGCCCTTGCTTGCACCGCGGCCTGTAGCAGCCTGCTCCCCTACGCCGCGCCGGTCCCTGGAAGAGCCGATTGCCATGCCTCGCGCGATCGCCGGATTATTGCCGGGCTCCGTCGCCTCGTCTGCGGGCTTGCGGATCGCGTGAGGATAACCGGAAGAGGCAAAGCCGGTCGGGTCAGGCCCACGAATGCGCATTGAGGCGACAGTTGCTGCGGATTTCCGCAGGCCCCGCGCGAAATGGCGACCTGGTGGTGGTCGGGCGCATTGTCAGAGCGAAACCCCATGATTGGTTGCGACGCGGCGGGGGAGGGGGCGCGCAAGTGCCGGTAGAGGATGAAGCCGCTGCGGCCGCCGGAGAGTGTTTATGCTCAGGATGGCGACGAGAAAGGCTGCCCGCGGGCGTCCCCGGGCTAATCGCGTGAATAACGGTGGCGTGGGATCAGAACAGCGTGAGCTAGCTCCGCTTGATCGCCTATTGAGATCTGCGCACGACAGTTGATACCGGATCAAGAGCCGGTTGCTTTCCGTTCAACGGGGAGGTGCGCAGGCCAATCCATGCGGTCGCATTCGATGTCGGAAGTTACTCCACAAATTCGACAGAGACGCCTGGTTCGACCATCGCGGCCAATTCCTCTACATCCCAGTTTGCAAGGCGCACGCAACCATGCGAACCGACCTTATCGATAAGGGCAGGCTCCGGTGTCCCGTGGATGCCGTATGTCGGCTTCGAAAGATCGATCCATACGGTGCCAACTGGCCCATTTGGCCCACTGGGTATTGTCAGAATTTTTCTGTTGTCGCCCTGCTTGAAGTTGATCTTGGGGTTGTAGACATAGGTAGGCATTCGCGCCACGCCCTTGACTTTGTGCTTACCCGACGGTGCAGGTGTCTCGGAACTGCCGATGGTTGCTGGATAGACTGCCAATAGGGTGCCGTCTTCGCCATAGGCATAGAGATGTGCCGTCCGTCTGTTGGCCTCGATCCGTTTGACCTTCCCGGCCTTGGGCGGGCCTGGCATCGTTACCGATATCGTTTCTCCGGCGGCAAAGGACGCTTGCGGGTTGAGCGTCGTGATCAAGTCGATGTCCATATGAAAGCGCTCGGACAACTTCTCCGCCACGCTCGTATAACCGAGGTGATCCATCCGGGCTTTTTCACCATAGTCCGCCGGGATCGATTGAACCAGGCCGGTCGTATCTGCCGCGGTGATCTTGTAGCTCTGAACGACCGGGGCATTGTTGTTGAGACGAGTGATAACTTCCGGATCGAGCTTGCCATCGGAGGGTAGCCCATTCATCGCCTCGAAGCCTGCGATCGCTTTGCTGACATTCTCGCCGAAATACCCGTCGATCACGCCTGGGGAGGCGCCGGCACGGTCCAAAAGCACCTGAAGTTGCACAATGGCAGGATCCGGATTGTCCGGACGCGTCGATGACGTTTCGGCTGTTGGAATAGAATAGAGCGACGCCGTATTGATTGTCTCTGGCAAAAGTTCGAAACTCATGGCGGGGCCGCAGATCAGTGTTGATATCGTAAGTGCTGTAACAAATTCGTTTCTGTTCATGGCCTTCCAACGAGCGTCCACATGTATTGTTCCAAATCGACGCCCCGGCCGGGAAGATAACGATCGGAAGTCTTGGACATGCGAGTGATCTGCAGATTGGTGATGGGTGTGCCGGTGATGCCGTGGAAGGCTCTGGATGCGGTACAAACATGATCTCGGCACCCTATATGGGATCTGACATGCCCGGTTGGGGACGCTCATTGCGGCTGTTGAAACACCGCGCATACGTTTAGGCGGGAGCCATGGGGTTGCAGAAAAACAGCCTAGCGTCGTCAAACCGGAATTCTTGCATCGGAGGTGTATATGACGAAAGCGAGATACGAGGTTGTCCCCCATGACGGTGGTTGGGCGTACAAGTCGGGCGATGTCTTCTCGGAAACTTTCCCCTCTCATGACGATGCTCTTGAAGCCGCGCGCATAGCCGCTCAAGAACACCAAAGCGCGGGGAAAGACGCGGAAATCGAGTATCAAGACCGAACCGGGCATTGGCACCAGGAACACGCTGACGGCGAAGATCGGCCCGACACCGAAGTCGTCGATGACGGCAACCATCCAAAGGGGCACGAAACCTCATAGCTGGTGGAACCAGCGGCATAAATATTTAGCGCGCCCATCGAAGCTATGCGGATAGCCGGCTAAGAACTTGAGTACACTGGACATCTGCTTCATAGAGGTGTGTTCCCAACGCACTATGCCGGCGGCAGCGCTATTCCTGACGCGTCAGGATGAAGAAATAGGGCCGAGGGTCACGGTGGGCCGACATCATTCCAAACAACTGATCGTCGCCCATCCGTCGAAATCGGTCCGTGATTGGCTGCCGGTCATAGACCATGGCTGCTGAACGTATTCCTTCGAAGTCCTGCATCTCGAGGGTAGCGGTTGGCCCACACGCCCGCAGGGGGCGTTGCAGGAATCGAAAACAATGACGAGCCAAGCGGGTGCGCCCGATTGACCCCAGGCGCAATGTCAATCCCAGCGGGATATAGGCCGGATCGAGCGCGACCAGTCGATTGGGACCGAACTGAAACAAAAGTGCATCGGCGCGAAGGTTCGGATGAAAGCGCTTGCCAAACCAGCCGAGGTTTTCAAGAACCCCATCCAAGGGATGGCCTGTTGGCAATCCAGAGCCGCGCCACAGGCCAGCGAGTTCGCGCCTATAGGCGGGTGGGAGTTCGCGAAAGCGTTCGAGGGCTTCCACGGTGGTAATCGGCGAGAGATCAATCATAGCATTTTGTTGGCAGAGACATTCTATCACAGGATACACGAGTGCGTGGTTTCATGGTCACAGGTTACCTTCTGTCGGGTGGTAGCCGTGAACCATAAAAGATGACCTCCAAGAAGGGTCGCTCATCTTGCACACGATCCGGAGGGATTAAGTTCTGGATCGTTTTTGCGCGTGCACTACTGAAAGCGCGGCACATCAAAATTGTTCCCGTCCCTAACCGGCGCGCGTGGTTCTCTGCCTTAACGGCCGGCGCGTGCTTTCGATGATACCAGCGCGCCGAAGGATAACCAACAGGCGCCAAAGGCGTACCTCCATGGTCCAGGCGTCGATCCTCTGCTCCCTCAACGACTACGCTCCCCCCACCAGGGCCTCTCCCACGCAGGCTGACGCAGCGCTCGTTGTGCTAAAGCCACCCAGCCTTGCGGAAGCGCAAGAAGAGCACCACACAGAGAAAGACGATCGCCCCGAGAACCACGTAGTAGCCATAGAGCGTGTCGAGTTCGGGCATGTGTTTGAAGTTCATGCCGTAAATGCCCGCAATAGCGGTAGGCACCGCAAGGATCGCAGCCCATGCAGCCAGCTGTCGCGTGATCGTTCCTTGTCTCTGTTGTTCGAGCAGGTTACTGGCTTCAAACACAGATGTGATGACCTCGCGCAAACCCGCAACCATGCCTTCGACGCGTCTGATATGATCCAGCACGTCGCGGAAATATGGTCTGGCGTTATCGTCGACGCACGGAAGTTCCAGATGAACCAGTTTGCTGGCGACTTCCGACATGGGACCGAGAATGCGTTGGAACAGGATGACCTGCCGCCGCAGCCGGAAAATTCGCCTGATTTCATCCCGCTCTAGAAAGGCTACAAGCATGTGTTTTTCCATGCCGAGAACCTTGTCCTCGATCGTTTGAACGATCGGCAGGTAGCCGTCGACAATGAAATCGATGACCGCATGAAGGACATAGTCGGTCCCTCGCGCCAGCAATTGCGGCGATGCCTCGAGCTGTGCTCTCAACTCTGTGTGACTGCGTGCCGAGCCCTGCCGGACTGTGATGATGTGGTGTCTGCCGACAAAGATCGCCGTCTCACCGTAGACGATCTTGTCCTTCTCCAGATGGGCAGTCTTGGCAATTACGAACAGTTGCTCGCCGTAGACCTCCACCTTGGCGATCTGATTTCCATTGAGCGCATCTTCAACGGCAAGTGGGTGAAGCCCGAATGCCGCGGCAACTGCCGTCATTTCCTCCGGCGTCGGGTCGTGAAGCCCTATCCAGGCGAATTCGCTTTCATCCATTACCCGCGCTTGTCCGGAAAGCTCGAGCGTATCCGCACGCTTTCCGTTGCGATACAAATACGACGCGACGACACTCATCAGTTCGATCCATATTGCGGGGCTGGAAAAGGGCCCGTTGAGATTGGTGCCTGGGACAGGTAACGGTGCGACAAGAGCGGCGTGCCGGTCGGTTATTGGCAACAAAGCAACGAGATCCGACCTGCTTCCAACGCATCGGCATACCCACCGACTGCAGTAAGAGCAACTGCCTTCGTGCACAACCGACCGCGGTCGGCACGGCCAACTATCCGCCGTCCGCACCGAATCGGCTGACTACACGGCCAAACGCTGCTCACCCATAGCGACATGGTGAGCCTCCGTTGCAGTAGAGTCTATAGCCGGCAAAAGACAAGTTTCTGTGCTTTCGCCGACTGGATATGCGCTCGACCTTCAGTGAAGTCCGTCAGAGCACACCAGCGGGCCGAGCCCTGCCATCATCACCAGGCGCGCGTCGAGCGAGGCATGAAGCGCGCGATACATGTCCTCGATCGCCTCGAAATCCTTGATCGCCTCGAGATCCGCGTTGCCGTCTTCCATTTCGTCGCCGACGGTTTGCGCCTTGACGCAAAGTTCCCCAACCCGTGACCACAGGTGAAGCGCTTCTGCCTTGGCAAGCTGCTCGCGTGACAGGGCCTGCAGTACAACTCTCTCGACCGCCATGGCGATCTCTGCCTGCTCAAGGATTACGGCGCGCCAATCGGGCATTCAGACATCCTGTTCGGTTCCGACGTCATAGCTCGCCATGCTGATCTTAAGGGGCGCCCTCACACAATTAACTTTGACATACTGGTGACAAGTACTGGCGCGAAACGCGTCGTGTGACGAAAACGTAATTTTGCTCACTGTCGCTGTTGTTCTATTGGTGTGCAGGGGGCGTCTTTGTTGCGAACTTTGGGAACGGCCAGGCGATGAGAAGACGTACCATCATTCTTGGAGCAGGAGCCCTTCTGGCAGGAGCAAACGTTGCTCTGCTGGCCGGCAGGAGCGGCGGCGGCGATGCGGTGTCGCGTGACAGCATCGACTGGACCGCCTCGGGGCTGCGAGCCGGCGGGACGGCTGGAGTACCCGCTGACTTGCCCGATCCGGTGTTTCGCGAACAGCCCCAATGCGTCACCACCCTCGCGCAGACCCTCGGTCCCTGCCATACCAATGACGTTCCCATCCGACGCGACGTGACGGAAGGCGTCAACGGACTGCCCACCCGCATCAGCTAGCGCCTTTTGCGGTCCGAGGATTGCAACCCGATAAAAGGTGCAGACGTCGAGATTTGGCATGCCGATACGCGCGGCGTTTTTCCGGGCGCGCGGCAGGGATGTGCAACGCGGACGATCAAGACGCCAGCAGCCTCGCGTTTTTGCGGGGCAGGCAGATCAGCGACGCCGAGGGCCGTGTGAATTTTCTCAGCATTTATCCTGGCTGGTACAGTGGCCGTACCGTCCATGTCCATCTGCGTATCGTGATTGAGGGCATGGAGTTGCTGGTCACGCAACTCCTGTTCGACGAACCGCTCAGCGATATCGTCTATCAAGGCCACCCCGATTATGCAGCGCGCCCGCAGCGCGATACGATGAACGGCAGCGACAGCGTTTTTTCTGCGGCGGAGGCGTCGGAATTCATCTTCGACGTCGAACGGCTCGAAATCGGCATTCTGCAAGCAAGCTACACTATCGGTGTCGCAGGCGCATAGATTCGCTTTGCGGGCCGGGCCAATCGCCGCGAACCCCGAAGGTCTGTGTTTCCCTCAGGTCAGGCGAGCCGGCCGACATCCTTCAAGATTGCGTAGAGTTCGGCCGCCGCTTCATTTTCGTCACCTGCATCGAGCCAGATCGGACCGATGGCAAGCTCAATGTCTTCCGCATACCTTTCGCCCATGATCAAGCTGACGGTATGGAGGCCTGCAGCCTCGGATATCGTAGGATTGACGGCGATATGAAAGAAGCCGTTTTGGGTATCTCCCGGCATTTCATAGACACGGGCCAGGAAGCCTTGAAAATCCGCCACGTCGTTGCGTTGCTCAAGCGCCGTGAGCAACGAAGGATGCAGAATCTCGACAGCGATTGATTGTGGCTCCAGCCAACGAGTACCAAGTTCATCAGCGGCCTCGACCTCACCTTGGACCCCGGATTCACTGAACATACGGTTTCTCCTCTCGACGAAGGTTATGGCAGAGTACGAACGCATCAGCGCGCATGGGAGCGCTTGCAGACCGACAACACGCCGTGCGCGCCGCTCAGGCATCGCGTCAACTGGCGTGCTGTCGATCTCCCATCGATGTGGCTATGCCGAATTGCTGCGCTTCCAGTTTATCGGCATGAGCTGCCAGATCGGCGCTCAAGGCTCTCGCTTGCGCCGCTGTCAGGCCGAACTGAAGCGCGCTGACGTGGTGCGATGCCGGTTCGTCCGAGAACTCAATCCGCAAGCCGATATCGGCATTTTCGCCTAGCAGTGCTGCACTTTTCCAAGCCAGGACTGCAGATATCCTGACACATCCATCGCCATCTCTGTTCCAACCGTCCCAAGCCATAGAAGCCCCCACGTTGTGATTGCGTAATTAAAGCAAACCAAAGACAAGTTGTCGATATAAGCACATATCGGTCTCGTAAGCGAACGATCGGCCCACTTGCAAATCGGGCCGGGCCGCCAGTGGCGCCACCCGAAGGGGGCGGATTGGACCGATTCGAGCCGAGAGCTGGAACCCTGACGGTCTACAGGTTCTGAGATAAAAATTCCCACGTAGCAACCGTCTCAGCACCGGACCAATAGCAGCCGTGGACGGCGCACATCCTTTCTATGGGTTCGAGGCGCCGCGCGTTACGCGAACCAAGCATCCTTCACATCAGGTGGTGGGGAGCTGGCGCGGCTATTACGACAAATGGTGGTGATTGCCGGCGGAGATGGTGGAGTCGGGAGTCAAGCCTCGCTCGGCTTGCACCTCAAGCGTTTGTCCAACGGACTTGGCCTCTCGCCCAATTGTGCCTGACGGCAGTGGGCGTCATGGCGGCCGCCGCTTGGTTCCTCCAGTCATGAAGAAGCGGCGGCCCTCGGTCGAGCATGTTGAGACGCTGTCCCTGGTGGCGATGCGCCGTCTCGTCGGTGGCCTTGTCGAGGAACTGCACGCGCTCAAGACAGAGGTCGCAACACTGCGATCCGAGAACGCAGCCTTGCGGGAAGACAATGCCCAACTTCGGCTCGACAATTCACGTCTTAAGGCTGAGAACCAACAGCTGCGCGACGAGATTGCGCGCTTGAAGAAACTGCCGCCGCGTCCGCCGTTTCGACCGTCCGGCATGGAGAAGGCGACAGAACCCGGTAACGGTGATCGTGCGGCTGGTAAATCGCCACGCGGCCCCAAGCGTGACCGGAACCGGATCACCCGCACCGTGACACTGAGGGCCGATGCGCCTGAAGGTTCTCGGTTCAAAGGCTACAAGAGCTTCTTCGTGCGCGATCTGGTGCTGGCGGCAGAACTTGTGAACTACCGCCGCGAGCGCTGGCTGACGCCTGAAGGCGTCGTCGCGCCGTTGCCGGAAGGGGTCTCCAGCGGCTTTGGCCGGAACCTGCGCCGCGCCTGTCTGGCGCTGCATGCCCAGGGGCAGGTCACGACGCCGCGCCTGACCGCGATCCTCAACAGCATCGGCGTCGAGATCTCCAAGCGGCGGGTTGTCCGGCTGCTCACCACCAACCTCGATCCGTTCGTCGAGGAAGACAGTGCGGTTCTTCATGCCGGGCTGGTGTCGGCGCCGTTCATCACGGTCGACGATACCGGTGCATGGCACAATCGGCGCAATGCCTCCACCACCCAGATTGGCGGCGAGCGTTTTTCCACCTTTCGCACCAGCTTCTCCAAATCGCGGCTTAATTTCCTGTCCGTCCTGCGGTCGGGCCATCAGGATTATGTTCTCAATGACGAGGCGATGAACTGGTTGAAGGCGCAGGGCGTCGAGCACGCGATCATGGCCAGGCTCAAGACCAATCCCCCTGCAGTATTCACCGATCAGGTTGCGTTCCTCGAGCATTTGGCCAGCAAGGGCATCGATATCCTCGACCGACAGCTTCTGCGTCCTGTCGCGGAGGCGGCGATCTGGGGCGCCATCCGCCATCACGGCCTGCTCGGCAGCACGGTGATCGTTTCGGACGATGCGGGTCAGTTCCGTGTCGCCAACCACGCCTTGTGCTGGATTCATGCGGAACGCCTGCTGCAGAAACTGATGCCGGCGACAGCGAAACAAGAACGGCTGGTCACGACGATCCGTGACCTCGTCTGGCGCTTTTACAAGGCGCTGAAGGTCTGGAAACAACAACCTTCCCCGCAGTTGATCACCGGGTTTCGGCGCAGGTTCGACAAAATATTCGCGCAACGTACCGGCTATACCGAGCTCGACAAGTTGCTCTTGCGTCTCCACCGACGAAAGGCTGAACTGCTCAAAGTTCTCGAGCACCCATATATTCCACTGCACACCAACGCGTCGGAGAACGATATTCGTTCCTTCGTCACCAGGCGCAAGATCTCCGGCGGCACCATAAGTGCCGACGGTCGCATTGCCCGCGACGTCATGCTCGGACTGATGAAGACCTGCCAAAAGCTCGGCATCTCCTTCTATCATTTCCTGGGGGATCGCCTCGGGTTGGGAAGCGCTGGACGGCCAATTCCACCTTTGTCGCAACTCGTCATGATGGCGAGTTAAAGTCAGGCCTTTCTCGAAAACGGCACCAGCTTGCCGCTCTGCCCGTCGTCAGTTCGCTTTTCCTTTCGCAGCAACTGCGGTGAGACATTCCATTGGCGGGCGTTGTCGCCGTGCACAGTCACTGTTTTGCGGTTACGACGGATGACGATTCCAGCCTGCGTCTGGCCGTTATTGTCTTCGAACATCACGCGCTCGCCGATCGCCAGTTCAAGCAAGGCATGCGTCGTCTTCTGCTGATGCAGAAAGTGGAGCCGATCGACAACCGCGTCGTGCAATTCGATCAGCTCTGCTTCATTCAATGCGTCAAGGTCGATCCCGTGCATCCTGGGCCTCCATCCAGAGCGATCGTCACTCCGAAATTCGACCAATGCAACGCGGATCAACAGCTACCCACAACATCATCAACCAACTGAGTTTCGGCGCCGCCACCCTTTCTGCCCCACGTACCCGTTCTTGTCGCATCCCTAGTCGAAATCTGTGATTGTTAACTAATTGAATATGCTGCAGAGTTCTGGCAATCAGAAGCCAATCGGTCATTCCCTTCCGTCACTCTTGGCGTTGCAAGCGTTGCGCTCGGTCGGATAGGATCGACTGCTGGGGGTGATTTATCATGCCATTCGCGCCGCTTGGGCGCGCCAGTATAGGCATTCTAGCCTCCGTCAACTGTATGTCAAAGGCATTACCGTGTGAGTCAACTTGATATGATACCAACTTCAACACTGAATTCGGGTAATGTAGAATCGTAATGTCGCAAGTTTTGGCCGGCGTCCTGAGCGTTACCCGACGACCGAGGTTGAACCGGCGATCGCCCGATGCACGATCGACGAGAAGAATATCGCTCGAAGCAGGATCGGCAATTGGTGCCGAACTGGGCCGCTTCGCGAGCATGGTCCGCAATTACAAAATCTGGAAGCTGAAAGATTTGGTAGACGACGCCCGTACACAGCCCCCTTCAACGGCAATCGACGGGGTCCCAGCCATGGCAATCATTCCAACTTGCTGCGTGTGTCGGCGCTCAGGTTGCCATGCGAAGTAGCCCGGCCTGTACGGCCTTATCCAATCCAGTTAGCCTGGCAAGAAATTCCCATCGCGTACCGCAAGTGCGTTGCGATGCCGGCATGCGCATCACGCCGATCGTATAGAATGGCACGTCTTCACGAAAGCGACGATTGGAAGACCGAAGCCAACAATACGCATTCAGTACAGTCGACCCGGGAGGCGATATCCCCGCCAATGCTCCAATTGGCAACGCTTAATGAATCGATCGCTCGGTAGAGTCGCGCTCATCCCATCTTGTCCCGAACAGCAGGCTCGCATTGAAATATGTCCCATCGCGGGCACTTTTTATGCCGGCCGCATACCAGCCTTACCGCGATAGGGCTTCAAACTCCGGTGGCTCGCCCGGGTCCCATGGCGCCAACCGATGTAGCGCGGCAACACGCTATGACCTCAGAAGGCAACGACAAATACCGCTCCAGATGCAGAAGCTAACGCGATCCACCGCGGTGCCCATGGGCACATTGTCACTCACTGGGTGGACGCGAGTAATTGCTCCCACCCTGCGTCAACAGCAGCGACGAACATATGCCCAACTATCCCCGCAGCCGATTGGCGGCTCTATCAGCAGCGTCGCGATCGCCACCATGCTGCTTGATGATACGCCGGGCGTCACTCTCCTTGATCCCGTGCTTTTTTGCGAAATAGCCGACTTCATATTTCTGGCTACCTGCCGCGAGCCGGCGAGGGCTGGTTGTCTTCGTCTTGTCATCTTGCATCTAGGATCTCCTTCCTAACGATCAACGCAGACGAGAATCCCAGGTTCCATATCTTCAAAATTGCCCACACGGGGTGATAGCCGCTGGCCCGCCGTAACGGACACTTGGTGAAACGGAAGGCGCCATGTTGTCTGCAGACAACGTCGCCCCCTTGCCAACACCTGCAGTCTAGAAGAGGGCGCATCTAGGGAGAGATCACCCGTTTTGAGCTCCGACCAGGCCGGCACAACGAAAAATAAGCCAGAACGCGTTTCCCGGCTTCCGGGAGTCTTGAGCCCGGTTGTTGTCAGCAGACAACAACGGGAGCGGGCCGTCGACCCAACGCAGCCAGCGCGACGCGACGATGCAGTCCAATCCAATCTCAAATGTCGTTGGCACTGAAGCAAGGCAGCACGACGCGCACAAACACTTCGCCTTGGCATTCGTCCACCGGCAAACTGCATGCGTTGCCGAAACAGCGCCGCGGTTTGACGCCGCTGCCTACTTAGGGATGCGCCTACGCGGCTGGCGGCGGCTATGACGAGCGGGGCTCATGCATCGTCCCATGTTGTCTGCAGACAACAACGCATGTACCGGGCCAGGTCAAATCCCCTGAATGCCACCTATGCGTGCTGTCTTGCTGCATAGTCAACCGACATCGTTGTCTGCAGACAACAAATCAAACCTCACCGGGCTCGCTTAAGTCAGCTGACTGCCGCCCCGAGGCCGTGCCGGCCTCTGATGCTTCCACAGAGGTCGCGAAATTTACAGACGAAGATGCGCGCGGCGGTAAGGGTACGAAGGAACCTCTCAGAACACTTAATTTCAAGCACCCTCTTCCCTTCTCCGCCCGATCCATTAGTTTTGATGGCGCAACAAACGCCGTGCGAACCCCTGGTTCCAAGGCTCACGAAGGGGAATGTTATGGCGACTGGTACCGTGAAGTGGTTTAATTCGACGAAGGGCTATGGCTTCATCCAGCCCGACGATGGCGGCACGGACGTCTTCGTCCATGCGTCTGCCGTCGAGCGGGCAGGCATGCGTGGTCTGAACGACGGCCAAAAGATCAGCTACGATCTCGTCGAGGACCGCAAATCAGGCAAGACATCGGCTGACAACCTGCGGGCCTGACACGGCTCCCAGCGTAACTTTACCATTGGCCGGCTGCGCCGGCCAATGGTAGGCGACGTAATGAACTCCAGATCTGCCTACGACATCAAGGCACAAGTTCGTTGTCAGCAACGCAAATCAACCGCATTTTCGTTACAGAACCATGTCACCCTTGAGGCAACTCAGCGGCGTCCATTGCGCCCACATAGATTGGCAAAAATCGGGTTCAAGGGCACCTAGGCGACAAAGAATGCAGCCACCGCCGACCAGAAGCTTTGCGGACGCTCCGAGAGTAAGCTTCGGACCTGGCGAGCCGCTGCAGCCGCACTCACCGTCCTGCCGAAGTGGCAGTAGCAGACGATGTCATGCAGTTCCTCGTCACTGATCTCAAAGAACCGTTTCGCCTCGCCGTAGGTGTCGTTGTCCAAGCCGGCCGCATGCAGCACTGGATCGCGGAAGGCAACCGTTATCGGCGAGTAGTCGCTACGCAGTGCATTTCGTTCGTCGCTAAACTGGAACTCGGTCTCATGAAGCGTGTCGAGGTGCCTGTGCCGAATTTGCTCTAGCAACTCGGCCCAACGTTCCAGTCGCTGTCGGCGTGTCATCCCGCGCGCGCCGAAAATTGGCTCTATCTGCGCGATGGTCTGCAACTGCTCCAAGGTGTGATGCTTCATTGTCGCCTCCAATCAAACGACGTTGCGAGAGCCAGCCCAGCACCAGCCTGTTCCTAGTCGTTGGCGCTGTCCAATCACGATGCTGGTGACAGGCAATATCGTAGCTGGAATGGAGCTTTGGTGCGTAAATTCGCTCGTTTTTGAACTCGTCTTTCAAAACAACGATTGAGGCATCATGATCTGGGCGAAACGACGAAACGTGCGGGATCATGGCGCAATTGGAGGTTTGGAGATGGTGAACCGCCTTTGGGCTTGGTCGGACACGGTCCGCACTCCCGACGAAACACCCGGCGAATTGCTCGCGAACTGCCACACCCGTTGTATCGGTTCTCCCAAACCGGCAACCCATCGCCCCCTGATTGTCCAGTAGGTAACCCCTGCGCCGGGTTCCGGCCGATCGGTATTGAATGAAACTGACGGGCCCGCCGGGCAACGGGTCCTCATCTTTCATCAATTGTGCCAAGCATGGTACCCTTGAAATCTTCAACTTGGGCATCAACCGTTTCGACATACGGCGCAATTTTTCGCAATACGTCTACGCGCTTTTGGGCGTTTGCTTAATCCATCCTTGGAAAGGCAAAGCCACCGCACTCTTTCGCGCGACATCCCTGTAGCGAAAATCCGGCCACCAGATCGATGCGGCGCATGGGTTGATTTTCCCTCGACAGCTGTGAGCATCAGCGCCGGGGAATTTGCTCAACTGCGGACATACGCGCCAAAGGGTCACGACATAGGCACATGCTGTGCAAATCGGATGCTGGCGACAGGATCGCCAAAACCGGCTTGGATCCTTGTATGGACAGGCAGTTTCCTATTCACGCGATGCGCCTCTGCCCACAGCTTCTTGAGCCGCAGCATCGCAGTCACCTTGTGGGGTACGAGCACTCCATCTCACCGCACCATTCCTGCCTAGAACTTCGTAGCTGCCTCCGCGCCCATCAGCCCCTCCTAATGTGTGGAAGAGAGACTAGTTTTAGGTATCGCTACCGGACCAGGTTTGCATGTCGCCCGACAACTAAAACAGCCGGGCGATGTGCGGGTTGAAAATGGCAGCCCCGCGCCTTGCTGCCGAATTTTCTGACCCAAACGCAAGGCCGCCAAGTGGAATCTCAAAGGATTTCTAATCCGAAACCAGCGCACCTCGCCATATCCACAATCAGACCCTTTCTGCAGTAGAGTTTGCGTGGCGGAAGTAAACTGAACTTTTCATTCTGTTAGGCCGTACATTGAAAGCAAGTTCATGTAGTTAGCACACGCCAAATCGGGTCCGGACGCTCCTGCCTGGTAGGACATGGGGCAGAAACGGTGACGGCGGCGGATTTCCCCTTTTGCCGGAGGATCTTGTGGGTTGTTGGTGCGGCGCGATTGCGTTGGCGCATGTTCCAGGCAACCATCTTCATGAATGGAGCCAGCATACAGAAGTTCGACCTTGATACCTCGAGCGAAGTAGAGCTGATCGAATTGCACGATGCGGTCGTCGACCGGCTGCACTTTCTGCATCAGCAGAAGGACGCATGCCTTGCTTGAACTGGCGATCGGCGAGCGCGTGATATTCGAAGACAGTAACGGCCAGACGCAGGCTGGAATCGTCATCCGTCGCAACCGCAAAACGGTGACTGTGCACGGCGACAACGCCCGCCAATGGAACGTCTCACCGCAGTTGCTGCGAAAGGAAAGGCGACCTGACGAACGGCAAAGCAGCAAGCTGGTGCCATTTTCGGGAAAGGTCTGACTTTAACACGCCATCGTCACGAGTTAGGGAAAGGCTGGAATTGGCCGCCCTGAGCTTCCCAACCCGAGGCGAGCCCGAGCAAATACTACTCATTGCCTAGGGTCGTTGTGCGCAATTTTTAGTGTCAGGGTTGGTTAACACGCCCCCGCTTTTCCTCGGCAAATGAAACCGAAAGCGGTTGTTCAAAAGGCTCACGCTACGACAATCAAGACTTCCGCGACGGATTTGCAGCGCGAATGACCGGCTCGACCGTCGAGCCTTTGAGTGATTGGCAGGATGTCCTTGGAAATGAGATCGTCGCTCTTCAACTGGCACTCGTTCGAGTGGTCGGTGATAGCGTGAGCGATGTCGCCGTTTTCCGCACGCAGTCACGCAACCGTGACTGTCAACGGAACCTCTCGACGAGGCTGCTGCGCGGTATACATCGGAGGTGCGCTTGAGGTCGCATGTCTGAACCGTATCAAATTCGCCCGCTAAACAAGCAGTTGTTAATACACCGTCGAGCGTTGGTCGATCCGACAGATTGTTCGAGCCCCAAATGGTAGCCCGAAAAACAGATGCGGCTCAAATGCCGGTCGTGGTCGATCTCCTGCGACGGTGCCTCCGCCATGGCCAATCATCACAGGCCTTTGCGAAAAGACACTTGCCTCTCGCCGCTGATATCTTGCGATGCTTTCGTCATATTTCCCGCCACTTGTGTTTGCTGCCGTCATAACCAAGGACGGTTTCGGACGTCGGCAACTGTAAAAGCGCCGGTGAGCGCCGGAGTTGTTTCGACCCCACGAGCAGTTTGCCTCGAGGGAGACGGGCCCAGGTGGAAGTCCTTCACATATCGCACGCCGATCTCGAGATGCTCGTGCGATTATGCGGAGCCCAACAGTCGGTCGCAGTGCTGGCAGCTCACTGTTGGGCTCTCGCAACAGTCGCTTCCAATCATGTTGAACCCTGCGCATCGATGCCATTTTTCCGCTCTCGTGCTTAAGCACCGATCGCGCTGAATAGTGAAGGTCGAAAGACCTCAATTGCGCAGGCAACAAATACGGACCATGTCAAGGCGTGCGATCGAGCCACTTGTCGGGAGCCGCCGCCATCGGCTCATTTTTCCATAGGTCTGTTCCGGTAAACGACAACCGCTTGCGCACGCCGATCCCGTGTGAATCACTTGACTGATGGGTCTCAGGGACCCTTCAGCCTGAAGACCGCGTTCCCCACGGAGCAGCGCCGGACTTCGGGAATCTGCGTTTGAGCGACCAGGGCGAAGGCTTTGTCGGCATATTTCGGCGCCACCTGTTTGAAAGCGCCCGAATTAGCTACGAACAAGCGCGAACAATCTAGATATCCGGGCCAGATGCTACCTGCGGTCTCAGGCGAGACACCGGTCATGGTGCTAAAATGTCGGCCGCAGGTTCTCAGAACCTGTCCCTCAGCTCCGCCCGTTTCCCGGGAACCACCTGCACCCTTTCCCCGTTCCGGACGTGCAAATGGAGTTCGCTATGTTGGGTGAAAGAAACTACCTAAAGCCAGAACGTCACACCTCCGGCGGCCTGCCCGTTGGTATATTACTCATCTCGGTCCTCGCACTTGCGGCCTATCTCCTTGTCGGAAGCACGTTTGTTGGCAACAAGCCCTCAACCCCGACTGTCTACCTCCCGGTGGTGTCGCAGCAATCGAACTAATGCAATCCCTCCACCGAGAGACGAAAGAGGAGGAGGGGAGGTCGCGTGTTGTGGTGACGCCGACAGTCGAGGCCAGATCGCCGCAAACGGCGACCCGCTTGTCAAACCTTTCGAAGCAACGGCCGGACCCTGGTGTGGCAAACACTGCCAGACCGATGGCGATCGCTGTCTCCGGCTAGGTGCAGTTCACAAGGGGAAGCTTCGAGCCGCGAGCAGTCTGCCCAACTGCAGCCCGGCTCACGACGCAGAAGCCAGATTGGATGTCGGCGCCCCACGAAGCAGTGCCATCAGCATCGGCCCGAGCGAGAACTCTCCGCGCCGCGCCCGGTTTGTCAGATCTCTGAGATAACCGCCGGGCGAATTGATGTGTCCGGACCGCTCGTACATACAGGCCACCACGGATGCAGCCGTTGCCGGGCCCATCACCTCGCACGCCTCCTCATAAGCCGACGGGCTGACGGCAAGCATCGAGCGGACGGTCACCGCGGCCATCATCAGGTCGCGCCAACTGGAAACCACGCCGTCCGGGCCGAACGGTTTGATTTCGGGGCAGGCTCGCAAAACCATCTCCAACGGGAATGGCTGTACCCCCTTCGGCTTTCCTCCGGTTTCCCCCCTCGGCTTTTCGCCCTGCTCTTTTTCAGAGCTAGGTTCAAGTTCATGGAAGGATTCGGGTTTTGAATTCTGTATGTGGCGCTCAGATAGACCACCATTGGTAGCCATATTTTCGGAAATCGCGTTATCATCCAGCATGTTGACGACTTCTTCGTGCAAAAGCGTCATCTCCTCGGCAATCGCCAGCAAATCCTTGAGGCTTGGGCGGCGTGGAATTCGCGCAATCAGCGCGACAAACATGTCTTCGGCATGCCCCCAATCGCCGGATGCCCCCTCCTCGATCGCGGCAGTAATCAGCTTGCGAATATCCCGGCGGCACAATGAGACACGCTCCTTGGCGATCAGGAACCGCCGGCGTTCTCCCGCAACTTCCTGGGCCAGGCCTGCCAGTTCTTCCGAGCGGGCCAAAAGCGGGGCGAGATCAAAGCCGTAGGCCTCCTCTATGCCGCCTTCGCCGTCCTTGCGTGCATATCTCTTGCCATTGGGGCTGTCCTTGCGCGAAACCAGGCCAGCCTCGACCAATGCAGCAAGGCAGCGGCGCAGCGTGCTGCCGGCGATGCCATTGGCGCGATGGGTCAGCTGGGCGTTCGACGGGAACACGACGAGGTCATTGCCCTCAGCCAGTTCGCCCTGCGGATAGAATGACAGAAGTGCATTCAGCACAGCCAGAGCGCGGTCCTGGACGCCGAGAAGCGTCCGTGCCTCGCATACGTCGCGAAGCACCTTCCACTTGTCGACGGTTTTTCCGGCTTTGATGCCGGACGATCTGATTTGCCCCTTCACCAGGGCAAGCGACATCGGCCGCCGCCCGAATGGCGTCGTTACGGATAACCTGTCCATTTCAGCCTTACCTTCTTTCAGGCAAAGGAATGCCAGTCACCGAAACGGCGCCAAATCTCCGAAGAGAGTCTTGACTGTGAATCCCGGAAGTGCGAATCTCGAAATCGCCAAATGACGAGAAAGGGCCTTCAGAGACGGTGTTTCGGGGGCCTTTTTTCTTTTGCCGTGCTGCTCCTCAATATTTTCAATCTTCAGGACGGCGCCCTATTCGGCGCTGCTCTGCGTTTTCTCCAGCGCCGCCTCGTAAGCTTCAAACAGCTCGGGCAATTTCGCCGTCAGATAATCTGCAAATCCGTCATGCCGATCGCGCCGGATCGACAGGCGCCATTGCTTGTCAGTCGTGGCCACTTTTCCGATCTCCGCACCCGATCCACTAGTGACAGTCTCAGGTGCAAGCCCAGCGGCTTGCCCTTTTTCGGACTTTGTCGCGGCCGCAAAGGCCAGCATAAAGCGGTCATCCGTTTCCCGTGTCGTAAAGCCGGCTTTGGTTGCAACCGCCAAGGCGCGCTTCAATGCCGGCTCGTTGCCGATCGCATCAACCAGTGACTGCCAGCGGCCTCGACCGATTTTCGGTGCCCGCCCGATGGCGTCCACAAGTTCGCGCGGCAATGCGCGTGCGACAGCGACCAGCTTGGAAACTTCAGCCCGGTCGACGGAAAGTGCCGACTGGATCAGCGCACGGGCAAAGCCGGCATCCTCCAAACGGCAAGCAAATACCGCGCGTTCGATGAAGCTCAGATCTTCGCGGGCGGAGTTCTCCACCCCTTGCGCCACGACTAGATCTTCATCGCTCAGCGAGCGCACATAGGCCTTGACGGGAATGCCGAGCGCACGAGCGGCGCGAATGCGCCGATGTCCGTAGGCGCTTTGGTAGCGACCGGATAAAGAAGGATGCTCGCGGAGGAGGACGGGAATTTCCTGTCCTCTTTCCCGGATCGAAGTTATCAGCGCCTCGAAACTGGCTGGGTCCTGCTCGCTGAAGCGATCGGCTAAAGGCGAGGGATCGATCAGGGTGGGGTCGATCTCCACGGCGAGCTGGCCCGACGCGAGCTTTGCGCGAAGAACTTCATACTCCTTCTCGACGTCCGAAAAGGTGTCCTTGAGCGAGCGGACTGCGCCGGAGCTCATACGCGGCAGCGCCGGCCGCTTGATGTCACCATCAACGGAGTGCTCGCTCTGGCCGGAAAACATCGAGCGAATGGACTGGGTGCGTTTGCTCAACGGAGAGACCTCCTCGTTACAGGCGAGGCGTTGTCTGTAGACAACATTCCCCGCCCAAGGGGAAAGAGTACTGGCACGGAATAGGAGCAATCACTCATCGCTGCCATACCTTCGAAATCAGGTCGATCACCTCGGTGTTGACCGCGTTGACGGATTCCATGGCTCGGTCATAAACGGACCGCCCGACGGCGCCTTTCGACAATTCGAACAGCGACTGCTTGGTAAGGCCGGCATTGGCAATGGCCGTCGACTTCCATGCCGTAGCCCTGAGGACATCGCTTCCGAAGAGGTCGCGCAACAGTCCGACGATCTCCTGCTCGGGCACGTCGCGCGGATCGTGCCTGGTCACGACGAATTTCATGAAATCGTAGTTCAGATGCGCGCCGGCATCCTCGATCACCGCGATGAGATCGGCCGTCATCAACAGGAACTGGCTCATCGATGCGACATCGACCATCTGCGGGTGGATCGTCACCAGCATGCCGGTTGCCGCATTGAGGGCGCCCATGGTCAGGAAGCCGAGCTGCGGCGGGCAGTCGATGACAACGACGTCATAATCCGCTTCGACTTCATCGATCGCGGCAGCGACGCGGCGGAAGAACAGATCCTCGGGTCCGGATCGTTTGCCCATTGCACGCGGGGTTTCATGCTCGAACTCCATCAGCTCGAGATTGCCCGGGACGAGGTCTATGCCCTCGAAATAGGTCGATCGGATCACCGAACGCATGTTGACCCGCTCCTCATCGTAGCGGATCGCGCCGTAGAGGGTGGTGTTTTCGGCAATGTCGAATTCCGGCTGGTAACCGAACATGGCAGACAGCGACGCCTGGGGATCGAGGTCGATCGCCAGAACGCGGTAACCCTGCAGCGCCAGCCCCTGTGCGAGGTATAGCGATGACGTCGTCTTGGCCGAGCCGCCCTTGAAGTTGGCGACGCTGATGATCTGGAGCTTGTCGCCTTCGCGGCGGCGCGGCCAGAACTTCAAGGCTTCCTTCGGGCGTGCTTCGGCAAGATAGGCGCGAAGCTCGTTGATCTGGCGCAGTGTGTAGGAACGGCGACCAGCGGTGCCCAGTTCCGGCATCGGCCCGAGACCGTCCAAGGACAATTGCCTGAGATAACCGTCCGATACACCAACGATCTGCGCGACCTCTCCTGAGGTAAATGACCTCAGGCTCTTCATCGCCTTCGGCGGAAAAGCAATCTCACCGACGGCCCGCAGACGGTCCGAAAGCGCGGTCGCCTGGCGTGTGATACGCTCGGAAGTCGTCTCGTTTTCAACCTGGGGATTCGCGGGCTTCAGCATCGGGGTCTCTTCAAAACGGTTTCTTCGCGTCTGACGCATTGTTTCCGTCTGGAAGTAGAGACACGATTCGTTGTCGGTCGACAAGCCGCTTTAGGGATAACAAGAACTTAGCAGTTGCAGCGGAAGCGGCATCCCACTGCTTTCTCCTTGACGCATTCCGTATACTTATCAGCAGCTTGGCGGCACTTTGGCGTCACCTTTCCGCCCAACAATCCCTTGCTTTTGCGGGCCCTTCACGTGGCGTTGTCAACCGTTTCTTGCACTGACTGACACGGCCAACAGGGCAAAACGGCGAAATCGCCGCTCCCGGCAGTCTACTTCCGCAGCCAAATCAATTGATTCGCACTGAGCCGGAAGAGCGTCAGCGGCTGGGTGGGACCGCGTGGTCACCCGATCTTCCACGGCGATGTGTTCTGCCGGGTGGCGGTGAACTCACCTGATCTGGCAGTTGCTTCCGCCTGCCCAATCGGTATCGTTTGAACGCGATTCGTCGCTTGGAGGATCTATGCGTCAGCAGACAAAGCCGTTTATTGTTGAGATAAAGCCGTCCCGCAAGGTGAAGGCCGATAGCCAAAAGACATCGATCTGGGGGAAACTGGATCTGAGTCCCGAACCCGATCTGCAAGCAGAGCCCGTTGGGGCAGAGGAGCTAATCCTCGAGGCTAGTCGGCCCTAGATGATCCAACACGTGTTTGCCGACTGCAGACGGGCCTGAGGTTTGCAAGCCGACTCGCCTTTCCGGGCAAAACAAGTGCGGCCACATGTCGTACTGCAGAGCGACATGGGCGCCAAGCGCACCGGGCAACCACACTGGTCAAGGCGTAGCTCGAGGCTATGTCAGTTCGAGACTTTGACCGACAAAAGCCGAAATCATAAATCGCGCACGACGCAGCTCTCCGGGCATGGCTTTAGCGCACACTTCGCTTCAGTCGATCAGCCGATCGACGTTGGCGACGCATTTCCGAAGAAGAAGACCCTCTGCGACACAGCTAGTTGATTCCTGCGCGGCTGTATCCTAGGGCTGCTTGCCAGCGGCCGTCCGGTTGGCATTAAGCGCGATCAAGGGAGTGTCAGGTGGGAGGAGCCATCGTCGGACACGAATGGCAACCGGTTTCTGCGCTGACCGGTCGCGCCGATTGATCGGGCCGGCCAAAAATTTTGGCAAAAAAAATGGGCCTGCGGAAAACCGCGGCCCATGAAGTGTGAAGGTCATAAAACCTCCAGAGGGGAACAGCTGCTGCGGCGGCACTGGGAGGAGAAGCCGCCATGTGCATCCGCTGTGAGCGTTATGATCGTTTTTTGATCATTTGGAAAACATTTTTTGTGCAATGCAGCTATGCGTATGCTGCGTTGCTTGTCCGCTCCAGGACAGGCAAACGATTGGTGCGAAGCGATCCCCTGGCTGACCGGCACTTAAAAGCTCCAAGCGTTCAGCAGCGCATTGAACGCGCAGAACCGGTGCAGAGAGAGCTCAAGGAAGATTGTCAGTTCGGCAATTTCGCATCGCTGGATGGGGCGGGCCATTGGCCCAGAAGGCGAGATTGTGACGTAAAGCACGCTGGCCGCAACGTTGGCTATTCGTTTTCCCCACGAGAGTGATTGACCGCTTCCTGGCTTTTCGCCGCGACACTCGAATACATCCCGGTCGTACGGAACTCGGTGGGACTCGCACCAAAATAGCGTCGAAACACTTTGGCGAAATAGTTCGGGTCTTCGAAGCCGGACATGATCGACACTTCCTTGACCGAGAGATGTGCCGCCTTTGTCAAAAGTTTCGTTGCCCGCTGCAATCGCTTGCGCAGCACGAACTCCGCGGGCGGCATGCCTTCGCTAGCGGCAAACACGCGCGAGAAGTGCGCGCGGCTGAGCCCAGACACTTCGGCAAGCGTCTCGACGGGAAGGGGATGCGCAAGGTTCGCCATGATATGTTGAATGACATGCTGCATTGTCCGGTATTCCTGGCTGAATACGGGATGGGCGCCGAAGACGTCGTCATAGAGTGCCATTGCGGCCTCGTAGGCGATTGCCGATGCGCTGCCCGACGCTTCGCCGCCGCCTGAAATCAGCCGCAGACTGCAGTCTGCCAGATGCTCGATTGTCTCGGGCTTCAGGTTCAGGATTGGGCCGGTTGTCGAAAGAATGGCCTTGTGGATGCGCAGTGCCTCTTCGCCGTTCATCGATATCCAGAAGAACTCCCACCGACCATTCTGCTCGAGCCAGTAGCGATGGTTGTGCGGCACCAGCAAAAGCAGCGTTTCGCCCTCGCGCACACGGTGATTGCGCGCTTCGTAGCGCAGGTTTCCCGCGCCTGAGATCGTATACTGCAGCACGGTAAACGGTGTCTGTCCCCGCTTGCGACCATCCCAATCGTAACTTCCGTCCGTGCGGATCTCATAGCCCGTGCTGGTCGGCATGGTGTGCAAGCTGTGACGCCCGCGCGGTAGCGAGACCGTCTTCATGGCAGGGCCATTCTCGATCAGCCGTTTCAGCATAGAATTACCCATGAAAGCACAATACCTCTCTGGCGACGCCAAACATTATACGCATAATGCCCCCCAACGAGGCAAGACGGCCGATTTCAGGCGGCACGTGGGGAGTAAACCGGGAGGGAACCGCGCTTTGGCGCAACCTTGTCGGCGCACCAATTTTACCCAGACCGCCTTTATTCGGTTGAACGAACAGCGACGAGGACAGCATGAGTAACTTCAAGATTGCCATCATCGGCGCCGGCAGCGTTGGTTTCACCAAGAAGCTCTTTACCGATATTCTCTGCGTTCCGGAGTTCCACGATGTCGAGTTCGCGCTCACAGACGTCAGCGCGCACAACCTCGACATGATCAAGTCGATCCTCGACAAGATCGTCGAAGCCAACAACTTGCCGACCAGGGTCACAGCATCCACCGACCGCCGCGAAGCGATCTCAGGCGCGCGCTACATCATCAGCTGCGTGCGGGTCGGCGGGCTCAGTGCCTATGCCGATGATATCCGTATCCCGCTCAAATACGGCGTCGACCAGTGCGTCGGCGATACGATCTGCGCCGGCGGCATACTCTATGGCCAGCGCAACATTCCGGTCATCCTCGATTTCTGCAAGGACATCCGCGAACTGGCCGAGCCGGGCGCGAAGTTCCTCAACTATGCCAACCCAATGGCGATGAACACCTGGGCGGCGATCGAGTACGGTAAGGTCGACACGGTCGGGCTTTGCCACGGCGTCCAGCATGGCGGCGAGCAGATCGCCGAGATCCTCGGCGCCGGGGAGGGCGAACTCGACTTCATCTGCTCCGGCATCAATCACCAGACGTGGTTCGTCGACATCAGGCTGCGCGGTCGCAAGATCGGCAAGGACGAACTTGTCGCCGCCTTCGAGGCTCATCCGGTCTTCTCGAAGCAGGAAAAGCTCAGGATCGACGTGCTGAAGCGCTTCGGGGTCTATTCCACCGAGAGCAACGGCCATCTCTCCGAATACCTTCCCTGGTATCGCAAGCGTCCGGATGAGATCACCCGCTGGATCGACATGTCGGACTGGATCCATGGCGAAACCGGCGGCTACCTCCGCTATTCGACGGAAACCCGCAACTGGTTCGAAACCGAGTTCCCGCAGTTCCTGGAGGATGCCCGGCGTCCGATCGATGCGACAAAGCGCTCGAACGAGCACGCCAGCCACATCCTGGAGGCTCTGGAGACGGGGCGCGTCTATCGCGGCCATTTCAACGTCAAGAATACCGGCGTCATCACCAATCTGCCTGCCGATGCGATCATCGAGTCTCCCGGCTTCGTCGATCGCTTCAGCATCAACATGGTCTCGGGCATCACGCTTCCCGAGGCCTGCGCCGCCACCTGCCTGTCCTCTATCAATGTCCAGCGTATGTCGGTGCATGCGGCCATTTCAGGCGATCTCGATCTGCTCAAGCTGGCGATGCTGCACGATCCGCTGGTTGGCGCCATCTGTACGCCAGAGGAGGTCTGGCAGATGGTCGACGAGATGGTCGTCGCACAAGCCAAATGGCTACCGCAATACGCCCACGCGATCGACGGTGCCAGAGAGCGCCTGAGCCGGGCGACCGTCAAGACCCGCGATTGGAACGGGGCGGCACGACGCCAGGTGCGCTCGGTGGACGAGATCCGCGCCGAGCGACACGAGACCAAAGCCCGCGCCGCCGGTTGACGGCCGGCGGGGCCACTGCGTGAGGAGACGCGGACCCCGCTTGCCGCCACATGCCCGCCCCCGCGGGACATTCTGAGACTTTCTAGGAGGAGGCCACCTTTCGGCGTGGCAGATACATGAGGGAGAACCACAGACCATGAACAGCCACCGACTGACAAAAATGGCGAGCCTGCTGCTTGTCGGCATCTCAAGCTTCGCGCTGCAGGCGGCCGCATCGGAGCCGACTGTCGTGCCCGAGCAGCCACCGTTTCCGGCGCAGGGCAAGATCACCTTCGTGCCACGCGACTCGATCGCCGAGTTCAAGGCGTTGCCGGAATACAAGGAGCCGACCTGGGTTACGGAAAAATACGTGAAGGCCGGCAAGCTGCCGCCGGTCGCCGAGCGCCTGCCGAAGGAGCCGATGGTCTTTAAGACCGGCAACATGCCTGACGGCGTCGGCGTCTATGGCGACACGCTGCGCCACGTGATCGGCGGCCGGCCGGAGGGCTGGAACTACAGCGCCGGCCAAAGCCAGGGCTGGGGCGGCATCGATATCGGCATGTCGGAATGTCTGACGCGCACGGCGCCGCTCTTCCAGGTGGAGGCGAAGGACGTCGAACCGCTGCCGAACCTTGCAAAGAGCTGGGACTGGTCCGCGGACGGTCACAAGCTGACCATGCATCTCGTCGAGGGCGCGAAATGGTCGGACGGCGATCCCTTCGACGCCGAGGACGTGATGTTCTACTGGGAGGACAATGTTCTCGATCCGAGCGTGACGCCCCTGAACGGCGCGACGCCTGAGACCTTCGGCGAGGGAACGACGCTGAAGCAGATCGACACGTATACGGTCGAATGGACCTTCAAGGAGGCCTTCCCGCGCCAGCACCTCTATGCCATGGCCTATGGCACCTTCTGCCCCGGCCCGTCGCATATCCTCAAGACCAAACATCCAAAATATGCTGGCACGACCTATGACCAGTACAAGAACGGCTTTCCGGCGGAATACATGAATATACCGGTGATGGGTGCGTGGGTGCCGGTCGCCTATCGGCCGGACGACATCATCGTGCTGCGCCGCAACCCCTACTATTGGAAGGTCGACGAGGCCGGCAACCAGCTGCCTTACCTCAACGAGCTTCACTACAAGCTCTCGACCTGGGCCGACCGCGACGTGCAGGCCGTCGCCGGTTCGGGCGATTTCTCAAACCTGGAACAGCCGGAAAACTTCGTCGAATCGCTGAAGCGCGCAGCCGACGAGGCAGCCCCCGCACGGCTTGCGTTCGGTCCGCGTCTCATCGGCTACAACATGCACATGAACTTCTCGGCCAATGGCTGGGGTGAGCCAGACGAGCGGGCCCAAGCGGTGCGCGAACTCAACCGCAACGAGGATTTCCGCAAGGCGGTGACCATGGCGGTCGACCGGAAAAAGCTCGGTGAGGCTCTGGTCAAGGGACCCTTCACGGCGATTTATCCGGGCGGCATTTCCTCCGGCACGAGCTTCTACGACCGGCAGTCCACGATCTATTATCCCTATGACCTCGACGGTGCGAAGGCGTTGCTCGAGAAGGTCGGCCTCAAGGACACCGACGGCAACGGCTTTGTCAACTTCCCGTCCGACAAGCTCGGTGGGCGCGATGTCGAGATCGTGCTGCTCGTGGGCTCGGACACAGGCACAGACAGGAATCTGGCCGAGGGCATCATCGGGCAGATGGAGAAGCTTGGCTTGCGCGTCGTGCTCAATGCGATGGACGGCAAGCAGCGCGACGCGGCCAACTATTCCGGTCGCTTCGACTGGATGGTGCACCGCAATCAGGCGGAGTTTGCCTCCGTCGTTCAAAACACCCCGCAACTCGCGGCAACCGGCCCGCGAACGAGCTGGCACCATCGCGCTCCGGAAGGCGGTGTTCCTGACCTGATGCCGTTCGAGAAGGAGCTTGTCGACATCGTCAACAAGTTCATCGCGACCAACGACAACGCCGAGCGCGCGGAATTGATGAAGCAGTATCAGAAGGTCGCAACGACCAATGTCGATACCGTTGGTCTGACCGAATATCCCGGCGCGCTGATCATCAACAAGCGCTTCTCGAACATTCCGACAGGCGCGCCCATTTTGATGTTCAACTGGGCTGAAGACACAATCATCCGCGAGCGGGTCTTCGTGGCGGCCGACAAGCAGGCCGACTTCGAACTCTTCGCCGAGCAGCTTCCGGGCAAGCCTGGTGAGAGCGGGCCGAGCAACTAACGAGACCTCGCCTCCTCCGGCCCGATCTCGGGCCGGAGGAGGCACCCGCATTCACCCGGTGCGCCGTCTCTAGCCGGCGCACTGCAAGTCCATCCGACAGAAGGAAACGGCATGTTCAGATTTCTGCTTGTCCGCATCGCCTCTGCCATTCCGGTCCTGCTGGTCCTAAGCGTAGCGACCTTCGCCATCATCCAGGCGCCGCCGGGAGACTATAGCGACTACATCCGCTCGCAGCTCATCAACCAGGGCGGGGCGTCTTTCGAGGAGGCCGATGCGCAGGCCCAGGCCTATCGCAAGGAGCATGGTCTCGATAAGCCGATGGCGGTCCAATACGTCACCTGGATGACAGGCATTCTGACGCGCGGCGATTTCGGCCACAGCCTCTACTACAACAAGCCCGTCGCCGATGTCGTCAGCGAGCGCTTGCCGCGCACGCTCGTGCTTGCTCTCGTCTGCCATATCCTTGCGTCGGTTATCGGCATTTCCTTCGGCATCATTGCGGCGACCCGGCAATATTCCTGGATCGACAGCCTACTTTCGACCGTCTCCTTCCTCGGCATGACGGTGCCGCGCTTCCTGATGGCGCTGATCATCGTCTATGTCCTCGTCTTCCACTTTAATGTCAGCGAAATCAACAGCTTCCACTCCGCCCGCTATGGCGGCGCGCCCTGGTCCTGGGGCAAGTTCGTCGATCTCATCAAACATGTTTGGCCGGTCGTGGCGATCGCAACCTTCGGCGGCCTCGCCTACAATATGCGCGTGATGCGCGGCAATCTGCTCGACACGCTAAATGCGCAATATGTCGAGACCGCCCGGGCCAAGGGTTTGAGCGAAGGGGCCGTGGTCATGCGCCATGCCGTGCCCAACGCCCTGCATCCGCTGATCATGTATCAGGGCGTCGTCCTGCCTTACATGTTGACCGGCGAAATCGAGACCGCAATCATCTTCGCGCTGCCGACAGTCGGTCCCGCCATCGTTGGCTCCATGTGGGTGGGAGACGTCTATGTCACCGCAACCTTCATGCTGGTGCTCTCGGCGACTTTGATCCTCGGCAACATCATCGCAGACCTCTTGCTCGCCGCTCTCGACCCGCGCGTGCGCATGGGGGGAGGAGCCCACGCATGACCATCGAGATGCATAGCGCCATTCCCCTTGCCGTCGACCCCAAGGACGAACAGCACAACGAAAGCTATTCGGCGCTCGTCTGGCGTCGGCTCAAACGCTCCTGGACCGGGATGCTCGGACTGATCCTTGTCGGTCTGCTGCTCGTCATGGCGATTTTCGCCGATTTCCTGTCACCGGTTGATCCGAAGGCGACCGGTGTCGGCTTCGCACCGCCGCAGGCAATCAGCTTCAGCGATCAGAACGGCGATTTCGCCTTCCCGCCGCGCAGCTATCCGCTGCGCGAGACCGAAGAGCTCGATCCCATCACCTTCCAGCCGAAGATCGGCCCGGACTATGCCAATCCGCAGGTCCTCGGTTTCTTCGTCAAGGGATCGCCTTATCGGCTCTTCGGCCTGATCCCGGCCGAGCGGCATCTTTTCGGCGCGATCGACGGTTCACCGGTCCACCTGCTCGGAACCGACAAGTTCGGCCGCGACGTGCTCTCGCGCATTCTCCATGGATCGCGTATTTCGCTGATGATCGCCTTGGTCGTCGTCTCGATCGTCACTGTCGTCGGCACCACCGTCGGCATGGCTTCGGGCTATTTCGGCGGGCGCTTCGATGCCTGGACACAGCGTTTCGTCGAGCTGGTGTTGGCCTTTCCGCAATTGCCGCTCTATCTGGCACTGACGTCGCTGATCCCGGTAACGGCGCCAACGAATGTGTTCCTCGCCTTCGTCATCATCGTCATGTCGGCGCTCGGCTGGGCGCAGATGTCGCGCGAGGTTCGCGGCAAGACGTTGGCGCTCGCCCGTATCGACTATGTGCGGGCGGCCATCGCCGTCGGCGCCAGCGATCGGCGCATCATCTTCCAGCACATTTTCCCGAACGTGATGAGCCATGTGATCGTCGCCGTCACCCTGTCGATCCCCCAGGTGGTCCTGCTGGAATCGTTCCTGGGCTTCCTCGGTTTTGCGGTCAAGCCACCGCTGATTTCATGGGGACTGATGCTGCAGGACACCGCCACCTATTCGGTCATCGGGTCCTATCCCTGGATTCTATCGCCCGTTGCCTTCGTGCTTGTCACAGTCTTCGCCTTTAATGCGCTGGGCGACGGCCTGCGCGATGCAATCGACCCCTATTGAGGAGGAGCGTCTCATGGCAGAAACGATCGACTTCATGGCCGCTGCTCCCGTCGAAAGGAAGGACCTTTCGAGCCGAGACGGCAAGCCGGTCATCGACGCGCGCAACGTCGCGGTCAACTTCAAGGTCGAACACGGCACGGTAGAGGCGGTGAAGGACGTGTCCTTCCAGCTCTATCGCGGCGAGACCATCGCCATCGTTGGCGAATCCGGTTCGGGCAAATCGGTGACGGCGCGCACCATTATGGGGCTTCTGTCGAAACGCGCGACGATCGCCTCGCTGTCCCGCATCGAATATGACGGCAAGGACGTGCTCAAGTTTTCCGCGCGTGAGCGCCGGGGCCTGCGCGGCAATCGCCTGGCGATGATTTTCCAGGAGCCGATGAGCTCGCTCAATCCCGTCTACACGGTCGGCGCGCAGATCGTCGAGGCGATCCGGGCGCATCGCAAGCTCAGCCGGCGCGCGGCCACCGAGCGCGCCATCGAATTGCTGCGCCATGTGAGGATCCCGGATCCCGAGCTCAGGCTCAATCAGTATCCGCACCAGCTTTCCGGCGGTCAGCGCCAACGGGTGATGATCGCCATGGCACTTGCCAACGAGCCTGACGTGCTGATCGCCGACGAGCCGACGACGGCGCTCGACGTCACCGTTCAGGCGCAGATCCTCAACCTGATCCGCGACTTGCAGCGCGAGCTCGGCATGGCGGTGATCCTGATCACCCATGACCTGACCGTGGTGCGCCAGTTTTCCGACTACGTCTATGTCATGCAGCATGGCGAAGTGAAGGAACACAACACCACCGCCGCCCTGTTCGGCGATCCCCAACATCCCTACACGAAGCGGCTTTTGTCGTCGGAACCATCGGGGGCGGCCAATCCGCTGCCGGACGATGTGCCGATCATACTCGATGGACGAAACGTCCGCGTATCCTTCATGCTGAAGAAGGGCGGCTTGTTCCGACCCCAGCTTTCCGAGCTCGTTGCCGTCGACAGTCTCAGCCTTAATCTGCGCAAACATGAGACGCTCGGAGTGGTCGGCGAATCCGGATCGGGCAAGACAACCTTCGGACAGGCTCTGATCCGCCTGATCAACACCGATGGCGGCGAAATCTTCTTCGACGGCGTCCCGATCCACGACAAGGACCGCACCGCAATGAGGCCGTTGCGCTCGCGCATGCAGATCGTCTTCCAGGATCCCTTTGCCTCGCTCAACCCGCGCATGTCGGTGGGCCAGATCATCGAGGAGGGGCTCGTCGTCAACGGGATAGGGCAGAACCGCAAGGAACGGCTCGACCGGGTCGTGGATGCGCTGGTCGCGGCGGGCATGCCGGGCAATATCCTGTCGCGCTTCCCGCATGAATTCTCCGGCGGTCAGCGCCAGCGCATCGCCATCGCCCGCGCCGTCGCGCTCGAGCCGGAATTCATCCTGCTCGACGAGCCGACCTCGGCGCTCGACCTTTCCGTTCAGGCGCAGATCATCGATCTCTTGCGCCGACTGCAGGATGAGCGGGGCCTGAGCTACCTCTTCATCTCCCATGACCTCAAGGTCGTGCGCGCACTCTGCCACCGCGTCGTGGTCATGCAGCACGGCAAGATCGTCGAGGAAGGGCCGGTGAACGACATTCTTACCAATCCCAAGACCGCCTACACGGAGCGGCTCGTTCGAGCCGCCTTCGATGTGGCAGCATGATCGTCAGAAAGCAGAGGCAATCCATGACCAGACAACCCAAGATCACTTTCATCGGCGCCGGCTCGACCGTGTTCATGAAGAACATCATCGGCGACGTTCTGCAGCGTCCGGCCCTGTCGGATGCAAAGATCGCGCTGATGGACATCAATCCGCAACGGCTCGAGGAAAGCGAAGTCGTCGTACGAAAACTGATCTCAACGCTCGGCGCCAAAGCGACCATCGAGTTGCACGCCAACCAGCGCAAGGCGCTCGATGGTGCCGACTTCGTCGTCGTCGCATTCCAGATCGGCGGCTATGAGCCCTGCACGGTCACGGATTTCGAAGTGCCGAAGAAGTATGGCCTGCGTCAGACGATCGCAGACACACTTGGCGTCGGCGGCATTATGCGCGGGCTGCGCACCGTGCCGCATCTGTGGAAGATCTGCGCCGACATGACCGAGGTCTGCCCAGAGGCAATCCTCTTGCAATACGTCAACCCGATGGCGATCAACACCTGGGCGATCGCCGAGAAATATCCCCGGATCAAGCAGGTCGGCCTTTGCCACTCCGTGCAGGGCACGGCGCTGGAACTCGCCGAGGATCTGAACATTCCTTACGAGGAGATCCGCTACCGCTCGGCCGGCATCAACCATATGGCGTTCTTCCTCAAATTCGAGCACCGCCAGCCGGACGGATCCTATCGCAACCTTTATCCAGATCTCCTGCGCGGTTATCGCGAAGGCCGCTTCCCGAAGCCCAGCCATTGGAATCCGCGTTGCCCGAACAAGGTGCGTTACGAGATGCTGACGCGGCTCGGCTATTTCGTCACCGAAAGCTCGGAGCACTTCGCCGAATACACGCCCTATTTCATCAAGGAAGGCCGCGACGATCTGATCGAAAAATTCGGCATCCCGCTCGACGAATATCCCAAGCGCTGCATCGAGCAGATCGAGCGTTGGAAAGGGCAGGCGGCGGCCTATCGCTCCGCCGACAAGATCGAGGTCAAGCCGTCGAAGGAGTATGCCTCCTCGATCATGAACTCCGTCTGGACCGGCGAGCCCTCGGTCATTTACGGCAACCTGCGCAACAATGGCTGCATCACCTCGTTGCCCGACAATTGCGCAGCGGAAGTGCCATGCCTGGTGGATGAAAACGGCATACAGCCGACCTTTATCGGCGATCTACCGCCGCAGTTGACCGCACTGATCCGCACCAACATCAACGTGCAGGAACTGACGGTCGCCGCGATGTTGACGGAGAACCGCGAGCATCTCTATCATGCGGCCATGATGGATCCGCACACGGCCGCCGAGCTCGATCTCGATCAGATCTGGTCGCTCACCGACGACCTGCTTGCCGCTCACGGAAACTGGATCCCGGAATGGGCAAGAAGCGAAAGAAAGGTTCACGCCGCGTAGCTTTTTCTCCCGGTCGCGCGGCGAGGAAGCCCCGGAACCTCCCAGTTCCGGGGCTTTCCTTCGGTCGCCAGCCGGACGGGTCAGTTGCAATCAACATGCTATGCCGGTGCGGGTGATAAACCCTTTGCTACAAACCCCTACTGCAGTTGATTGGTGCCTGAGATTGACTCAATTATCGCGATCGGGTAGTTACTGGGTAACCGTTAACCCAGGGCCTGCCCGTGACGACCTCATTGAGCGATATTGCTGAACGCGCTGGCGTTTCCATCAAGACCGTTTCGGGCGCGTTGCATGGCGGCTCGGCGCGGATGTCCGAACAAACGCGACTGCGCATCAAGGAAATCGCCGAAGAGTTGGGTTACGTCACTAACCTGGCCGCTCGTGGCATGCGACAGGGTTGGATGCCACTGATCGGTGTCGTTGCCGATGACTTGATCACCTCGCCCTTCGCCACCGAGATCATCCGCGGACTGGATGGTGCCGCCCGCGCGGCGGACATGGCGGTCTTTGCAATGACGCTCGGCGGAGGTCGCGACGTGGCCTCCGTGCTTGAAGAGGTGCGCCGCTTCCGCCCACGCGCGATTGCCTACGCCGCGATGTATCACAAGATGGTATCGCTGCCGGCGGAGTTCGCAGATACGGTCGGCGTCATGATCAATTGCCGTGAGGCCAATGGCAAAGTGACGTCCTTGGTGCCGGACGAGATCGCTGCCGCTCACGAGATCACGACCTATCTGATCGAGGCTGGCCGCCGGAACATTGCCTTTATCAACCTGCCGGGGCTTCTGGCAGGAGAGCTGCGCGAAGCCGGTTTCCGGCGTGCCCTTGACGAAGCCGGGCTTGATGCAGGTGGTGCCTGCGTCCTGCCGGCGGTCCGCCGGGCGATCTATAGCGACCGGGCGCACAGCCTCGTGCTTGCACACGTAACCGCGCTGATGGACGGACCGGAGCGCCCGGATGCGATCCTTTGCGGCAACGATCGCGTTGCCATGGAAGTCTACGCCGCATTGCGCCGGGTGGGTGCACAAATTCCAGATGACGTCGCAGTCGCAAGCTTCGACAACCAGGTGGACATTGCCACCAGGCTCGATCCCCCTTTGACGACCATGGCATTGCCGCACCGTGCCATGGGCCGCCTGGCAGCAGACATTCTGCTTGCCGAAAATAGCGCCCCCGGCGAGGTGCGCAAACTCGCGTTCCAGTTGGTGGAGCGCTCATCCGTCTGATCAAACTGAAAGACCAAACCCTGTTGAGGAGGAGTTGCAGCGATGGGTAAACGTTTACTTTCAATGTTAATGGGGTCGGTTGCCCTTATGGCCACCGCCGTGGGTGCAGAGGCGCAGACAGTCTTGCATGTCATGCACCAAGGCGACCCAGGTTGGGTTTCGACCTATGGCGAAGTCGCCAAACGCTTCGAAGCCGCCAATCCGGATGTGGATGTCGAGCTGATCTACGCACCGCACGATGCCTACAATGAAAAGTTCAGCGCAGCGGTCATGTCCAAACAACTGCCTGATGTCATGGAGCTCGATGCCCCCTTCCTCGCCAACTATGTCTGGTCCGGCTATTTGCAGCCGATCAAGCCTCTGATCGATCAGGATGTGCTCGATGACATGACCCCGTCGAACATCGCCCAGGGCACCTATCCGATCGACAAGGATCTCTATGCAATCGGCCTGACCGACTCCTCCGTCGTGCTCTACGGCAACAGGAAGTATCTGGAAGCGATCGGCGCCCGCATTCCGAAGTCCGTGGACGATGCCTGGACCCAGGAAGAGTTCGAAGGCTACCTCGAAAAACTGGCAAAGGTCGATGGCGTCAAGTGGCCGATCGACACGTTTCGCGGTTACGGCATCAAAACCGAATGGATCACCTACGCCTACGGCCCGATCCTGCAGTCGGCGGGCTGCGACCTGATCAATCGCACGACCTGGAAATCGACGGGCACCCTTGATAGCGATGCGTGCGTCAAGGCACTGACTATGATGCAGACATGGGTGAAGAACGGCTGGGTCGTGCCGCAATCGTCCGGCACCAACCAGTTCTTCGCCGAAGGCCATCCTGCAGCGCTCGCACTCGGGGGCCACTGGTTCTACGCCGAAGCTGCCGCGTCGATGAAGGACGACATCGTCGTCATGCCGTTGCCGAAGTTCGGGCCGAAGGGTGCTAGCCCCAACGGCACCTGGATCTGGGGCATCACGACCGCCTCCGAGCATCCGGACATCGCCGGCAAGTTTGTCAGCTTCATGCTGAAGGACAAGCTCTACCGGGATTATGCAATCGCCGATTCCGGCTATCCCGGTTTGAAAAGCTTCGCGGCAGCATCGCCCTTGTACAACACCGGTGGTCCGCTCGCCGTCGCATTCGAACAGGCGTCCAAGACCGCGGTCGCGCGTCCTCCGCATCCGGCCTATCCAGTCATCACATCGACCTTCATGCAGGCCGTCGACGAGATCTTCAACGGGGGCGATGCCAAGACGGCATTGTCGGCGGCCGCGGCCAAGATCGACGAAGACATCGAGGAGAACGACGGGTACCCGCCATTCGACGAGCAGCAATAGGCAACCAAAGACGGGACCACGATGGTGCGGCCGCAGCCGGTCTGACGCCATCGTACCCGTCGCCGGCCTGCGCATCGATCCGAGGAGGAGGAGGAGAATATGACATTGCAACAATCAGCCGAGCCGGCGATTGCAGCGCGTCCCGCCTGGCGCCGGGACAAGAGCCGGCTGCTTCAGGAGATGGGCATGCTTGCGCCGGCAGTGGTGCTGCTGACGATATTCCTTATCGTTCCGTTCCTGTTGTCGTTCTGGACGGCGATGACCAATCAACCGCTGGTCCCGCGGCCAACGCCGGTCCGTTTTGTTGGCTTCGGCAACTTCCTGCGCATCTTTAGGGACGATCTCTTCTGGACATCGCTCTGGAACGTCTCGCGCTTCACTTTCTGGATCCTGCCGGTGCAATGCGGCCTGGCATTTGCCACCGCACTGCTGTTGCACCAGAAGATGCCGTTTCGAAATCTTTTTCGCGGACTGTTCTTCCTGCCAGCGATCACGTCGATGGTCGTCGTCTGCGTCATCTGGGGAACGCTCTTTCAGTACCCGACCGGACCATTCAACCAGGTGATCGGTTTCCTGTCGGGCGGAGCCATCGAACCGATCGACTGGCTCGGGGACCCCAACTGGGCAATGTTCTCGATCGTGCTGCTGTCGGCCTGGCAGGCCTACGGCTTCCAGATGATTGTCTATCTCGCTGGCCTTCAGTCCATTCCGGATGAACTCTACGACGCAGCGCGGATCGACGGCGCGAACGCGCTGCAGCGCTTCTGGCATGTGACCATGCCAGGCTTGCGGCCGACCCATGTCTTCGTGCTGGTGATTACGACAATCCAGGCATTCAAGCTCTATACCCAGGTTGCCATCCTGACCCAAGGCGGTCCCAAGAGCAGCACGGAGACCGTTGTCCACTACATGGTGCGTTCCGGCTTCGAGGAGCAGAAGCTCGGTTATGCTTCGGCCGTATCGGTCATTCTCTTTCTCATCGTTCTCGTTATCGCGCTGCTTCAGCGTCAACTTCTGAGGCGTTTCGATGTCTGATATCGCAATTTCCACACCACACGCTCAGGCGATGCACACCCGCTCGGCCGTTGGTTCGCTGCGCATCGTCCAGACGGCCTGCATCCTTGTTATCGCGCTCGTCATCGTCTCCCCCCTGTTCATGCTGCTGATTGCCAGCCTGAAGGACGATCGTTTCCAGATCCTGGCCGACATGGGGAGTTTCAGGGCGTTCTGGGTCTCCTATCCGACGCTCGCCAACTTTGCGGAGGTCGGCAATTTCTCAGGCGAGCTTGCCTTTGGGCGCTATCTGCTGAATTCGCTAATCATCCTCGCGCTGACGGTCGGGTCGGGCCTGATCGTCAATTCTATGGCAGGCTTTGTCCTTGCCTGGGGCTCCGTACGCGGCCGCGCAGTTATCCTTTCGCTGGTCATAGCCCTCTACGTCATTCCGCAGGAAAGCATCATCATGCCGCTCGTGATCATGGTGTCACGCGCCGGAATAACAGATACATTCGCCGTGCAGATCGTGCCCTGGATCGCTAGCCCGCTCTATATCTTCCTCTTCTACCAATTCTTTGCCCAGCTTCCGAAGGAGCTCTTCGAGGCCGCGCAGATCGACGGAGCATCGATCTTTCGCATCTACCGGTCGATTTTCCTGCCGCTCAGCCTGCCGGCACTTGCCACTGTCTCGATCCTGATGGGGATCGAGAGCTGGAACCAGTACCTTTGGCCGATCCTCGTCACCCAGACCGACTATGCGCGGCCCATAGCCGTCGCGATCGCTACGTTCTTTGGCCAGGACAGCATCTATTGGGACCGCGCTATGGCGGCATCCGTGTTGATGATGCTGCCTATCCTCGCCCTCTATCTTGCCTTCCAGCGCTGGTTCGTAAGTTCCTTCGTTGGTTCGGCCGTGAAAGGTTGATCAATGACAACGCATGCAGAAACCGCTTCGGCCGCCGCGGCAGACGTCGAGAACATCAGCGCAGTCCTTGCGGATGCGACCACGATCCACATCTGGCTCAAAGCGAGACAGATGGGAACATCGGCCGAGATCAAAGCGACCGTGGCCGGCCGCGAAATCGACCGTCTGATGGCGTCCAACAGCGACGAATTCGAGCAGCGCAGCCTGGACCTGGGGCAGGGCGGTCGAACCGTTCTCTCCTATGATCCGACCACAACGCAGGTCTCCGTTGCCTATGCCTTTCAGCACCAGAATGTGCTGACCGAGGGCGTTCAGATCCTGCACAGCAGCCGGGAAAATGCGGCGCCGACGGTCGTCGGCGGGTACCACTTCCGCCCACCCTTCGGATGGATGAACGATCCCAACGGGTTTGGCCGTTTCGGCGACCATGTCCATCTCTTCTACCAGCACTATCCGCACAGCCTGCGCTGGAACACCATGCATTGGGGCCATGCCGTATCGGATGACTACATTCATTGGCGACACTTGCCGATCTTCCTGTTTCCCTCCTCGGACCTTTCGGCCCGCGCCGATGGCCGCGGCGGGGCGTTTTCCGGCTCGGCAATTCCGCTATCGTCAGGTGAACCGGGTATCCGTGTCTTCTTCACGGAGCAGGTCAAGGACCGGGAACCCGAAGAGCAGATCCAATTGACGGCGGTATCGCACGACCAAATCACGGCCGGCGCGCAAGAGATCATTCTTGCCCACCGGCCGTCCGGCCTTGACCTGACGCTCGACTTTCGCGACCCCTATGTCTTCAAGGGCCCGGACCACCTTTGGAAAATGTTGATCGGCAGCCGCGACCGCGCCGGCGGCGTCGTCCTGCTCTACGAATGTGGCGATCCGAACGGTGCTTCCGACTGGACCTTTGTCGGCATTATCCACCGGGAAGACCGGTACGGGATGACGGCGGCGGAGTGCCCGTGCATCGTGCCGCTCGACGGCCCGGCTGATGATCCGAAAACGCGCTGGGCGCTCATCTTCGGACTGCTGACGAGCCGCGACCCGCAGACCGGCCGCCGGAACATCACAGCGGCGACTGTCGGCCGCTTCGACGGCCGCAGCTTCGTCAAGGAATTCGAGCAGGAACTGGATTTCGCGACCGATGCCTATGCTTTCCAGGCATTCGTCGATCGATCCGGGCCAATCGGCATCGCCTGGCTTGCCAACTGGACCGAGGTGTCAAAAAAAGTAGACTTTCCAACGGCAATGACACTGCCTCGCCAGCTGCTGCTGGAAAAGGACGCATTGCTGACGCCGCCGGTCGAAACGGTTGCGACGCTGCGTCGTGACCTGATCGACGACAACAAACTCAAGGGGCAGGAGCCTGTCGGCCTTAACAACGGGGCGGTCGAGATCGTCATCGAACTCGCGGGGCCGGGTGCGCAGTTTCATCTCGAGCTTGATCATCCGGACGTTGGCCTCGGCGTTCAGCTCGGAGCGGAAGGCCTGATCATTCACTACGACCTGCCGGACGGCAAGGGCGCACCGCGCTACATCGCTGTCGGGGCGCAACCGTCGACGCTGCGTATTTTCCTCGATGTCGGCTCGATTGAGGTCTTCGCCGACAACGGTCGCTGGACGGGAACGAAACGTCTGCCAGGCTTTGCCGCCGTCAGCACGGCACGCCTATCAGCGCCCGCGGGCAACATTACCGCCGCCACGATCTGGCAACTCGAACTGTGATCGCGCAAGGGGAGGAATAAGCAATGGCATCTGTCACGATCGAACAGGTTAGAAAGCAATATGGCGCCGTTCCGGTTATTCACGATGTTTCCATCGACATCGAGGATGGCGAGTTCGTCACACTCGTCGGGCCCTCTGGATGCGGCAAGTCGACATTGCTGCGTATGCTTGCCGGTCTCGAAGACATCAGCGGTGGCCAGATCCGCATCGGCGGCCGCATCGTCAACAATATCGCGCCCAAAGAACGCGATATCGCCATGGTCTTCCAAAGCTACGCGCTCTATCCGCATATGACTGTGGCGGAGAATATGGGATTTGCGCTGAAGCTGAAGGGACAGGACAAGGCCGCGATCCAAAGCCGGGTAAAGGAGGCGGCCGATATCCTGGCACTCGAACCTTTGCTCGACCGCCTGCCGAAGCAACTTTCCGGCGGCCAGCGCCAACGCGTGGCGATGGGCCGTGCGATCGTCCGTCATCCCCAGGTGTTTCTGTTCGACGAACCGCTGTCGAACCTCGATGCCAAACTGCGCGTAACCATGCGTGCCGAAATCAAGGATCTGCACCAGCGGCTGAAGACAACGACAGTCTACGTCACGCACGATCAGATCGAGGCAATGACAATGGCAGACCGGATCGTCGTCATGCGTGGTGGTGTGGTCGAGCAGATTGGCCGGCCGCTCGACCTCTATGATCGACCCGTAAACACCTTTGTCGCCACGTTCATCGGTTCGCCCGCCATGAACCTTTTCCACGGCTCGATCCTCGATGGGCAGTTCGTCACAGAGGACGGCAAAACGCTTCCGCTGCCGCCGGGTTATTCCGGCGGTGCTGCGCACACCTATGGCATCCGGCCTGAGCATCTGGCTATTGCCGAGAGCGGCATTCCAGCGACAGTCGGCGTGGTGGAGCCGACTGGCGCCGAGACGCATCTGGTCGTCAAGCTCGGCGCATTCGATACGACATTGGTGATCCGCGATCGAATGGAGCTTCGACCCGGGCAGACCGTGGCGATCGCCCCTGATCTGGCGAAAATCCACCTGTTTTCGTCACAGGGCTCGCGATTGAACTGAGACAATGGTTTCGTCAGTTGACGGGTTTCGACGCCGCTTGCGCACAGTTCGATCACTTGCGCGCAAGCGGCGCTTCTTCGAGGTCGGACGGGGGCAGGACAGCCGTTACCCCTTCCTTCGAGCGGCGATGACGCGCGACCATCGGTCGAGCCGAAAAGGCTAGGAAAACGATCGCCTCTGCTACGGAGCCACCGATTTCGCTATCTGAGACGGATGCCATCCTTGTCGAACAGGAAGGACCGTAATGCGGCGATGCCGATGCTGAGGGTTTCGCGACTTGCGATGTTGCGGACGTCACCGTGTTCGATGATGATCCGCTCGCTGTCCGAGACATGAGCGTAGACATAGCTGGTATTGCCGAGGTGCTCTGCGACATCGACCTTGACTGTGAGATCAACATCACCCTTGCCTTCAGCGAGAAAATGCTCGGGGCGAATTCCAAGGGTGACGACGTCGCCGATGGCAACAGATGTCGATGTAACGGGTAGAGTCAACGCGACACCGGGCTGGCTCGTGAGTGCCACAGTCGCGCGGCCGTCTGCGACGTTTGCGACATGGCCTTTCAGAAAGTTCATGCGCGGTGAGCCGATAAAGCCGGCAACAAAGGTGTTTGCCGGGTCGTCGTAGAGATCGAGCGGTGCGCCCACCTGTTCGACGACACCCGACCGCAGGACGACGATCTTGTCGGCCAGCGTCATCGCTTCCACCTGGTCATGCGTCACGTAGATGACGGTCGACTTCAGTTCCTTGTGCAGCTTGGCGATTTCGACGCGCATATGCACACGCAACTCGGCGTCCAGGTTCGACAGCGGCTCGTCGAACAGGAAGACGAGCGGATTGCGCACGATGGCGCGGCCGATCGCGACGCGTTGCCGTTGACCACCCGAGAGCGCTTTCGGCTTGCGATCCAGCAGCGGTTCAAGCTCGAGAATTCGTGCCGCGTCGTTGACCCGGCTATCGACTTCCTCTCTTGCCATACCGGCGAATTTGAGCGCGAAGCCCATATTCTCACGCACCGTCATGTGCGGATAAAGCGCATAGGACTGAAACACCATGGCGATGCCGCGCTTGGAGGGGTCAACGTCGTTCATGACTTCGCCGCCGATTGTGAGTTCGCCGGAGGAGATGTCCTCCAGACCGGCGATCATGCGCAGCAGCGTCGACTTTCCGCAGCCCGATGGGCCAACGAAAACGACGAACTCTCCGGCATCGATCGACAGATCGACACCCTTGATGATTTCGAGCGCGCCGAAGCGCTTGCGAATGTCGGTAAGACGGACTTCGGCCATGGCGGGTACTCAGCTGACGGTAAAGGTGATGGACTGGTTCTCGAAGCGGCGGCTCGTCACCGTTAGTTCGAGCTTGCCCTTGGCCTCGCCGGCCTCGATCCAGAAGCCGGTCGCGCCGCCCTTCAGCGTATGTTCTGAGGGCCCTATGATCCGGCCGGGGCCATCCAGCGAAAGCAGGACAGGCTCTTCGAAATAGGGCAGCAGATTGCCGCATTGATCGAGCGCGCGCACCACCACGCGCACCGCATCCTTTTCGCAAGCGCGAAGCTCCGTATCGTCGGCTACGACCTCCAGCGTCGCCGGGACCGGGTCGGCCGGAAGGGTCAGCGTCTTTACGGCTTTGCCGTCGACGTAGCCGGTAAAGGTACCTTCGCGCCAGACTCGACCCCAGGTGCCGAATTCTTCCGGCGTCACGCTGCGCAGGTCGAGCACGACGGGAGGATGCGGCAGATGCGGGTAGTTCTCCCTGTCGGGGTAGATCCGCTTTACCGGCCATTCGCCGAACTTCACTTCGACATAGTCACAGTTCGTCAGCACGATCAGCGGCAGTACACCGCCGATATTGCGTTCGCCGCGTGCCCAGAAGGTCACCGGCTGAAGCACGACATTGTCGTTCGGATCTCCCTGGGAGGCATAGGCATAGGCAGCAAGTTTCGGTATCCGGTACATGTCGAGCACACCGTGATAGCAGATGCGGTCGCCGGCGCCGAAGTCCTTGTGGGTGTTGTAATCGAACATGCACCAACCGGTGGAGCCGGAAATATCCTGGTCGCCGGCAACGGCGTTGAGGATCAAGAGATGACGCGTCACATGCTCGGCCTGGCGCTGTTCCTGGTCGAAGCGCTTGGTCGGATACATGTGGCCGTTGTATTCGGTGATCATATAGGGGATCGGCCGGCGAATGCCCGTCGTCTCCACCCGATCGCGCAGGACCACGCGCCCGCGGTTGTTGCCCGGCAACTCCTCGTTTCCGAGGATGAAATCGTTCATCGTGTAAACGTCTTCGAGCAATTCCGAATTGGTGATGAAGCGTACGCCGCCGGTCTGGCGGGTCGGATCAAGCTCGCGCGCCAGACGGTTGGTCTCCGCGTAGAAGGCGTGGTTGTCCTGGCTTTCGTTAATGCGAACGCCCCAGATGATGATCGAAGGATGGTTCCAGTCACGCTCGATCGTGCGGCGCACATTCTCGATCGATTCTTTCTGCCAGGTCTCGCCACCGATATGCTGCCAACCGGGGATCTCCTCGAAAACGAGCAGGCCGATCTCATCGCAGCGCTCGATGAACCACTTCGACTGCGGATAGTGTGATGTGCGCACGACATTGCAGGCGAGTTCATGCTTCAGGATGTCGGCGTCTTTTTCCTGCGCGCGCCGACCCATGGCGTAGCCGGTGTGGGGAAAGGCCTGGTGCCGGTTCAATCCGCGCAGTTTCAATGGTCGACCATTCAGCAGAAAGCCTTCCGGTGTGAAGAGCGCAGTGCGGAAACCGAAACGTTGCGTCAGCACGTCTTCGCCGTACTCTGTCTCAAGTTTGAGCGACAGGGCGTAGAGCACCGGATTGTCGATATCCCAGAGTTCGATATCGGTGAGATCGGGAAAGGTGAGGGCCACCTCGTTGCCATCGAACTTGATCGAGGAAGCCGCAACGTCGCCGCCGCCCCTGCGGCGGATCTTGGCAGAGAGCGTGCCGGACAACGTGTGCCCTTGCGGATTGGCGAGAAAGACGCGAGCGGTGACGGACTTTTTCTCGGCAAGCGCATCCGGCGTCTCAATCTTCACATTGGCGATCGAGACGGGGTTTGTCACTTTCAGCCAGACGTCGCGGTAGATGCCGGCATAGCAGAGGTAGTCGATCTGGCCGCCAAAGGGGGGGATCTCGGGGTTCTCAGAGCCATCGATCTTGACCGTGATCAGGTTTTCGCCACGCGTGAGATGCGGCGTCAGTCGCGCCTCGAAGGGCGTATAGCCGTCCTTGTGCGCGATGATCTCCTGGCCGTTCAGATAGACGACGCTGTCGGCCATGGCGGCATCGAAGATGAGCGAGACTTCGCGCCCCTCGAATTCCGGGCGCCAGTCGAGCCGCTTTTGATAGGTGAAGGGCTTCTGGTAATCGGTCTCGTCGAAGTAGTTGTAAGGCAGCTCGACGGCGCTGTGCGGCAGGCGCACGGTTTCACCCGGCTGAAGTGCTTGCACATGTGCCGGCTCGAAGCCGTGGCGGAAGACCCAGTTGGCATTGAAGTTTTCAGTAATGCGCATTGACGACGTTCCTATTTCACTGAGCCGAGCATGCCCTGTACGAACTGGCGCTGCATGACGAAGAAGACGAGGAGGGTGGGGAGCGTGGCGAGGATCGTGCCGATCATGACCACGCCGTAGTCGGGGTAATAGGCCGAGGCGAGTGAGGAGACGACGAGGGTGATCGTCTTGGTCTCGTTCGACTGGAGGACGATGAGCGGCCAGAGGTAGTTGTTCCAGTTGGTCATGAAGACGATGACGAAGGCGGCCGCGTAGGTCGAGCGCATCACCGGAACGTAGATGTAGAGAAAGATCTGCCATTCCTTGAGGCCGTCGACCTTGGCGGCGTCGCGAAGCTCTGTCTGAAAGGCCTTTGTCGACTGGCGGAAGTAGAAGATGATGAAGGCGGACGCGATCGTCGGCAGCATGATGGCGATATGCGTGTTGATGAGGCCGCTTTTCGCCATCATCATGAACAGCGGGATCATCAGCGCGGCAAACGGCACCATGAGTGTCAGAAGCACGAGCGCGTAGATCCGGTCGCGCGCCTTGGATCTGAACATCTCAAAACCGTAGCCGGCGAGCGACGACACGACGATCGTCAAAAGCGTCGCAAGCACCGCGACCTTCGTGGAGTTCCAGAAAACCAGTGGCACGTCGACCTGTGCGAAGAAGTTGGTGACATTTGTACCGAAGGCATCTCCGATACCCGTTCTGCCGCTAATGATGTCGATCGACTTGTTCGTCGAACTGATCACCATCCAGATGAACGGGAAAATCGACAGGAAGGCTGCAGCCGCGAGGAAGGCGTATTGCAATGCGGTGGCGGCCAGGCGTGAGGCGTTCATGACCGATCCCTCGCCGCGTAGAATTGGAGGAAGGATAGAAGCGCCACCATGATCACGATGACGTAGGAAATGGTTGCCGCGTAGCCGAAGCTCGGCATGAAGCGGAAGGTGAGATTGTAGATATAGAGCGAGAGGGTGATCGTTGCGTTCGCCGGGCCGCCGCGGCCCTCGGTCAGGTTGTAGACTTCGTCGAACAGCTGGATCGTGCCGATGGTCGAGATGATCGTCGTAAACAGGATCACCGGCTTCAGCATTGGTACTGTGATGTAGACGAAGCGAGCCCATGCCGGCACGCCGTCGATCCGCGCCGCCTCGTAGATCGACTTGTCGATGTTCTGCAAGGCAGCAAGGTAAAAGATCATGTTGTAGCCGGTCCAACGCCAGGTGATGGCCAGGATGACGAGCACCTTGGCCCAGAAAGGTTCCGTCAGCCAGCCGATCGGGGTGGCGATCAGGCCGACCGCCAGAAGTCCGGAGTTCACCACGCCATCGACGGAAAACATGCTTTTGAAAAGCACGGAATAGGCAACGAGCGAGGCGACGCAGGGCAGGAAAATGGCGGTGCGGAAAAAGCCGATGAACTTCAGTTTGTCGTTGTTCAAGACCGCGGCAAGCAGAAGCGCCAGCGTGATCATGATCGGCACCTGGACGATGAAAAAGGTGACGGTGTTTTTCAGAGCCTGAAGAAAGACCGGATCGTTCCATAGCCGTGCAACGTTTCCGAAGCCGGCAAACTTCATCATCATTCCCTTGCCCGAGAAGAAGGACAGGTAGAGCGAGCGCAAAATCGGATAGACGAGGAAGATTGCGATGAGAAGCAAGGACGGGGCGATGAACAGCCAGCCGTTGAGGTCGTAGTAGCGCTTCAATCCGCCTGTTTTGCCGGCAGCCATGGGTGCCCTCAACGAAAAGGGATGATGTTGCGGAGGGCACGCGACGTGATGGCCGCATGCGCCCGAGCGAGAAGGCAGGCGGTTGCCGCCTGCCTTTGAGCCGTTACTGGATCTGGCCCTGCGCTTGGCTATCGACCGCCTTCAGCACGTCATCGATGGGCGCGCCCTCGCCAAGCGAAGGCAGATGCGCCGTTACTGCCGTGTCCACCTCGTTGGTGAAGACGCCGTAATTGACCGCTGGAACCTTCGCCAACCAGTCGGAGAAGTTCTGCCAGACCTTCTCGCCACCAAAGAATGCATCGGCTTCAGAATAGGCGGGACCGTTGCGGGCCGCGAGCAGCGAGCCGACGGCACCGCGCTCCGTCAGGATCTTCTGATAGAAATCGACGTCCTTGGCATAGACTTCGTTGAGAAAGTCGATGGCTTCGTCCTTCTCGGCGGAGCTGGCGGTTACGTACCAGCTGGAACCACCAAGGTTGGACGCATGCGAGGCGCCCTCGACGTCAAGCTTCGGAATCGGTGCCACGCCCCACTTGCCGGACTGATCGGCCTGGGCCTTGACCGTACCGGTGATCCAAACGCCTGTTGTCACGGTGGCGACATCGCCGGAGGTGAAGGTCGCGACCCATTCCGTCCAGCCGGCAGCCGGCTTATGGATATTGGCCTGCAGGATCTTCTGTTCGGTTTCGAGCGCTGCCTTCAGGGCGGCGTTGTTCTCGATCGAAAGATTGCCGTCCTTATCGAAATACCAGCCGCCGGCGGATTGCATCAGGATGCGGATGAAGCCCGCATCGTTGACGTCGAGGCCGAGCATCTTCTTGCCGGTCTTGGCTTCGACCTGCTTGCCGATCTCGATGAAACGGTCCCAGGTCAGGTCCTGCATATCATCAGGCTTGAAGCCTGCCTGCTCCAGATAGTCCTTGCGGTAGTAGAGGCCGGTGACGCCGGAATCGAACGGCATGCCGTAGACGGCCCCGTCCATCGTCATCAATTGAACCTTGTAGGGCGCGAAGCCGGAAAAATCGACCTTGCTGGAAAGCTCGGCGAAGGCTCCGGGAAAGGACTGGAGGTACTTCTGCGCACCGTAGTCCTCGATCAGCACGATATCCGGCAGCGCGTCAGTGGTGCCCGACGACAGTGCCGTCTGCAGCTTCTGCTCGACATCAGCCTTGGCGAAATCGACGATGTTGAACGTCGTTTCGGGATGCTTCGCGCTATAGCGCGCCGTAGCTTCCTTCATGATCGCAACGTTGAAGTTGGGATCCCAACACCAGATCGTGACTTCCCCGGCAAAGGCGGCGGTGGACGCAAGCAGGCTTGCTGCGGCGAGCACGCCAGCCGCAACGCGCGACAGGTTCGTTTTGCGGTACATCGTTTCCTCCCTAGAAACTTGCTGAGGGCAGGTTCTCCTCTCCTGCCGTCCGCGCAAGATTTACCGAAATTCAGGCAACACGCAAGGAAGATTTAGTAAATATTTATCACGCGCAACGAACAGCTCACAACGACAAGGATTCCAGGGGTTTGCGGCAGCTGTCGCGCCAAACGAGTTCGGTGGCGATGCGTACCTGCTTGCCGTAGCTGCGGCCGGAAAGTCGCTCTAACAACAGATCGACGGCCGTCTCGCCGATATGTTCGCCATGGATGCGCACCGTGGTCAGCGACGGCGTCAGGAACTGGGCAACGGGGATGTCGTTAAAGGATATGACGCCAATGTCGCCCGGGATCGAAAGGCCGAACTCCTGGATCGCCCGATAGGTGCCGATTGCCATGTTGTCGTTGGATGTCACGATCACATCCGGCCGGTCAGTGAGCGACAGCAGATCGCGCGCGAGACGATAGCCGGTTTCGAGCCGGAGGCTCTGACCCGATGAGCAATCGGAGAGCGCCAAAAGCTCAGGCGCGAAGGTGCCGTTCTTCTTGTGCCAGTCGATATAAGCCACACATCGGCGCTCGGCGAAATGCTGGACAGTGCCATTGAGGTTCTCGTGGCTGCCGATAAAGCCGATGCGCTTGTATCCGCTGGACTTCAGAGCGTCGAGGATCTTGCACGTGGCGAGCCCCACATCGGAAAACACGCTGTCGATCAGGTCGCTCCTCGGGTCGAAATCGGCAAAAACGACATGTGGAGCATACTTGCTCAGCCATGCGATCTCGTTGTCGGAATGCTTGCCTATGACGATGACACCCGATGCGCCTGCAAGCAGGGACGCCTCAGGCAGCGCGTCTGAATGGAAGACCTTGACGATCTCCGTCCTCAGGTCGCGGCAGCGGCTTTCGATGCCAAGCCGCACGCCGACGTAATAGGGGTCGGCAATCTCGTCCGAAGGCTCGAGAAAATGCACGATGACGAGCTTGGTCAAAAGGCTGGGGGCAGCCTGTCCGTTCGCCTTGTTGCGATTGCGCGGGGTCTCATAGTTCAGAGCCTCGGCCGTCTCGATGATCGCTTGCCGTTTTGCCGGTGAGATCGACAGGGCGGGGTCGTAGTTGAGCACCCTCGAAACCGTAGCCGACGACACGCCAACACTCTTGGCGATTTCCTTGATAGTGACCATGCCGTCATTCCATTGTTGTCATAGGGCGATCGTTGTCATTGGCGAATGTGCCATATGCAACGGCATTTCGAAATCGTCTTTAGTAAATTTTTACTCAACATTCAATTAGGCGCCAACGCAGGCAAACGCCACGGTCACGATGTATGCGGCGCTCAATCTCATCAGCGGCAAGTTGAAAGGCATGAGCCTGTATCATCTTCTCAGGGGTACCTTGCGGTTCAATGCCCTGAAAAGAGAACTCGGTGACTGCTCACAGCGGCTCCTGATCAAGCAGCTAAGGGAACTCGAAGAGGATGGCCTAGTCGAACGCAAGGTGTTCGCAGTCATCCCGCCACAGGGAGGTCCGGGCGAAGTAACGGGCGGCGAAAACCGATGCCAGCACCTGAAATGCTAGGCATGCCAACATCGCCAGCAAGCCAAGAGCGATGACCGCGATCATGGCGGCGGATATTCAGTTCGCGGCCCGCCTTCTATGGGTTCGTCCCGCAGCCACTCCATGAGCAGTACATAGCCAACAGCCAGGAGCACAGGGCCCACAAACAGGCCGAGAAGCCCGTCAGCGATCATGCCGCCGATTACACCGATCAGAATGATCGGCATTGGAACGTCAAGTCCGCGGCCGAGCATCAATGGCTTGAGGAGGTTGTCGCTGAGCCCGGCAATGATGGTCCAGATCGAAAAGATGATCGCCGGCGTGGTCGCTTCCGTCGCAAGAACATAGGCTATGACAGGTAGTGTTACCAACACCGCCGGCACCTGCACGATGGCAAACAATAGCACCAAAAGCGTCAAAACTCCGGCTGCCGAAAGACCTATCGCAAAAAAGCCTATCCCGATCAGCAGCGACTGGATGACGGCCACGCCGACTACGCCGACCGCCACACCTCGAATCGTCGCGGCCGTCATTGCAACCAGCCGGGTACCTTGTGCCTTGCTGCCGGTGATACGTTCCAACAGACGTCTGGCGAACTCGGTGGCGCCCTCGCCATAGGCGATGAGCACGGCAGCGACTGCGAACGAAAGCACGAATGACAGCTGACCGGCGGCCAAACCGCCCGCGAACGACGCCAGCCATGATGCAATTCCACCCAGCATCTTGCCGTACTTGGCAAGCGCCGCCGGCATGTTTGTCGCAACGAGAGCCCATGTCTCGGTCAGTTTCTGGCCGACCAGCGGGAGGTCGGCAAGCCATGTCGGCGGCGGCGGCACCGTCAGGCTGCTGTCTTGCAAGCCCGAGACGAACTCAAGTATGGAAGATCCAAGCGACGCCACAACCATGACCAATGGAACCAGCAGCAGCGCAACGCTGACCAACCCGATTAACGTCGCCGACCAGCGATTGCCAACCCGGTCGACCAAGCGTTGGTGCAGCGGATAGAGCATGACCGCGAGGATGACCGACCAGAGCAGGATGCCAGCAAAGGGCAATATGATGCGGCTACAGGCAAAGATCAGTAAGGCTACGAGTCCGATCTGAAGTGCAGCGTCGAGCATTCTCAAGAGCGACGGCGCGCGCTCAGGGATTGTCACGTTCGGCTCCATTGTTGCTGGCCCCCTTCCCAGCCAATCCGGATTTCCCAGGTAGCTCGGTACTCTGGCTGATTATTTACCTGTTTCGGTCTTCCTGCAAGACAGACGCAAAAGTGCTCGCTGGACGCGCCTCGAACAGGCCATTTGAGAAGCCGATGCAGCCTCAGCCTGGCGCGGTTTTATGGGTGGGTACCTGGGGTCGCATCGGCGGCCGTTGCGATGGCGACAGCTTAGGACTAAATTGCCAATCCAACGCAGGTGCTGGCGCAAGGAGAGCCTCGGCGCGACGGCCGCGTGATCTTAGGGGGGAAACGTCATGGCGTCGGATGCAACTGAGGCCCCTCATAATGATGCTCCAAATACAGTGAGCGCGCCTGTTAAAGAGAAAAACCCGCAGCGCACGGTCGCAATCACTGTGCTCCTGATGGCTTTGCTTCTGTTCGTCGTGACGGTGTTCATGGAGCGGCGCACTCCTTCTTCCTCGCAGGCGACCGTCAGTGCATACGTCGTTGGCGTAGCGCCGGAGGTTACCGGGCGGGTCATTGAAGTGGGCGTGACCGACAACAGCGCCGTGACGTCCGGCCAGATGCTGTTTCGTCTGGACCCGGAACAGTACCGGCTCGCCGTTGCGGAGGCGGAAGCACGCCTTGCAGGGGTAGGTCAGACGATCGGCGCTTCGACGGCGGCCGTCGATGTCGCCCAGGCCAAGGTGGTGGAGACGAAGGCAGTGCGCGTCAACGTCCAGGATCAAGCCACCCGCGCCATGGAACTTGTCAGGCGCGGAATCTACGCCCAGGCGAAGTATGATGAGGCCGCAGCCGCGCTGGATCAGGCAGATGCAGGCGTGGATGCAGCCACAGCCGAGCTCGTGCGGGCTCAGGAGGAGCTTGGGCCTGCGGGAAAGGACAATCCACAGCTTAAGGAGGCGCTCGCGGCGCTTGAAACCGCTCAGCTTGATCTGCTGCGCACGACGGTTTCAGCGCCGGCGGAAGGCGTCGTCACCAATCTTCAGCTTTCCGTCGGTGGTATGCTTAGCGCTGGCGAGAGTGCAATGACTTTCATCGATACCGGCACGATCTGGATCACCGCCGCGTTTAAGGAAAACAGCCTTGAGATGGTTGCCGCCGGCGACCGTGCGGAGGTGCTTTTCGATGTTCTCCCCGGTCAGATTTTCGCCGGGACCGTTGAAGGCATCGGGATGGGAGTGGCTCAGGGGAGTGTCGACCCGGCAACGGGCCTGCCGAAGATTTCCACAGACACGGGATGGGTGCGAACACCGCAGAGCTTTCCCGTCCGCCTGGTCCTCGACGAAGGGCGGCCCAAGGGCGTTCGGTACGGTTCGCAGGCGAATGTGGTGATCTATACCGGGGACCACCCGATCACCAATGCGCTTGGCAGTCTCTGGATCCGAATTCTGTCGGTCCTGACCTATGTCAGCTGACACGTATCTTTCGCACGAGGAGGACCGCGTCAATGTAAAGCGCAAGGGTCTGCGCATAGCGCTTGCCGTTGCGGTCGGCTTTTCCTGCTCAGTCTATTCGGGGGCTATCATCCCCTTCCTTGGGCCATTGTTTGCAGCACAGTTTCTCATCGCCAGTGATCGCCCTATGCCGTTGCAAAAGGCGTTAGCGGTCACTTTGTTTATTCTTGTCGTCGGGGCACTTCTGCAATTCGTAACGATGCTGACTGGCGACCGGCCGCCGGTTCTGTTGCTACTGCTTGGGCTGATTTACTTTGGATGTTTCTACCAGCAGGCGAACGGCAAGGGCGGCCCCACAATCTTTCTTGTTCTGGTCATTGCGGTTATGGTGCCGCTCCTCACAATTCTGAACGAGGATCTCGGCGACACCATTCTAATGATCCTGGTGCAGGGTGTGGTGACCGGAATGCTCTTGATGTGGCTGGCATATGTCTTTATCCCGGACAAAGGCAGCCCCACTGTTAAGCCGGCGACGGCAGCGACATATCCGCGTGCGGCACACTACGCTGCCGCCAACACCACCATACTCCTGATCGCGGTGGTTGCCTGTCTGACACGCGAAGCGCTAGCCACGGCGATTGTCATCCCGATAACAGTCGTGTCACTGCTCTCACAATTCGACGCAACAGCCAGCACGCGCGCGGCCCTGGGGATCGTGATAACCAATATCACTGGAGGCGTGGCCGCGTCCGTCGCATTCGGGCTGCTTCAGCTACGGCCGTCCCTCATTTTCCTCTTTCTAATGGTCCTGCTGGCCGGCCTGGTATTTGGCGGTCGTGCCGCCATGCGTGCGCCGGCCGCCAAACTTTACGCGGGCGCCTTGACGATCTTCCTCCTCGTATTCGGAACCGGCGTCTCACCGCTTCCGGGGTCTGCCGCCGAGTCCTTCTCCACCCGCGTCACTTACATACTGGTGGCCATCGCCTTTGCCACATTCATGACGACGTTGCTTTGGCCTCGGCAGGAAGGCAGTCGCGATTGAGTGCTTGTCGGCGGCTGACGCGCGCCGATTGATCGCCGCCTCCTCCTTGGCGAGCCGCAGAGGCTGACAACCCAGCGGACATCATCGCGAACAGCGCCAGAGTGCAGCGTCTCTGGCCAACTAACCCCGTAGTCAACGCGAATGGCCGCTGCTGCCGCGACCGCTTGTGGCGGAAAAAGTCGGTTTTTCTATAAGGTCTGATTATTTGAAGGGTCGTAGAGGCCGACACAGAAAATTGGCGTGGGGGGCCTGCCAATTTTCGATCAAGCAGCGTGTGAGCCGTGTAGCGGAATTGATTCAGCATCAAGCGGCAAACATTCACGCAGAACGTGAATTGGCCGACTATTCGGCAAACCCACGATTTGGGACTTTTTCAACAATATCGGCACAAAGAAGCCCTCGCAGGCTTTGAGAACCGCACTAAGTGCTCTTCTTGTCCCATTCCAACAGCAGTCTGTCCTGAACATCGATCGGCCCATGCAAATCAAGGCTTTGCGGGCATGAAATCAACACCGGTTCAATTGGGACAGCGGACAAGCCTTCGCGATGGCCCCGGAAAAGGAGGAACGCGTTTCGTGTCCAACAAATCCACTGGCCTCAATTTTAGTATGATGTAATTTTGACGCAGCCATCCATAGGCTGCATCCCAAGCTTGCCTTTCTCCCTAGGTTACGGAGTTATCATCGATGCGCGTCGCATTCGTCGGGACAGTCGAGGGTTCGAGGATCGCTCTTGAAGCGCTCGTGTCTGTGGGTCGCCCGCCCGGCCTGCTCCTCACCCTTCCCGGTGCAAAAGCAGGTCGACATTCGGATCATGCCGACCTTATGCCGATTGCGCGAAGAGCAGGGATCGATGTTGTCGAAACCTCTGATGTCAACGACGAGGCCACGCTTGCAACCCTCCGACAGTTCGCGCCCGATGTCATCCTTGTCATCGGGTGGTCTCAGATCTGCGGCCCCCAGTTTCGAAGCATCCCTGCACGCGGTTGCCTGGGTTTCCACCCGGCCGCCCTGCCAAGGCTACGGGGGCGGGGAGTCATCCCCTGGACGATACTCTGCAACGAAAAGGTCACGGGATCGACCCTCTTCTGGCTCGATGATGGCATGGATTCCGGCGACATCCTGCTGCAACGATTGTTCGACGTAGCCGCCGACGAGACCGCGCGGACCCTCTACGACAAGCATACGCGCAACCTGTCGGAGATGATCGTCGAGGCGACGGATTTTCTGGAGAAGGGCTCGACGAAAGGTATCCAGCAAGACGAACAGGGCGCAAGCTATTGCGCGCGCCGAAGAGCCGAGGATGGGTTGATCGATTGGCGAAGTTCGGCCGTGGACATCGAGCGCCTCATTCGCGCCGTCGGCGATCCTTATCCCGGGGCATTCACCTTTTTCGGCGATCGCAAGATCGTTGTCACCCGCGCGACCGTGCACCCGAATGCGGGCAAATATATCGGCCTGACGGGCCAGGTCCAAGTGTACACGAAAGCCGGCTTCCTCGTCTTGTGTGGAGACGGCAATTGCCTGGAAGTCATTGACTGGCAGGGGGATCGGCCAGCGTTACATGGCAAGCTGACAGATGGCCGCCCGGGACTTTAGACAGGGGCAGCTTGAATCCAGGACGACAGGCGCCAACGGAGGGCTTTAACGATGAGCAGACGGGAGTTGTGCGTTCTCTTTTCTTCCGCCGGACGGCGGGTCGAACTCATCCAGTGCTTTCGCGCCGCGGCCGCGCGGCTTGATGTGACGCTGCGAGTAATCGCGTGTGACAGGAGGCCGGAGCTCAGTGCCGCCTGTCATACGGCCGATCGGGCATACGCCGTGCCCAGTTGTGACGACGAGGCGTTCATCGACGCCATCGCCGACATCTGTCGAACAGAAAACGTCGATCTCGTGGTGCCGACAATCGATCCCGAATTGTTGCCGTTTTCCCTCAACACCGAGCGCTTCGCCGAGGCGGGAACACGGATCCATGTGAGCCCGCCCTTAGTGGTGGAAATCGCCCGGGACAAGCTGCGCACGATGCACACGTTCCACCGTGCGGGCCTCGCCGTCCCACGCACCGATACGCTGGAGAATGCCCGTCAGGCGATCTCCGACTGGACGTGGCCGGTCTTCGTCAAGCCGCGCTCAGGCAGCGCCAGTCGCTCCATCAGTATGATCCGCGACCCAAGCGCTCTTCCCAAAGATTGCGCCGAACCGATGATCGTCCAGGAATACCTCTCCGGCCCCGAATACACGATCAGCATGTTCATCGATCGTGATGGCGTGGCCCGATCTTGCATCGCACACGAACGGCTCTCGGTGCGGGCGGGCGAAGTCGAGAAGGGGCGAACTGTGCGCCTGTCGGAGCTTCCCGCGCTTGCGCGGGGGATGGCTGAGGCACTGCCCGACGCACGCGGCGCCCTCTGCTTTCAGGCAATCGCCGATGCAACCCGCGGATTGCAGGTAATCGAACTCAACGCGCGGTTCGGAGGCGGTTATCCGCTTGCCGATCACGCCGGGGCGTGTTTCGCGCAGTGGCTGCTTGAGGAAGTCGCCGGCCTTCCCGTCAGCGCCAACGACGATTGGCGAGATGGAGTACTCATGTTGCGCTATGATCAGGCTCTTTTTGACGGGTGACCAAATGCGCTCCTTTGCTCGCGGGATCATCTTTGATCTCGATGACACACTCTATTTAGAGCGCGACTTCGTCTTCAGCGGCTTTGCGGCTGTCGGCGCATGGTGGCAGCAAAGAACCGGACAGACCGATTTTGCTGTGCGGTGTGCCCGTCTTTTCGCGGCGGGAGTCAGGGGCCAGGTTTTCGATCTTGCGCTTGCGGAAACGGAGGGCGAGGTCGACCCTTCTCTGATAGAGCAACTGGTGACGATTTACCGGCACCATCAGCCATCAATCTCACTTGCCCCCGACGCGGCGCGTTTTTTGTTCGATCGCCCGAACGATGACTTCATCGGCATCATCACCGATGGACCAGTCTCCACCCAGCGTTCGAAAATCAAAGCCCTTGGACTCGAGCATAAAGCTGACCTCGTCCTCTTTACGGATGCCTGGGGCATGTCTTATCGCAAGCCACACCCAAGAGCATTCGAAGCTGTCGAGACTGCGTCGCATCTAACGGCAGCGCAACTCACCTATGTTGCCGACAATGCCATCAAGGATTTTGTCACGCCCCGAACAAGGGGCTGGCAGACCGTTCAAATCCTGCGCGACGATCGCATCCACCGGTGCGACGCGCCGACGCCGATGCACCACGCACAATCACGAATCGTTACATTCGACGAACTCGAGTTAGCGCTCGACCGCTGTCCTTAATCCCCTCACTTGTCGCAATTCGGCACTTGCGTACCTAAATGCTTGATCTTTATGGACGTCTGCCTGCGCCATCAAAACCCATCGATCTTGTAGATTACGTTTATCGCCCCAAAGGATTAATCCTTCAAAATTAGTTTACTTTCCGAAATCAAAGTGGTCTCTAGAGTTCAATGCAAATAGGGAAAAGGTAAAACACGCTCCGACACCGAACAGGTCGAGAGCGTATATCTTTTTTATGCTATGGAATTGACGGAACTCCACCAGAAGTAACGCATATACTTTCGGTCGTATTACTCGCCCGGCCCATTCTGGCCACCGGTTAGCGAAGCCATGTCGAAGGAGGGGCGTTATGTTTCGCATTCCGACCGCCTTTAAGGCGTTTTACGGTGCGTGGGCATTTCGTGTAATGAATCATCGAGCCATCGCAGACAGCGCAGCGTTCCCGGCAACTGCCCGGGACGCCGCGATCACACTTGCGCAGCTTGGCGTCAGGAAACTCAAATCGGCCGCTCGTGGCGCACGAAAGAACGCTGCTCTCTATGCGGTGGATTTGGCATCCGCTGCGATCGCGCTTTTCCTCGCACTATTCCTGCGGTATGGGCCTGGAGGCCTGAGCGATCGCCCCGATACGATGCAGATCCTGGCTTGGTCGTCTGCCCAGTATTTGGCGGTCTGCGCGGCCATGTTCCCGCTCTCGGGTCTCTACAGTCGAAACTGGAAATACGGGTCAATCAGCGACCTCGTGATTATCATCCGCGCGGTGGTCCTGACCTCGCTCGTGCTCATCGCCCTTTTGTTCTTTTCGACACGCCTCACCGATATGCCGCGAACTGTCGTGCCGCTGCAATCGCTGCTTTTGATTGCCTTCCTTGCGACCTCCCGCTTAAGCTTCCGCGCAGACGAATTCCTGCCTTCCAAAAACAAGCGTTCGGAAAAGGCCGACGCCGATGGCCATCGCCACCGCGTTCCCCTGCTTCTGGTTGGAGCCGGCAACGCCGCGGATCTCTATCTACGCGCTTTGTTTCGCGATCCGGCGGCGCCCTATGTGCCGGTCGCCTGTCTCGACACGAGTGAATCTCAAGTTGGCCTGATGCTGCATGGGGTACCGATCGCAGGCAGGCTCGAGGATCTGGAACAGGTCGTCGCCGATCTCAGGGCCGAGGGCAAGCAACCCTGCCATATCGTTTTCACCGAACCCCTGTCGTCCTTCGATGAGACGGCTTCGGGCGAGTTACTCCAAGCCGCCGAACGCCTTGGGATCGCAGTCTCGCGGCTGCAAAGCGCTACGGAGTTCAAGCAGACCAGCAACGAGAACCCATACGAGCTCCGATCGATCGAAATGACAGACCTGCTCGAACGGCCGCAGGCCGCCCTCGACAAGGACGCCATCAGGCGCTTGATTGCCGGCCGGCGAGTTCTTATCACTGGGGCAGGCGGGTCGATCGGCAGCGAACTTACCCGCCAGATCGCCGCTTGCGGCCCGGCTGAGATCGTCCTGGTCGACAATACCGAATTCAATCTCTATTCGATCGACCTGTGCCTAAAGGAAGAGTTTCCGGAGATCCGCCATTCGAACTGCCTTGGCAGCGTTCGGCGCAGCCAGAGGGTCAATGAGATCTTCGAAGCGCACTTGCCGGAACTGGTCTTCCACGCCGCCGCGCTCAAACATGTGCCCATGGTTCAGATCAATCCCTGCGAAGGCGTCCTGACCAATGTCATCGGCACCATGAACGTCGCGAACGCAGCCAAGCGGTTCGGTGCACTCGCCATGGTGCAGGTGTCTACCGACAAGGTGGTGAACTCCTCCAGCATAATGGGCATGACGAAACGGCTTGCCGAACTCTATTGCCAGGCGCTCGATCTCGATGGTGTCACAAGCGGGCAGGGACCCCGCTTCATGACCGTTCGCTTCGGCAACGTGCTTGGATCAAGCGGATCCCTTATCCCGCTCTTTAAGCATCAGTTGGCCAAGGGCGGTCCGTTGACGGTCACGGACGCGAGAATGACGCGTTTCTTCATGACCATCCGAGAGGCCGTCGAGCTGACGCTTCAGGCATCGGCTTACGGTTTTCAGAAGCAGATAGGCCAAGGCGAAATCTTCGTTCTCGACATGGGCGAGCCTGTGAAGATCATTGACATCGCTCGACGCATGATCCGTCTGGCGGGCTTCGTGCCGGACAAGGACATCATGATCGAGATCGTTGGATCCCGACCGGGCGAAAAGCTGTTCGAGGAACTGTTCGATCCGACCGATAAGCGCATCCAGTCGGCCATCCCCGGCGTGCTTGGAGCGGTCCCTCAACCCGTGCCCTCTTCGGTGTTGAAGAGCGCATTCAATCGTATGCAGCGCGATGCCGAACGATGTGACGAGAGTTCTGTTCTGGCAGCGATCGCGCAATTGTTGCCGAATGCGGAAATCCCCCAAGACATGATTTCCGCAGCAAGGGCGGCTCGTCGATCGACCGGTCGCAGTGTTGGCGTTATCGCGCTCGGCAAAAAGACGGCGGTGCGGCCGCAGACCACCAGCAGGCCGCGTCAGTAGGTATTGGTGTACGCAAGGAAGGAGCATGGCATGGCAGGGATCCCCGTACTTCATTGCATCACGGGGCTGAATGTCGGCGGTGCGGAATACATGCTCGCGCGCTTTGGCGCAAAGCTCGCTCAAACGCATTACGACCCTTCCGTGCTGTCGCTGATGTCGCCCGGCCCGATCGCGCGCGATTTGCAAGCGGCCAACATCGATGTCGCGACACTCCAAATGAACCAGTCTCGACCAGGCCCTCGTGCCTTGGTCAGACTGCGTGCGATCGTGAGATCGTCTCGCCCGAGCCTGCTTCACGGATGGATGTATCACGGCAATGTCGCAGCATCGCTCGGAGCGCTGCTCGGCGAGCGACAGCCCACCATATGGAGCATTCACCACTCCATCGCCAACCTCGCCTCAGAGAAACTGCTGACACGTGCCGTTATCCGGCTGAGCGCTTCCCTTTCCCATCGCACAAGCGCAATTTCCTACTGTTCGCGGGTGTCGGCCGACCAGCACGAAGCGCTGGGTTTCGATCCGGACAAGCGGCGTATCATTCCAAACGGTGTCGATTGCGATCAGTTTCGCCCACGGCCCGACGCGCGACGGTATCTCTGCGACGCGCTCTCAGTGCCCACTGAGCGCTTTCTTGTCGGAAATGTCGCGCGCGCACATCCGATGAAGGACCATGGCACCTTCGTGCGTGCAATCGCCACGCTTCGCAGCCTGGGGCTTGATGCTCACGGGATCCTGATCGGCGACGGCCACGAAAATGGGATCGTCCGACATTTGGCGGCCGAACTCGGCATAACACCGATGATCACCGTCTCAAACGCACGTGCGGACATTGACCGCCTGATGCCGGGCCTCGACCTATTCATGCTGTCGTCGGCTTGGGGGGAAGCATTTCCACTGGTCGTGGCTGAAGCAATGGCCAGTGGCGTGCCGGCGATCGCCACCGATGTCGGAGACTGCGCATGGCTGCTAGGAGACCGGCAGATGGTCGTTGAACCGGAAAACGCAGATGGCCTTGCAAAACTTGCCGCGTCGATCCTCTGCCTGTCGCAAAGCGCCCGGCGGCAACTGGGAGAACGCGCGCGTAGGCGCGTCGTCGAGCGGTTCTCGCTGAGATCCTACGTCGACAGCCACCTCGCGCTCTACGACGAGATCCTCGACCAGCAAGCCACCAATGCGGCGCGGCAAATTGGGTGGCAGGCACCGGTCAACGCAGCCCGTCGTATGCGGTAGCGGCCATGAAGGCATCAAAAACCGTTCCCAGCAAAACGGAAGCACCCCGCACCAGGATAGTCCTGATTGCGAGCTTGACGTCGTCGCTAACGAACTTTCGTCGCGAATTGATCAAGGATCTTGTCAAGGCAGGGTTTGATGTCGATGCCATGGCCCCTGACCATGATCCGATCGTGGAAGAAGAACTGGATACGCTTGGTGTGCGTTTCATCCGAATTCCCATGTCGAGGGCCGGGCTGAACCCCTTTGCTGACCTTGTGACGCTCGCCGCACTGGTCCGTCACTTCCTGAAAGAACGTCCGGCGGCGATCCTGCCCTATACGATGAAGCCGATCATCTACGGCGGCATTGCCGCGCGGCTCTGCGCGGTGCCCCATAGGTTCTTTCTCGTCACCGGACTCGGCCATATGTTCGCTGTCGAGCCTGACGAAAGCGCCGTTCGCCGATCGCTGCGCTCGATTTGCGTCGGGCTCTACCGATGCGCGATGAAGAAGGCACGGGCCGTCTTCGTATATAACGAAGCGGATCTTGCCGACATCAGAGAGCGCCGGCTGGTCGACGACCCCTCTATTGTCTCGACAGTGCCGGGGTCGGGCGTCGATCTTGATTACTACCACGCATCGACGCCACCGCTTAAGCCGACGGTTTTTCTTCTGATCGCCCGGCTCCTGCGCGACAAGGGGGTCCCGGAATATGTCGCTGCGGCGCGGACAATTCGCGCGCGCCATCCCGACGCCATCTTCCAACTGCTGGGGCACTATGATCCCAACCCGACGGCGATTAGCCAAGGAGAAGTCGCTGGATGGGTGCAGGAAGGTGTGGTGCAGTATCTTGGAACCACCCGCGATGTGCGTCCGTACCTTGCGGCGTGCAGTGTGTTCGTGCTCCCCTCCTACTACCGGGAAGGCATCCCCAGAAGCATTCTGGAGGCGATGGCGACCGGACGCGCAATCATCACGACGGATCTACCCGGCTGCAGGCAAACGGTGGACCCAGGTGTCAACGGCGTTTTGATCGAACCTCGCAGCGTCTCGTCGCTTGTTGAAGCGATGGAAGGCTTCATTGAGAAGCGTTCCGCGATTACCGCCATGGGGCGCGCTTCGCGCCGGATGGCGGAAGAACGGTTCGACGTCAGGCTGGTAAACCGCCTGCTTCTTGCGCGTATGCAAATAGACGACAAAGCGACGACCGCATGCACCGACGACAGTCAGCACCAACCCTCAGGCGGGGCTGCGGCCCAGGCGACGAAGTGAGGGTTGGCGAAGTCGCAATCGCTCACCTGCCGGCACTTGCCATACCTCAGGACCGAGCCGTCCAGGCGCAGCACCGTTCCGCCGGCAGCAGCCAATACCGCATCACCGGCGGCAGTATCCCACTCCATCGTCCGGCCAAAACGCGGATAGACATCCGCCCGCCCCTCGGCCAGCAGGCAGAATTTTAGGGATGAACCAACCGAGGTACACTCCTGGACATGGTGCCGGGCAAGGAATCTCTCGGTTTCCGCGCAGGAATGGCTGCGGCTCGCGACCGCGATGATCGCGGTTTCACGACCGCGCGCGCGGATCTCCCGTCGCTCGCACACGCGACCGAAGCGATCGATCTCCAGGCGCTGCGCGATGCCACCGGCCGCAACATAGGCTCGTCGCAAGGCCGGGGCATACACGATACCGGCAATCGGCTTGCCGTTCTCGATAAGGGCAATGTTCACAGTGAAATCGTCTCGGCGAGCAATGAACTCTTTGGTGCCATCGAGTGGGTCGACCAGATAGAAGGTGCCTTCCTCAACGGAGGGAGCACAGCCCGCAGCTGCCGCCTCCTCCCCGACGATGGGGGTGCCGGGCGAAACTTTGGCGAGACGTTCGAATATCACCGCCTCGGCTCTGAGATCGGCTTCGGTAACGGGCGATCCATCGGCCTTCGCAACGGCGTCAGCGCCGGCATGATAGACATCGAGAACGGCGATGCCCGCAGCCAGTGCCGTCTCCTCGAAAAGTTCGGACAACGCGTTCATTGCAACTGTCGCCGTGCGAGAAAATCTTCGATCTGGAGGGCGAGATCCGTCGGCTCGCTGTCGATAGTCGAAAGGCGCAGCTCCGGATGCTCCGGCTCTTCATAGGGTGACGAGATGCCCGTGAAATTGGCGATCTTGCCGGCACGGGCTTTTTCATAAAGCCCCTTGGGATCGCGGCGAGCGCATTCCTCGATCGGCGTATCCACGAAAATCTCGATGAATTCACCTTCGGCCATCAGTTCGCGTGCCATGCGCCGCTCGTCGCGGAACGGCGAGATGAAGGAAACCAGAACGATCAGGCCGGCATCCGCCATCAATTTTGCCACCTCGGCCACGCGCCGGATGTTTTCCACCCGATCCTCGTCAGTAAAGCCCAAATCCCTGTTCAGGCCGTGTCTGACATTGTCGCCGTCGAGAAGATAGGTATGCCTGCCATGGGCATTGAGGATCCGTTCGAGCGCGTTGGCGATCGTCGATTTGCCAGAGCCGGAAAGCCCCGTGAACCACAGGACGGCAGGTGTCTGCTGTTTCTGCGCACTTCGCGCCTGCTTGTTGACGTCCATGGCGTGCCAGTGGACGTTGGCCGCGCGCCTCAGTGGAAAATCGATCATGCCGGCGCCAACGGTGTCGTTGGTCAGGCGGTCGACGATGACGAAATTGCCGGTTGCTTTGTTGTCCTTGTAGGCGTCGAAGGCGATCGGAGCCTGCGTCGAGATATTGCAGACGCCGATCTCGTTCATCGTCAGCGACTTGGCTGCCTCCCGGGCAAAGCTGTTGACGTTCACGCGATGCTTGAGCTTGGTGATCGTCGCGTTGACGCTGTCGGTTTCGGTCCTCAGGATATAGCTGCGGCCCGGAAGCAAAGGGTTGGCGTCGAACCAGATAACATGAGCTTGCAACTGATCGGCGACGAAAGGCCGAGCTGATGGCGACGTCAGCATGTTGCCGCGGGAGGCATCGACCTCATCTCTAAGAACCAGGGTAACGGCCTGGCCGGCCTCGGCGCTTGCGACTTCTCCGTCATAGGTCACGATGGACTTGATCGCCGTTTTTTGTCCAGACTTGGCGACCGTGACCGGATCACCGACGGCTATCCGGCCGGACGCAATCTCGCCGGCATAGCCGCGAAACCCGGCATTGGGCCGATTGACCCATTGTATTGGAAAGCGGAACGGGCGCTCGGCGACCTCTTTGCCGACATCGACGGTTTCGAGATATTCGAGCAGGCTCGGCCCCTGGTACCATGGCGTGTGCATTGACCGGGAGGTGACGTTGTCGCCATAACGCGCTGATACGGGAATGGCCTGCACGGTTTCAAAACCGAGCGTCAGCACGAATTTGCGATAGTGGGTCTGTAGCGCTTCAAATATGCTCGAGCGATAGCCGACGAGATCGATCTTGTTCACCGCAACGACCACGTGGCGAATGCCAAGAAGCGAGGCGAGGTAGGTGTGGCGGCAGGTCTGCGGCAGCATGCCGTGCTGGCTGTCGACCAAGATAATCGCCAGATCCGCCGTCGATGCGCCGGTCACCATATTGCGTGTATATTCCTCGTGGCCGGGCGTGTCGGCGACGACAAACTTGCGCCTGGCGGTCGAGAAGTAACGGTAGGCGACATCTATGGTGATGCCCTGTTCTCGTTCCGCCTCAAGCCCGTCCAGCAGCAGCGAGTAATCGAGGTGATCGACCTTTCCCTGCCGTTCGCTCTCCCGTCCCAGGTCCGCGACCTGATCCTCCAGGATCAAGCCGCCGTCATAGAGCAACCTGCCGATCAAGGTGGATTTTCCGTCGTCGACCGATCCGCAGGTGATGAAGCGAAGAAGCGACTTGCTACCTTCGACATCAAGGAGCCCCGCCACTTCAGGCGAAAATACCGAAGGTTGACCGTGCATCAGAAGTATCCTTCCCGCTTCTTCCTTTCCATGCCGGACGCTTCGTCGCGATCGACAAGCCGGTTGCGCCGCTCCGAGGAGCGGCTGAAGACCATCTCCTCGATGATCTCGGGAACAGTCGTTGCCGTGGACGGGATGGCGCCGGTGAGGGGATAGCACCCCAAGGTGCGGAAACGCACTTGGCGCTGACGGACGATCTCGCCCGGCTGCAGCGGCATGCGGTTATCATCAACCATGATCAACATGCCGTCCCGTTCGACGACCGGACGTTCGGCGGCGAAATAAAGCGGGACCACCGCGATGCTTTCCTGCAGGACATATTGCCAGACATCCAGTTCAGTCCAGTTCGAGAGCGGGAAGACCCGCATGGTTTCTCCCGGCGTGAGCCTGGTATTGAAGGTCTTCCACATCTCCGGTCTCTGTCGCTTGGGATCCCAAGCCTGACCGGCAGTGCGCAAGGAAAAGATCCGTTCCTTCGCCCTCGATTTTTCCTCATCGCGCCTCGCGCCCGCGATCGCCACGTCGAAGCGATGTTTCTCCAGCGCCTGGCGCAATGCCACCGTCTTCATGAGGTGGGTGTGGACGTTCGAACCGTGCTCGAAAGGACTAATGCCTTGAGCGACACCATCTTCGTTGATGTGAACGATAAGCCTGAGATCGTTGTCTCGTGCGACTTGGTCCCTGAAGGCGATCATCTCCTTGAACTTCCAGGTCGTATCGACGTGAAGCAGCGGAAACGGTGGTTTTGCAGGAAAGAATGCCTTCATCGCCAAATGAAGCAGCACGCTTGAATCCTTGCCGACGGAATAAAGCAGCACTGGGTTGGCGGATGTTGCCGCGACCTCCCTCATGGTGTGGATGGCTTCGGCCTCAAGGCGGGCAAGATGCGAAAGAGCCATGCGACAACCCCTTTGTGTCGCGTTGCGAAATCGACCGGCGCAAATCAATTGTCGTCGGGAAAGCGGCACAGCGGCTTCCCGAAACAGGTTTCGTAAATGATGCTCGAATTTAAGGTCCGCGCCGCCCCGGTGGCAATTAGCGAGAACGGGTTAGCCTAAAAGGGTAGGTCGGGTCAGGCGTGTCGCCCCTGCGCCCCCTGGTAGTGGGCGATAATGGCCTTCGGGGAAATCGGCGCCTGCGCTTTCCGACCATAAAAATACACGCCGCTTGCGCCATCCTCCGCAAAGCGTGCGGGAATGATCGCATCCAGATATTGCGTCCAGAAGAAGGCGAGCTTTGCAAGCTTGCCCAGCATCACCGACCGAAAGACACTGCGAACGAGATAGTCGACTGACCACATGAACTGCGTGCCGGGGCCACCATTGGCCCCAGATGAAATCGTCTCGAACCAGCGGAACAGATATCGATGGCCGCTTTCGCTGAACCGGGTGAAATCGAATGCTCCCTCGTGCACCTGCTGCATGAAGGGCGTTTCAGCGTAGACGAGCCCCTTGTCGCTCAGGACGCGCCAGATCTCGGACACGACCTGGGCAGGCTGGAGGACGTGCTCAAGAACGGCCTGGATGACCACTGCGTCGAAAAAGTCGTCCGGCAAGGGAATCTGATGGGCGTCGGCTATGAACTGGGTGAGGGGGGATGCATAGACGTCGAAGGAGTAGACGCTGATCTCCGGATGCTCATAGAGGGGTTCCATTCCTTGGCCAATACTCCCGCCGCCGATGACAAGAAGCTTGGCCGGGCGGGCCGCGGTCGTCTGCAGGTCATCAACCAATCGACTGACGTTGGAAACAGTACTCTTTTTTGTCGGCGAGAGCAGTTTCTTGAAGAACCTCGTCAAGCGACCGTATTGTTTGCGCTCGATGGGGCTTGCCGCCTTCGAGCGTAGGAAATCGCCTTCGCTAAACACGGATTCCGAAAAATCGATCATAACCGGCTTGCCGTCGACCAGGCGATAGGACATCTCGGGGTTCTCGACACAGACCGGTTTCAGCACATCGGGTGAAACGCGCGCCAGTTTCGAACCGGTGCGCGGGCAACGCAATGCTTCAAGGCATTCTTCCACTTCGACCAGCATCACTTATCCTCGCCCTCAGCAACTGGAACCGCATCTGACAGTTTGCGTTGCGACAGAAACTTGCGTTCCTTCAAACAGTTTCCGCGCACGAACTAGCGAATAGGACCTAACCCTGACCTAGGGCGTCCGGCCCGCAATATTCGCGCAGGCGGTAGCGCTCCATTGCCGATGCTCCTTTTCTCCAGAGCGCGACAATAGCTTGTTGCCAGTCCTAGCGTAAGGATTATTGGGACAGTCCAGAACCGCCCATAAAGGTGAGGAAACGCATTAGCCATCAACGCGAACATAGACACGCTGACAAGCGCGCAGGCAGCGTAAGCTGCACCTCCCGGCACGCGATACGTCCGCACAATCGGGAGAAACGTGGCAGCAATCATAACACCAAAACCTATGGCGGCCATGATTCCGCCTTCGGTCGACAACAAAAGATACAGGTTGTGCACGGGCTGCCTGATGGCGCTGGTGACTTGGTATTGATCGGCGCCGACACCGATCCACAATGTGTCCTGCACTCGACCAAGGGCCTCATGCATCAATTCGACGCGATGGTCGAAGGTTCCAGCCTGGCTTAGATCGCCCGTTTCCAAGGCGCCGAGCACGCGTTTTTGAAAGACCGCCGGCAGGTAGTCGCGGCCGGAGTGCACAATCCAAATGGCAAAGGGTGTCAAACAGGCAAGGCCGACCACGACATACTTCCAGCTGCCGCTCAGGACCATGAACCCGAGGAAAGTGAACGCAAAGCCGGCAAGACCGGTATTCGAACCCGTCAGCAAGATGCCATAGGCCATGGTTGCCCCAATGACGATCGCATAGACTTTGCCGACTTTTCCCTTGGAAGCCAGCAACATAAGCATCGGCATCGCGAGCGCGATTACGGCCGCGCATTCGTTCTCTCTTTCGACAAATCCCGTCAAGCGACCATTGCCGCTTACGAAAGCGGTGTTCTTCTGGCCATCGATATGGATCAGGTAAATCCCATGCAAGCACATGAGGAAGATCGACGCTACGTAGACCTTGGCAAAGGTCCACATGGTGCCCAGATCGCGCCCGCAAACAACAAGGGCAACAACCAGATAGGCGAACAGATACTGTCCGACGATGACGATGCCGCGTATCGGGGCGGTGGACAGAAGGCTGCTGATCATCAGCCCGGAGCACAGCAACAGCAGACCGCAAAGCCACACAGTCGCCGATGCCCGCCCCCACAGCCGTAGCGGCAACCCACCGGTAAGCGCACGCAGCCCAAGAGCCGCGCAAAACAACAAGTCGCTCAAGGTGAAATAGAACATGTTCGTGCGCAAGAAATTCACCGCCGAAAGGAAAACGGCGCACACGGCACAGGCGAATTCAATTCTTTGCCAAAAGGTGTGTCGGTCGGAGGAGATCGGCTGAACACCGGACGTTCGTGTCATGTGCGTCATTGACGTCGACCACAACCATTGGGAAATGAGTTCGTTATTCTACAGGCCACATATTTGCACACATGCTTGAAATGAATCCGCTAAAATTCCCTTTGACATTGTTCCCAAACTGCTCCCAAGTAAATAGGCGAATGTGAAGCCTAATATCACTTGTTGACCGACCGACGTGGACGCAAATGGCTCCAACGGAGGACTCGGGATAGGCCATCATGCTGTTATATGACCGAGAGTACGAAGCCGATGAGAAGGGTGGGCGCCGATTTGGACCAGTACCGCCGGTCTCGCGCGACACCTCGTCCTATGAACTTGCGGATATCGTCGACTTCTTCCGGCGCCACGCCAAGCTCATCTTGATTACAGCCCTGACGGGCACCCTGCTCGCTACCATTATTACCCTGTCGCTCACCAAGATCTATACGGCCTCCTCGACGCTCGTCTTCGACCGCAACGATATCCGGCCGTACGAAGCCGTCATCGAATTGCAAAAACAGGAACGTGACAAGTCCGCGATGGAGACCGAAATGGATCTCATCAAATCTCGCGAATTCCTCGGCTTTGTGGTTGACGACTTGAATTTGATGGAAGACCCATACTTCAATGCCAGATTGTCAGCAGACACTCAGCAAGACGCATCGTCGTTTTGGGGATGGCGGTGGTCTCCACGCAAAGCGCAGGCAGGACCGCGGCGCGTGACGGCGGGCCAGAATGTTCATCGGCCCACTACCCTCGACCCAGTCAACCGTGATCGGGTCATCACAAAACTCGCCGCTGCCATCTCTGCCGATCGCAAGGGCGAAAGCCTTGCGATGACAATTTACGTTCAGCATCCCTTGGCGCTTTATGCAGCCGAGATCGCCAATGGCGTAGCAGCGGACTACGTGGTTTGGTCAACCCAGATGAAAGAACTTGCAGCGCATGCGACTGTCGATACCCTTCGCACCCAGGCCAAAGATCTAGTGCAGTCGATAGCCAAGAAGGAACGCGAGATCGCCGACTTCACGATGCGCAGCGACCTGACATTCGATCCACGCGACGATGTTCTGCGTGCCCGCACCGAACAGCTCAATCAGCAGTTCATTCTGGCGAGGGTCGACGAAGCCGGCGCATGGGCGAAGTATAATGAGGCCAAGAACATTCTTTCAAAGACCGGCATCGACTCCGCCGGCCGCGTTATGACGTCGGACCTGCTCGGCTCGCTGCGAACCGAACAAGGAAGGCTGGAACGCGGCCGGGCCCAACTTGCCTCGAAATTTGGCAAGAACCACCCCCAGGTAGTCGAGGTCGATGCGGAATTGGCGTCGAATCGCCAAGTGATCGAAGGTGAAATCAATCGCATCCTCCAGGAACTGGAAAACGATGCGAAAGTCGCAACCGTCAGGGTGCAGAAATTCCAGGAGGAAGTCGGTCGGCTGCAGAAACAAATGCAGGACCGAAATCTCGATGAAATTCGCCGTCGTGAATTGGAGCGTGACCTGCTGACCGAGCAGAAGCGCTATGATGCAGTGGTCCTGAGACTCGGCACGCTCGATCCGGAGAAGGATGAGATCAAGGCCACGGCCCGCATTGCGTCGTTCGCCGAAGTTCCGATCGATCCGTCGTTTCCCAAGCCCGGCTTACTCATTCCCATTGGCGGCTTGGCTTCGCTACTGCTGGGCATGGTTGGCGCGATGGCGGTCGAGGCGGCGGACGGACGCGTTCGGACGGCCCGCACGCTCGAAGCGATCGTCAACCAGCCGAACTATCTCTCCATCCCCGATCTAACGGCGACGTTGAAACCGGATCAAACGCTATATCGCTCCATTCTCGCCGACCCACGCTCACCATTCGCACGCTCAATGCGCTCTCTATGTCTCGGCTGGAAGAGCCAGGACGCATCCAAAGTCGTGATGTTCTGCTCTCCTTCAGCCAATGAAGGCAAGACAACTTGTGCCGTGGGCATGGCCACCGTTGCCGCTCTGAACGGTTTGCGTTCCGTTATCCTGGACATGGACCCCGGCCCTACGGGGGCGACCACGATGATCGGAGCGCCGCAAAGGCCATTCAATCTCGATCTTGTGGCCGATGGCGCCACCGATCTGACCTCAATTAGCGCGCAAGCACCTGACTTTCCTTTTGTTCACGTTCTCACCTCGCGTCTGACGCTCCAGGATCAGGAGCGTATTTTTGGAGAACTGCGCAGGCACTTCGATCTTATCATCGTCGATACGCCTGCGGCCGATAATGATGACGACGCGATCTGGCTCGCAAGCCATGTCGATGCGGTGTTTGTGGTTGCCGCTGCGGAGCGGACCTACGAGAAGAACCTCCTTGACCTTGTCGAGCGACTAACGACAAGCCGCGCGAGGATCATCGGGAGCATCCTAAATTTTGCCGGCATCTATCGGCCAAAGCCGATGTGGAAATCGCCGCGTGACTGGCTCCGGAACAGGTTTGACTCATGGAGGAGAACGGATAACTTGGGATTGCAGGTACGGCGCTCCTAACCCGAGTTCGAGCCGTCTACACCGATCGGCGCTTGATATCTTCCATGGGGGCTTTCAACCAGTCGCCCAAGTCGCGGCCAAGCAAACCTGCAAGGCGGTCGGTCTCGTCCTCATAGTAACCGATCATCCGCGAGGTCAATTCCTTGTTGAGCGGTACATACTTGAACTCTGCCGAGATCATTGATCTCAAAAATTCGAAGCCTTTCGTGTCACGCAAGGGCGCAACGATCGGCTTAAGTGGCTTGAGTATCTGCCGTAATCTGGCGTCCACCAGAGGTTTGGTCTTGTCCTTTACCCTCTGAGCGACTGGCTCAAAAGCGGGGTTTCCGTCAAGGCCGAGAAAGTGCCGCAGGTCCTGAACCTGCCCGGCGGCATCCCTCTTGAGGTCTTCGTAAAACAGAACGAGCAGCCTTTCCCGAGGGAAGAACTCGAGAAACCGGCGCAACTGCCGGAAATACAACCCACCCTCGAGGAACCTGCCGCCCGCACCCTGGCGCGGATCGAGATAGCGCTCGATGTCGCCAGTCGCCTCGCCGCGGCGATGGAGCATGCAGTAGTCAGAATAGGCCCGCTCGACGGGATTTCTCAGCTGTGCCACCAGCAAGACGTGCGGCAGACTGTGGTGGATACGCGCCGCGGCGGCAGGGGTATCAAGGTAGGAGTTCGACTTTTCACCGATGATAAGGCCCTCGCTGGCCGGCTTGAAGTTCTCCAGATACCAACGATCTCCGCGATCGTGGTAGCGACTGAAATAATGGATCTCCGGATCCGGCATATGGACACGTGGATCCAATTGCAGCGATTGTTGCAACCAGGTGGTGGCGCTCTTCGTTGCGCCAATGATCAGGAAGTTGATATCGCCCATTTCCATCGTCTGCTCCTCAAGGCCAAACTCAGGGTGCTGTCCTTCTTACTCCAAAGCTCCGGTACTCGCGTCCAACGATGCGCTCATAAAGCAGGCTGATGCCTTTGACATGAGCCTCGGTGCCATATTTCGTCAAAGCGTTTTCACGAGCCGCCGAACTGATGCGGCGATGTTCCCCGGCGTTCATCAGCAGTCTCGCCAGCGGATCGACGAAGGCCTCCGGCTTTTCAGGCTCAACGAGGAAACCAGTCACACCGTCGACGATTGCCTCGATGTTGCCGCCGTGGCGGGTCGCAATCACAGGGGTCGCGAGCAACATGGCTTCAATCAACGTCCGCCCGAATGGTTCGTTGATGGCCGGTACCAGCAATGCGTCGAGCGCACTCATGCAAGGCGCGACCGGCGCGCGAAAGCCCATCGTTTTGATACGCCGCTCGACTCCAAGTTCCAGCGCGCGCGCTCGCATCTCCGGTTCCGGGTTCGGAAGGTCCGGTGATGGGATGCCGAAGACGAGACCAACCAGCGGGAAATCCGGAAAGCGCTGGAGGAAAGCGTGGATGACCTCGACAAACCTGACCGGGCGCTTCCTGTCGATCAAGCCACCCACATAGCCGACGAAGCGGGTTTCCTCGGGCAGCTCGAGTTCCCTGACGAATTCGCGCCTGCAGTCGTCCCGATCGGGCAAAATGGTTGGGTGATCGAAGGGGCTGTGCAGTACGCTCAGCTTATGGGAAACCGGCAGGATCGGCCGCGTCGGCTGCACGTAGCGCGAGACCGTAACAATGTGATTTGCCAATAGAGGCGCCATGACGTTAACGCCGAAGGCACCGGGATCGCCGCGATGATGCCAAAGCAGCCGCGCGCCGGAAAGGCGAGCCGCCAGGCCCCAGGTCGCGTGCATCTGGCCGTCGTTGGTATGTACGATATCAACCTCATGTTCACGAAGGAATGAACTGAGCAGCGCAGTGGTTCGTGCATATCCAAGACCGCGCGAGAGCTTGCCGGCCACGCCATATGAATGGCGAGGCGACATCACCGCAACTTCGGGCGACTTGACGAAAGGCACTCCACGTTCTGCGAGATAGGCTTCAAGTGCCTTTCCGGGCTGATGCAGAATGACAAGTGGTTTATATTTCGATTGATCGAGCGCACAGATCAAACCAACGGCGGAGATGTGGCTGCCGCCGACTTCATCTCCCACAAATGGATAGGCCACTACGAGACGGTCAACGTCGCTCAGGATATTCTTCTCCCCGGATCGCCTCTCCCTGGGAGCCACGGTCCTTTCTGCGGTTGAGCTAATCTAACGCGGCTTCTTCCGATGATCCATTACAATCCGACTGCCGGCTGTCGATCGCTCGCCGCCGCAGTAAAGACCATCGTCAGCCGGTTGCGGCCCAACTGGCGGGGATTGCTTGAAAACGCAAAACAAGCCGCCGTCGCTGCCTCAACCTACCAATTTCCAGCCCTCAGGGGTCGTCCAGCCTTCATGTGCAGACCCACTAGCCGAGAACAACGATCCGCCGCAGCTCTTCAATTCGGGCATCGATATCACCCAGTTTCGGATGTGCCGCGCCAACGACCGTGCATCCCGCTCGCATCGGAAATTTCCCCCGATATATCCAACGACATATACTCCGCCAACGGGGAACGAGTTACAGTCTTTTGTTGAATGGCTGGCGGATAATCCGATGGGTGATTTGCTGTGCGATGACTGTCCTGCGTACGGCGGTATTGCCAAGTCGGAATGATTGGGCTGGAGTTGACCATGTTAGGTTGCAGCGTCATCGAAATCATGCCATCGAACGGGCGGGTCCCTGCGGAATTGATCGAAGCAGGCTATCGGTCAAGCCAGTATGGTCTCGTCGTATTTATCCTGAACAACGTGACCTACCAGGCTGTTAATTTGGTTCTCGATCCGGTCGTCAGGACAATGCCCCTGTCAATCCCAGGCGTGCTTTACGTAAAAATTGGCGACGAGCAACGAGTGCGCGAAGCGGTAACTTCCGCTTCGATCGTATATTTCGCGAGCAATTCTCTTTACAACTTCGCTGCAAATTATGGCGCAGCGCCCAAGCTGGTCCATTTAGATTTGCCCCCGCAGTCGAATGACACAGACGAGTTATCAGCTATACGAGAACATATTCCCCCACCACAAACCGTCGATTGGCACCACCACAGCTTTCATCATATTTCCGCGGCATAACTCAGACTTCAATTCTGCTGTGAAGAAGACAATTGTCAGTTGCTGCGAATCCCAAATGAGCAAGAAGGCGACGCTGGCGAAAATGGGCCTACCAGCCCCTTGAAAAAGTCGGTCGTTGGCACGGGCAAGGCTGTGCAATTGATCATTCGGTTTAAGTTCATTTTTTAGTATGTTATGCTGACGTAATTAAGCGTTTCAGGCTGGAATGCAGCAAATCCAGTGTCTGAGAGGAAACAACGGCCGGTCTCGTATAGAGCAGATAGCAATCAATAGCTTAATTCTGAGCGCCGTTTACGAGCGAGGGTAAGGCGGCCCTAGCTCGGTCATCGCTGGAGACGGGCCATGCGTATGAATGCCTGGCGGAACTTCATACTTAGGGGCAACATTGCCTCGCCTCTTCGACCCCAAGGTTTTAGCAACACCTGCGACGCGGAAGCAGCACGCGGTCGAACGACCTGGATCAACACACACCGTGCACGTGCGGATAAGGTCATTGCTATTGGCCGTATCATGTCAGTGATCGCAAGCCTCTCGATAGCCTGGCTCGGAGCGATGCATCAGCCGCGTCCTCCCCAGTTTGTACTTCCATTTCTGTCGGTCTACCTCGCATACGCGATCCTCTGCGCAATCCATGTTTGGCGAAGCAAGATTTCGCGTGTAAGCGGCACCCTGATACGCCATGCGGTGGATGTCGTTACCTTTGTTTTTTTCATGCTACTAACTGGCGGCGCTTCCAGTCCATTTTTCATATTCATGCCCTTCGTTCTCCTGAGTGCAACGCTGCATTGGCGTTGGCGAGGTGCGTTTTGGACAGCGCTCATCTGCATGGCAGTTCCTGTTTTCCTGGTAGCGTTCGATACCGGTGCTGACGTGACGACGGACGTCTCACACATCCTGTTCGTGACTGTCGCCGGCGTTCTACTGGTCTGGCTCGGGGCTCACCAGGAAGTGGTTCGCGCGGAGATGCTGCGCCTGGTGGAGAAAACTCCTGCGACACCCGAAGGGCCTGAGTGGCCCGCTGGTGCCGCTCTTGAATACGCAGCGCACGTGATGCGCTCGCCCCGCGCGCTCCTGATTTGGAGCGACCCGGACGAGCCATGGACCTATGTAGCAGTTCGCGAGAATGGCGCTTGCAGTGTCACGCAATTGCCGCCGGACGCCTATTGGCCATGGGTTGCCGAACCATTGCAGCGCGCCAGCCTTCTAATCGCAGACGCCAGCCATTCTCAAATCCTCATCCACCGGGGTGAGGGATATTTCGACGAATGGGCTGACGCAGTGTCTCCCGTTTCTCATGCTCTCGCTGGCGATTTTTCGATAGCCTCTGCCGTCTCGGCGCCATTTCGAGTAGGTGATCTTGAGGCACGCATCTTTCTCTTGGATCCACCGACACTTTCGCTTGACGACGTGGCCATTGCAGAGGTCATCGCCGACAGGATCAAAGCATTGTTCGAGCAGGCTATCTTGATGCGCAGGCTTAGCGATGCAGCGGCTGTTGAGGAACGTATCAAGATCGGGCGCGATCTTCACGACGGAGTACTTCAAGCTCTGGCCGGAACGGCGTTGCAACTCCAGTCCCTGCGTTCGTTCACTCTCGGGGAGCATCAACAGATCGACGGGCGTGTGACCGCTATCCAAGCCATGCTTGCCGATGAGCAACGCGAACTTCGCGCTTTCATCCGCGCGCTCGAACCAGGCCAAGGATACCGCAACTTCGCCGAATCCCATTTAGCACTGCAATTCGAGGCATTGGCTCGGCGTTTGCGCAAGCAATGGTCGATTGATATTCGCTTCGCTCTAAGCCCCATAGATCTGCGTCTTCCCGCCACGATGGTCTACGAGCTCATACGCATGGCTTCCGAAGCGACTGCCAATGCGGTGCGTCACGGTGGTGCGCGAACACTTGAAATCAACTTACAGCTGGATGCCGGTGCGATCTTGTTAACGGTCGATGATGATGGATCAGGCTTCGGCTTTGAGCGACGGTTTGATCATGCGGAGCTGAAGAATACCAAGACCGGACCTCGCAGCCTTCGCGAACGCGCCGCAGCGCGTGGTGGAGAGCTTTCGATCGACAGGGTTGCGCAATGGACACGGATCTTGATCAGATTGCCGGTGCACCAATGAGCCTGCGCGTTGTCATTGTCGATGATCACCTGATTGTTCTGGACGGGTTGCGCCGCATGATCGAGACCGCGGAAAATGCTTGGGTGGTCGTCACATGTCGAAGTGCGTTCGACGCAATTGAGGCGATCGATCGGGAACAGATTGATCTCGTCGTCGTTGATTTGCGAATGCCCGGAATGAGCGGACTCGAGTTCATTCATTACATCCGCACCCGTTGGCCAGATCTGCCAATTGTCGTCCTTACCGCGGATATCAGCGACGAAGAACTTGCCATAGCAATGCAATATCGCGTGAATGGAATTGTACTGAAGGAACAGGCACCGACCATATTCCTTAACTGCCTGCGGACCGTTGCCACCGGCGGTACATATTTTATGGACAGAAACATGGCCTGTGCGCTGGACCGGCTGCGCGAACGTGAATCCAAATACAACGTCCTGCTGCAGGCGTTGACACCGCGTGAAGTTGAGGTTTCGCGCCTTGCCGCCGACGGATTGCGTAGCAGGGCGATAGGGGACGAGCTTGGGATTTCTCCCGGCACAGTCAAGCTTCATCTTCACAGCATCTACGGCAAACTTGGTATTTCAACGCGGGTGGAGCTCGCAAACCTGGCGAAACGGCAATGGATGACGAACGAGACCCGATCTTAGGAAGACGTGAAGCGCGGTTTGCATGAAGCGAGCATTGAAGCGCAAAGGCGAGAAAGCGGAAACGTTGTGATCAAGCGAAACCTTGGCATATTAATCTGCGTGCTCATTGCAGTTTATCTCCTGGTGAGCCCCGCATATGCGCTTCTAAATTTCCGGGATTTTGCCTCGGATGTTCCACTTTTCTTACGCTATGTTGCCATCCCCGGCCTGCTTGGCATCGCCTTCCTGGGAATAGGTTTTTTGGCCAAACCGTCTTTTGCAATGGCTGTTGGCGTTTACGGTCTGAGCGTTCTCATGGCCCTTTTCGCATTTGAGGCGTTTCTCGCCTTCCAATCGATCTCGGTGCGACTGGCTATGCTGGGTCAACTCAACCCTGCTCAGGCTGAAACAGTTGAGCAGGACAAGAACATCGTACGAGGCTTCGCCCTAGGCAGTCTGAACCGTTTTTTGCAAACACAAAAGCTATCGACAGCACTTTTGTCGGGCTTCCCAAATACCAGCGTCGTCCTGTGTACACCTGACAATCAAATCATAAAGTACACTGCGGACCGCTATGGCTTCAACAATCCGGACGATGTTTACGACCTACCAATGGACCTGATGCTTTTGGGTGATTCCTTCGTCGAGGGATTTTGCCTCCCGCCAGGCCAGGATCTTGCGTCGCGTCTAAGGGCCAGCGGTTTTGCAACGGCGGGCGCGGGAATTCGCGGCAACGGCCCTTTGCTTGAGCTCGCGACGCTGGGCCGCTTTGGGCCACTCCTTCGACCACGCCACGTGGCGATGGTTTTCTTCGAGGGCAATGACTGGGAGAATTTCGAGAATGAGCTAGGCAAACCTTGGCTGCGCGATGCGCTTTCGCCAACCGCCCACTTTGGCACACAGTCAACCGCACAGCCGGCATCGCTTCAGGCCAGAGTCATTTTGAACCGGAACAACAGCGAGCCCATCAACTACATTGATATCCTGACAAGAACAGCGATGCTTCGAAACTTCCTGGCTCTGCAGCAAACTTTTACCAGGCTCGGATTGATTTACCCGAAGGCTGCTCGTGAAATGCCGGAATTCAGGGAGACCTTGCACCGAGCTAAAACAATAACCGCCTCATGGGGCGGCAGGTTCACCCTTGTATATGTGCCGCGGGTCGACCGCTTCGTCGGCCCATTTTCTACAGACCGCGTATACGATCAGCTCCGCACAATCGTGACCAATGCCGCGGCGGCCGAAGGAATCGAGGTCATTGATCTTCGCGAGGCGCTAGAGGGCCAACCTGACCCGGCGCGCATGTATGCCCCGGACAGCCATTTCAGCCGCGAGGGGGCAGCCTTTGCCGCTGATGTCATCAGCCGACATTTGGAAACCGTCGATAGGTCGTCCAGGATGGTAACGAATATGAGGTGACTGCGCGCAACTGCGAGAAGCAATGTGGGCGACGTCTATATCCTTTGGCATATTGACCGAGACTTTGCACACCTGTTGAATCCCCGCCAGACGTATGAAACCATAATCGAGCTACGCCGTTACCGTCTTCTGTTCCGTACTTTCTGGGCAAGAAACAGTGAGCGAATCGCACGAGCAATTAATCGAGGATATTCCGGAAGGACCATCGAATCGTAATTTTGGTTACACGGTGGGCGGTATTCTCCTTTGCCTTGTTGTGGTGAGATGGATAATCACCGGAACAATGACACCCGCCATGTTGGGCTTTGCGAGCGTCGGTGGCCTTCTGGTCTTGCTGGCTCTTATTTACCCGGCCTCTCTCACACTTCCCAATGAGATTTGGAGCAAGCTCGGCCTGCTCCTGTTCAAGGTCGTCAATCCCGTCGTGATGCTCATCATTTATGTGACAACGTTCGTGCCTATCGGGTTGCTCCTGAGAATGCGAGGTTACGACCCTCTCGCACTGAAATTTGACCGGGCGGCGGTCACCTATTGGGTCAACCATCCAATAGAAGAGGCGGAGCCGTCCACAATGCGAAATCAGTTCTGACGACGCGGTTTTTTTTTGCTGTGATCGAACGTCGAAGAAGGACCGAAACATGGAAATGGTACGCGAGCTTTTCCACTATATGAGCGTCCGCAAGAAGTTTTGGCTGCTGCCCGTCTTTATCATGGTCACGGTCTTTGGAGCTCTTTTGGTCCTGACCCAGGGCACCGCGGTTGCTCCCTTTATCTACACTCTGTTCTGACGCGGAGAGGGTGAGTGCGAGTTCTTGGAATCTCCGCCTTCTATCATGACAGTGCGGCGGCCTTAGTCGAGGACGGACGTATCGTCGCTGCAGCGCAGGAAGAGCGCTTCACCCGCAGGAAGCACGATGCGGCCTTTCCAATGAGGGCGGTTGAGTACTGCCTTGCCGAGGCAGGCTGCGGCATGAGCGAAATCGACCACGTGGTCTTTTACGAAAAGCCATTCTTGAAGTTCGAGCGATTGCTTGAAACTTATCTCACAACGATCCCGAGAGGCTTTCTCTCGTTCAAGACTGCGATGCCGATATGGATCAAGGAGAAATTGTTTCAAAAGAAAATACTGCGGCAGAAGCTCGGAAAACTGGCTGGTTCGAAAGAGTGGAGTGGCTCGCTCCTGTTCACCGAGCACCATATGGCGCATGCAGCGAGCTCTTACTTTCCGTCTCCTTTTTCGAGTGCAGCCGTGCTGACCATGGACGGCGTGGGCGAATGGTGCACCACATCAATAGGGCATGGTACCGCTGATCGCCTCGCCATTTTCAAGGAGATACACTTTCCCCATTCTCTGGGCCTACTCTATTCCGCTTTCACCTATTACACGGGATTCAAGGTAAACTCAGGCGAATACAAACTTATGGGCTTGGCGCCTTACGGGCAGCCGCGTTTCGCCCAAACTATTCTAGATCATCTGATCGATTTGAAAGAGGATGGCTCGTTTCGCCTTGATCAACAGTATTTCGACTACTGCACTGGCCTTACAATGACTTCCCCGGCCTTCCATCGTCTCTTTGGAGCCGAACCACGAAAGCCGGAATCCGTCTTAACCCAGCGCGAAATGGACCTAGCAGCATCCGTCCAAGCAGTGACCGAAGAGGTAGTTCTGAGGCTCGCACGCTTTGCGCAGATTGAGACGGGCGAAAGAAACCTGTGCCTTGCCGGTGGTGTCGCGCTGAACTGCGTCGCAAACGGTAAGCTCCTTAAGGCGGGCATATTTGAGAATATCTGGATCCAGCCGGCAGCCGGCGACGCCGGAGGTGCTCTTGGCGCGGCCCTTACTGTTTGGCACGGCTTCCTCGGCAATGGTCGGAAGGTCAATGGTCGCGATAGCATGGAGGGCGCCTATCTTGGCCCCGCCTACGGCCAAAAAGAGATCGAACAGCGCCTTGCAGCCGCCGGAGCCATCTACGGCGTTCTTTCAGACAGCGAGGTTACCGAGAGCACCGTCGATGCTCTTGTTCAGGAGAAGGCTGTGGGATGGATGCAAGGGCGCATGGAATTCGGACCCCGCGCGCTCGGGGCGAGATCCATATTGGGCGACCCGCGGTCGCCTACCATGCAGAGAACGCTAAATCTCAAGGTTAAATATCGCGAGAGCTTTCGCCCCTTCGCGCCCTCTGTCAGGCGCGAGGATGTATCGGACTGGTTCGATATCGATGTTGACAGTCCCTACATGTTGCTCGTTGGCGACGTATTGGAAAGTCGAAGACATCAACCGAACACTGATGAGCAGGAATTATTCGGCATCGACCGCCTGAACGTCTCCCGATCGGAGATCCCAGCTGTTACTCACGTCGATTATTCGGCCCGAGTGCAGACGGTGCATAGAGAGACCAATCCCCGTTACTGGGACTTGCTGACTGCCTTTAAGGCGCGCACCGGCTGCCCGGTTCTCGTCAATACGAGCTTCAATGTGCGTGGCGAACCGATCGTCTGTACTCCAGAAGACGCTTTCCACTGCTTCATGGGCACCGAGATAGAACGGCTTGTCATTGGAAACTGTGTCCTTCGAAAGGAAGATCAGCCCGACCGCCTCAAGCAGGACTACAAGGAGCACTTTGAACTAGACTAATACCTTGGTTCACATTGCCGCGCTGAAACAGGCATAGGGCCTTTTGGATGAAAATTGGTGCCCCGCGCTCGTCTCGCTTCTGAGGCAACGGTGGAGAATTGGGAGAGCCTTGATCAAGCTGGCAGTACGCCAAAATTTAAGAACGCCCCGATCATTCCCAGCCGAGCAAAACCGACGGTAGCACTGTGCGATTGTGAGGAAGCATGCGACTTGCGTTAGTTGAAGCAGGCCTGGGCGCCGGAGGAACGGAACGGGTCGTCAGCCTCATCGTGAAAGACCGCCACGCGCGCGGCGATGAAGTGCATGTCTTCGCCTTCAGCTCCGATGAGGATGACATTTACTTTTCCTTGCCAAGCGGCGTGACTGTCCACCGATTGCCGGACGCCCGAGAGGGCCCGTTTTCAAGGAGCTCTATCAAAACCGTCAATCGGATTTTACGCCTTCGTGCAGAACTCCGGAAGCTTCGCCCGGATGTCGTGCTTTCGTTTCTGACGAAGATCAACATTGTCTCCCTGCTTTCCACGCGCGGCCTAGGCATTCCGGTGCTCGTTTCGGAACGCAACAATCCCGGTGCTCAACCCAAGCATTTTCTCTGGAACATGATCGAACCTTTGGTTCTGAGCCAAGCTCACCGCTTGATCATGCAAACGGAGGCCATTTCCAAGACCCTGCCCACATCGCTGAGGACAAAGGCGGTCATCATCGGTAATCCTTGTGACCGAAACCGTATCCTTAAACCTACCCGTAGAGCTTTACGTGTCGTGGCAGTTGGGCGGCTGGTGGATCAGAAGGGCTTTGATACGCTTATTGAAGCCTTTGCCAATGTCTGTGCGGAGGTTCCCGAATGGTGCCTGACGATTTACGGCGAAGGTCCAGACCGGCATCAATTGCAAGAGAGGATCCGGGCTCGGCACATGCAGGACAGAATCTCGCTCGCAGGGGTGACGGCAAAGGCCGGCTCCTGGATTGATGACGCCGCCCTATTCGTTCTCAGTTCGCGTTATGAAGGATTTCCCAACGTTCTGATGGAGGCGATGGCGGCAGGGCTGGCGGTTATTTCCACACGGTGCGACTTTGGTCCGGCGGAGATCATTGAGGACGGGGTGTCAGGTCTTCTTGTTCCCGTCGACGACGTCGACAGTTTAGCGGCAGCATTGAAGCTCTTGATGCTGGACGAAAGCCTGCGCGGAAGCTTTGCGGAAGCCGGCTATCAAACCGTCCTCCGCTTTTCGACCGAAACCATCATGGCAAAATGGGATTCCTGCATCAGGCAGGTGACTGCAGCCAACCGGCGGAGCCCAAGGCGCCCGCTGAGAAGGGGGCGAGATGAACTTCGATCGGGTGAATGACAGCGGAGGAACCGCACCCGCGGACGCAGATTTCGCCGACATACTTATCCATATCGGCTATCACAAGACCGGATCGACCTACCTTCAGGACCATTGCTTCCAGCCCATCAATGGCTACTCCAGCAACATAGGCGGGTCGAGAACGCGCATTGTGAAAGACATCGCGTTCCCCGACAATTTCGTCTTCGACCCCTTTGTGTGCCGAAGCCTTTACTTACCCTATATCGACACCGCGCGCGACAATGGCCTGCGCTTCGTCCTTAGCCACGAACGGCTCTCCGGATATCCGCCAAGCGGCGGTTATGATCGCATGCTCATTGCGGACCGGCTCGTGCGTACGTTCCCCGCGGCAAGAATTCTGATCGTGGTGCGAGAGCAGGTATCGCTGATCAGATCGATATATAGCCAGTACATTACCGACGGCGGGGATCTCTCGCTCCAGCGGTTTCTTGAGACGCCTGAACCACAATTAGGACGCATGCCTGGGTTCCGTCTCGAAGTCTACGAGTTCGACCGACTGATCCGGCACTATCAGGATCTCTTTGGCAGCGTTCTAGTGCTACCTTTCGAGATGATGGTGCGGGACTTGGAAAGCTTCGTGGGGCAAATCAGCCAGTTCATGGAAATGCCGCCTCCCGCCTCGATCGCAAAGGTCGTCACTAACAGCAGGCGTCCAGTCACGATGCAGTTCGTTCAACGCTTTGCAAACCGTCTCATGAGCAACAACGAACTCAGCCGCGGCGGGATAGTTCAAATCCCCCGCTTCGCGCGGCGTTTCGCACGAATGAAGCCGGTCTTCGAACGCCTAACTCCGCAATCATTTGACGAACGGTTAAACAGGAAAATTGACCGCAACATACGCGCATTCGTTGCCGGCCATTATCGTGATAGCAACTGCCGTGTTATGGAGCTAACTGGCTTGGATCTTGGAAAATTCGGTTATGCGGTCTGATCACCGTTTGTAATCCAACATTGAATGCCGTCCCAATCGACGGACAACCTCTGCCCACCTTCTATGAGCATCCTGTTTCTACAACATCGACGGGCTTGTAACATGATAATCCGGGAGTGACAGGGGAGGGATAGTTTCGGAGAGTGTAGGATACTGTGGCGTAGGTTTTTCGTAAGCGGTGTCCGCTTACACCTTGACCGAGCTGCCTATTGCAGTGCCGAGTGATGGAGGACAGGACGGGGATGGCAACCATGCGCCAAGACCAGTCATCATAAGAGGCCCCTTTTGAGACAAGAGTCGATCTGGAAACACGGAGGTTAGCCGTTGCCTTACGTAAAAGTTGAGATCGCAAAAGGGATCGCCAGCGTCGATCAGAAGCGCGCTGTCATCCGAAGGATGACAGAGGTTCTTGTCGAAGAGTTGGGCCGCAATCCCGAATATGTCTTTGTCGTGATCGATGAAATAGATACCGATAATTGGGGCAGGAAAGGCGTCACGCTGACCGACTTGTGGCAACAGGCAAAGACGGACTAGCCCGTTGCCCCTTTGGGCCAACTGCAGGCATTTACGCGGCCGGGTGGCGGCATAACTCCGATTGTTGGGTCAAATTCACGGCGCAGTGCGCACCTATGCGCCAGATCCAGTGTTCATGGAAAAAATCGTGAAACCCTCGCACGCTGCGAAAGCGAGTTCGAGGGTAGGCTGGTGCCCTTCGTTGACTTGAGTTAAAACCACTATCGTTCGCCCAGCCTTCTTGTCCCGGCGAACCGATGTGGAGCCTTAGCAGGAGATTTCACATGACAGACGCAGCGAAGGCGGTTTCGAGTTCGAATTGTTTGTTGTTTCGCCTGTCTTTCTTTCGTTGGGGCAGTGCGGTCGCCGGCGCTTTCCTTGCGCTGACGTCGGCGGCGGGACTGTCCCTGGCACAGGAACAGCCGGCATTCCCGGGCGCTGAGGGCTACGGAAAGATGGCAACGGGAGGAAGGGGCGGGGCGATCATCCCGGTCACCAACCTCAACGACGCTGGCCCCGGTAGCCTGCGCGCCTGCATCGATCTCAGTGGCCCGCGCAATTGCGTGTTCAAGGTCGGCGGAACCATCAAGCTGAAAAGTTCATTGGTTGTGCGGGACCAGAACGCCAATCTGTCCATTCTCGGCCAGACGGCACCGGGTGGCGGCATCCTGCTGACTATCGACCAGACAAACAGCGAGGGTCTACACACGCCCTTCGTCGTCAAGGGATCAGTCAACGTCATCATCCGTCATCTGCGGATGCGGCCGCAGTTTTCCAATTCGATACCGAATGTTGATGGCGTGACGATCGAGGACAGTCGGCTGGTTTATGTCGATCACGTGTCGACGTCCTGGGCGACGGATGAGAACTTCAACGCCTATGCCACCACGACGGATCTAACCGTTGCCAATTCCCTGTTTGCCGAAGGCCTGAACAAGCACAGCAAATGCGCGCTTCTCGGCTCGGATCCGCGGGGCCCACAAAACATCAGCTTCTGGAAAAATGCTTGTGTTTCCAACAGGGACAGGAACCCGGACAATAACCACTATGGCGGCTCATGCATCGAGATCGTCAACAATCTCTTCTTTAACGCAGCGTCCGAGTGGGGCGAAATATTCTCGCAATTTCCCGGGGGGACGCCGATCTCCTTTGTCGGTAACTACTTCAAGGCAGGCCCGAGTACCAACGAAGTCACCTATGCGATGAACTGGAACGACACGGCCAGTGTCGACAACCCGAAGCTCTACCAAAGCGGCAATGTTACCTGGAGTTTTGGAAAAAAATCGATCGTCGCGATCGCGCCCGACACGCTCGGCTTCGTCGTCGACAAGCCGCCTTGTCCGTTGGCGATTGCTAATCCCGAGCCGGCCGAGGCGGTCTATGCCTCCGTCACGGCGACCGCGGGCGCCTTCCCGCGTGATGGCGTTGATACACGGGTGATCGCCGAAATCGGGCCCATCGGGCAAAAGGGCGGCGGCAAGATGGTCAGCGTGCCGGGTGCCCTGCCGGAAATCGCCAATGGCGAGCCTTATCTCGATTCCGATGTTGACGGCATGGCCGACGCGATCGAGCCGCAGTTTGGTGCCGCAGCGGTCAGCAATGACCCTTGGGTCGACGGCGACGGTAACGGGTGGTCGAACTTCGACGACTTCATGCAGTGGCTTTCTGAAGAGCGCATCGCCGGACGCTATCCCACAGACTGAAGATGTTCGACTAGATGCGCCGGCGATAAGCCACATACATCATCGCCAGCCACACGACTGACATGACGATATGGGCAACATTGGCGCCCATGGCGCCAATCTGCGGAATGAAGATCAACGCCGTCACGTAAAAGCCCACGACCGAAATCAACACGCTCGTGAGGACTCTGTGTTCCTCTCCTATCGCCAACAGTGCCGAGCGGAAGACGGCACCGACGAGGGTTAGTGTTACGGCAATCGACTGGACAATCACCAGTGGCGCGGCGCCGACGAATTGCGGTCCGGCTGTCCATTTCAGCAGCGGCTCGATCGAGACGTAGAATGCACCTATCATCGCGACGCCGAATGCAAGGAGCAGCCACTGCGTCTGGGATACGGCGCGCCGGAATTCGGCGCTCGCGCCCGCGGCCCATGCGCGAGCGAGTTCAGGATAGAGCACCGTCTGGACCTGGCTGCCTGCCTGTTGCGCCAGGCGACCGACGCGCTTGGCGATGTGAAACAGCCCTGCTGAAGCCGGGTCGGCGAGGTAGCCGACCAGCAATGTGTCAAGTTCGTTGGCGCTTGCGCGAATGGTCAGCGAGACATTCGCCGATATCGCGAATTTCCATAGGCCGGGAAAGCGGGTCCGAAGCTGTGCCATTGACGCCGACGCCAGACCGTGAAGCAAGCCTTCGCGCTTGAGGGCAACTAAGGAAAAAGTAACCAGCGAAATGGCGCTCAGGATCTGCGCTGCCATCCAGATCAATGCGAATTCGAACAGCCCAGCACCGGTTATGTAGCCGAGAAAACAGAGGATGACGCGCAAGAGGCTCGAAATTACCTGGCCGTAGGCTAGGGAGGTGAACCTGCCAAAAAGCCTGAGGACCGCGGTCGGCATGCCGGAAAGCTGAAAAGGCAAGACGAAGCAGTAAACGAGGACCAGTTCTTTCACCGGCTCCGAGAGGTCGAAGAAGGGTGCAGCGAGAAGAACCAGCAAGATTGCGATCAGGCAACCGGCGATCGCGGCCGCGACATCGAGAAGGAGTCCAAACTTCAAGATGGCGCGCAGATCGTCGTTACGCCCGGCCTCTTTTGCCTCGCTCCCGAACTTAATGAGCGGCTGCCAGGACTGAAAGCTGACCAGCCGCTCGACCGCCCTTATGTATGCGAAGCACAGCGCTAACATGCCATAGTCGGCCGGACCGAGTGCGCGCGCGGTCAAGGCAAAACCGGCGAGCCCAATGATCGAGCCGAGGAAATTGCCCGTCATCAGATGAGCGACCGCCTGCAGCCTCTCCTTAAGGCTTTTTTCCCGCCTCGCGATGTCGCCGAACGCCTTCACGGCGCGTCGTAGTTTCTTGCGGATCGTCACGCGCGTTCCAGAAGATCATGCCGGGGGCGCCGGCGAGAGAAGGGACAGTCTAGGTAGCTCTTTCGGGGTAATCCATCGGGGTAATAAAAATCGAAATTACTCTCCCTTTGGGGATATGTATTATAATGTTACCGCATCTTTTTATTTTCAACCAAAATCCTTTGACGGCTCGGCGAACGTCAGAATATAGTCGCCGACAATACGATCTCCGAGCGTTGTCTTTTCTTTCGAGAGGCGCAATCGCATGACCGGAATCACGAGCTCATTCGACAGGAGCCTGGCGAGAAGGATTTCCAAATATCTTCTCGCAGCGATCCTGTGTTTTCTGCTCAGCGTGACGACGGGGGGAGGGCTTTCCGCCGACTATCGGCTGTCTACGGGCGATATCCTCACCTTCGACTTCCTGGACGACGCCGAGATTCCCGTGACGGTAACGATTTCGAGCGACGGCGATGCCCAATTTCCTTTGATTGGATCCGTCAAGATCGCTGGATTGACGGTGACCGCGGCCTTGGAAAAATTACGCTCCGAGTACCGTTCCCGGGAAATCCTGATTGATCCAAAGCTCTCGCTCAACATCTCCACGTTTCGTCCGATCTTCGTTCTCGGCGAAGTGCGAAGCCCCGGTTCCTTCCCCTTCTACGGCGGCCTGACGGTAGAACAGGCCGTGGGTCTCGCTGGCGGCACCCAGATCGCATCCGTCAATCCGTCCGATCGGATCGTGGCGCGCGCAAGGCTCCGCGGCGAGATTGAGGGAGCTGACGCGCAAATCGTCTATGAGGCGATTTACGCTGCCCGTCTGGTTGCGCAACTAAAGAACAGCGCGAAGATCGACCTGAAGGACGTGCCGGAAGTCGCCAGCGGATACCTCGCCGACTTACCTCTCAAAGGGGTTATCGAGGTCGAGGAAAAGATCCTGAGTGCCGATCTCGCCGCCAACAAGTCCCAGAGCGCCATTTTGTCGGAAGGAATTGTCCAGGGGCAAGGCGCGATAGACATCCTCGATCAACTTGTGGCTCAACAAAAGGAAGTGGTCGACATCAATGAAAAGGACCTGGCGCGGGTGAGCTCGCTGCGCAAGCGTGAACTCAACACCGAAAGCGACCTTTCACGCGCCAGGAGCAACGCATCGAACGAAAAGTCCCAGTTGCTTGAGACCTTCGCGACGCTTGCCCGTTCACGGCGGGAGCTGAGCGAAATGAAGCTGGAATTCGCCAAGCTCGGGGCGGATCGCGAGAAGGAAATTCTCATGCAACTGCAGGAGCGCGACGTGGAGATCAAGAAACTGATCGCCAGCAGGCAAGCTGCCCAGGAGCAAATTCTGCTGATGGCGGCGGCGAGCGCCGATGAAGCAAACAAATCCAAGATCAGTTACACCTACGAGATCCGCCGCAACCCCGTCGGCGGCAAGCCGGCGAGCATTGAGGCTTCCCCATTAACGGAAATGCTGCCGGGCGACGTCTTGGTAGTGGCAATAACGGGCATGTAAGCAAGCACGGTCACGGCGGCACCGCCGACCAAACAGACGACGTGACGGAGAGCGGATTGAGACGGAACGGCCGACATGCACTCGAGATGGGCCCTATAGCTTTACCAGCTGAAAATGGCCGGGTAGACAGCGTTCTCATCGCCGGCGTGTTGCTTATCCTCTGCCTGCCGCTGATGCTGTTGGCGGCCGCGATTGTATTCGCCACACTCGGTCGGCCACTCATTTTTCGACAATTGCGTGCCGGTCTCGGGGCTAAGCCATTTTCCATCGTCAAGTTTCGCACCATGCGCGAAGGTCGCGATGCGAACGGACACCTGTTGCCCGACCATCTGCGCGCGACGAGACTGACATGGTTTCTGCGACGCACGCGCCTCGACGAATTGCCGCAATTCCTTTCCGTCGCGCGGGGTGAGATGGCCTTCGTCGGACCGCGCCCGCTTGGTCCCACAACCATCGCGGAATTCGGTGAGCTCGGCCGGGTCCGATGCCGGGTACTGCCCGGCATCACCGGATGGGCGCAGGTCAACGGCAATACACGCCTGTCGAACGAGGAGAAACTGGCGCTCGACATCTGGTATGTCGATCATGCTGGTCGATGGCTCGACACGCGCATCCTCGTCATGACCGTACTCACGCTTGTCGCCGGCGAGAAGCGAAACGACAGGCACTTGGCAGAGGCACGGCGTCATGTCGCCGAACGATACGGCGCCGCCGCGCCTTTCGCACCACTAGGAGAAAGCCATCGATGAGCAAGCGAGCCAAGGCAAAGAGGGGTCCCGCGTTGCCTGTTCCGCTCTCGTTTGGCCGAACCCTGGTGATCGCGCCACACCCGGATGACGAGGTGTTGGGAGCGGGCGGAACGATCGCTCGACTGACCGCGGAAGGCGAGCGGGTGTTCGTGGCGATCGTAACCGAGGGGCGGCCTCCCGCCTTCACTTCGGAAAGCATCGCTCTAGTCAGAGCGGAGGCCAATCAGGCCCACGCATTGCTAGGCGTGGAGGAAACATTCTGGCTCGGTTTCGAAGCAGCCGGTCTCGACCTGGCCGGGCATTCCGCCGTCAACAGCGCGCTCTCGGATCTCGTTCGTCTCCTATCTCCCGAGACAGTTCTTCTGCCATTTCCCGGCGACATTCATCGAGATCATCAGCTAGCGTTCCTATCAGCGTTGGTGGCAAGTCGACCCCACCAGGAAAGCTTCCCTCATCGCATACTGGCCTATGAAACACTGTCCGAGACCAACTGGAACGCGCCCTATCTGACCCCAGGCTTCACGCCAAACGTCTTCGTCGACATCTCGAGCTATTTCGAAAAAAAGCTCGAAGCAATGCAGTGTTTTGCGTCCCAGATCCGCTCGCCGCCACACGAGCGATCGACGAGAACGCTGTCGGCGCTGGCGCAATTGCGCGGCGCGACGGTGATGAGCGAAGCGGCCGAAGCGTTCGTCCTTGTTCGTTGGATGCTGCCACAGACGCGCTCATGACAGGATGGAGTTCGGGGGGACACAGATGCATCGATGGCCCATCTACGATGAACAGCAGATCGCAGACGTCTGCAACGTGCTGCGAACCGGCGAGGTCAACGCCTGGACTGGACCTCACGTTCGCGCCTTTGAAGCGGCCTATGAACATTATCTGGACATGCGGCATGCGATCGCGCTTGCAAACGGAACCGTCGCGCTTGACTTGGCACTTCATGCACTCGACCTGCAGCCCGGCGACGAGGTCGTCGTTACACCCAGGAGCTTTATAGCTTCCGCATCCTGCGTGGTCATGGCCGGGGGTAGGGCGGTGTTCGCCGATGTCGACGAGGAGAGCCAGAACATCACGGTAGAGACGATCGGCCGCTGCCTGTCAAAAAAGACCAGAGGCATTATAGCGGTTCATCTCGCCGGCTGGCCCTGCGACATGCCGGCAATCATGGCGCTGGCGGCCGAAAACGATCTCTGGGTGATCGAGGACTGCGCCCAGGCGCACGGAGCCTCCATAGCAGGCCACCCCGTCGGAACGTTCGGCGAGATCGCCGCATTTTCGTTTTGCCAGGACAAGATAATTTCGACGGGCGGCGAAGGTGGCCTGGTCGCACTAAACGACGAGGCCATGTGGAAACGCGCCTGGTGCCGCAAGGACCACGGCAAGAGCTACGATGCCGTGTTCAAGACGGAGCATCCCCCGGGGTTCCGTTGGCTGCATGAGACGATCGGCACCAACTGGCGCATGACGTCGATACAGGCAGTGCTCGGGACGGCGCAGCTCGCCACGCTTGCCAACACTCACGATATCCGTGCGGTCAACGCAGCAATCCTTCACGACGCCATCAAGGATCTGTCGGCGCTTCGCACCCCAATGCCGCCGCCGGATTTCGTCCATGCGTGGTATCGCTTCTACAGTTTCGTGAAGCCAGAAATGCTGCGCGACGGATGGAACCGGGATCGGCTTGTGGCGGAGATCAATGGCCGCGGCGTGCCGTGTTTTAGTGGCAGTTGCTCGGAAATCTATCGGGAACAGGCATTCATCAACGTCGGCATGGTGCCGGCGCACCGACTTCCAGTCGCCCGGTCTCTCGGAGAAACGAGCCTGGCCTTTCTGGTGGATCCCAGTTTCGACGAGCAGGCAATGAGGACGATCGCGGACGTCGTCAGGAACGTCGTCGTGGGCGCTACGAAGTGACCGCGTGAACAGCAGCTCGTTCGCGCATGCAGTGAGCTGCGATCGGTTCGAGCATACGGTCTGCTCGGGACAGAATGGACCGAAACCAGGTTCTGCCGGATTTTCGGCGAGAAACGAGGAACGCGTCCGCCAACGCAGCATGAGAGGTCACCCGAACACGCTTGAGCATGCCCCTGTGACACCCTGCAAATGCTGCTCATCGGCACCCCCTGACGGCGCACTGAAGCCGTCGCGGCAGCGGGTAAAACAGAATACACTGCAACTGCGATCCGGAATGTAACAACCATCATCTAATTGACCGAGGACGTGTGGAACGCGAAGGGGAACATCAAGGAATGGCAACGAGCCCGTATCGTGGCGCGTACGACCATCCGGACCAAAAAACGACCAGAACCACGATTGTCGTCCCGGCACTCGGCGCCGGCGGCACCGAGCACGTCGTCAGCCTGGTAGCAAATCACTGGTCACGGCAAGGGCATGAGGTAACCATCATTACTTTCGAGGCACCAACTTCGGAGGCCTATTATCCGATCGATCCGCATATCGATATCTGGCGGCTCGGTGGGGCAGGGCGGCCTCGATCGAACCTTCATTCCGGTCTGATGGCGTTTCGCAGGATGCGAAAGCTTGCCGCCGCGCTTCGAGCGTCGCGCCCGACCTTCATCCTCAGCTTCCTCACGCGAACAAACGTTCTCACACTGCTCGCGGGCTGGCGGCTTCGTGTGCCGATCATCGTTTCCGAGCGCAACAATCCCGAACTGCAGCCCGTCGGACGCGGCTGGAAGCGATTGCAGCGATGGCTCTACCCGCGCGCCTTCGGCTTGGTAACGATGACGCGTGGGGCGCTCGAAACCTTTCCCCCCATCATGCGCAAGCGTGGCTGGGTCGTTCCTAATGCATCCGATCTGCCGCCGGGTTGGAACAGCAGACGACAGGATAACACGTTGACTGCCGTCGGACGCCTGACCCACCAAAAAGGCTTCGACCTGCTGCTCGAGGCATTCGCCAAAATCGCGCCGGATTTGCCGGAGTGGCATTTGCGCATTTGGGGGGAAGGGGAGGAGCGGGCAAACCTTGAGGCGCAAAGGAACCGGCTTGGTCTTGCCGACCGGGTGAGCATGCCTGGCGTCACGAAGCGGCCAGGAGAATGGGTGGAGACGGCCGACGTGTTCGTGCTCTCGTCTCGCTATGAGGGATGGGGGATTGTGCTGCTGGAGGCGATGGCCGCCGGAATTCCCACCGTGTCGTTTCGGTGCCAATGGGGGCCCGAGGAAATGATCAGCGATGGCGAGGATGGAATCCTGGTCGAACGGGAAGATATCGACGCCCTGGCGACGGCCCTTGGAAGGATCCTGCGGGATCCGCTGCTGCGATACCATCTTGGGCGCGACGCGGAACAAAGTGCGCGGCGGTTCACTCAGGAACGAGTGCTGGCGGAGTGGGACGCGGTGGCCGCCGCGGCAAAAGCCGCTGGAAGGATGAACTCATAAAGAGCCACTCATCCAGAAATTGCCACGTCGCGGGCTCGGGCTATACGGCTATCAAGCTCCTCGAGCCGGCGAACAAAACCGATATTGGCAGGCTGAAGTGCCACGGCCTCGGCAAGCATTTCCCGCGCGGTAGCGAGTTTACTGTCGCGGATGTGACGGTTGGCCCGGTGATATAGGAAATTAACGCGCTCCACGGGCGAGAAGCCCTCGCCAAAGCGAGCCTGCAACCGGTCGGCGCAAGCGGGATGGCGAGCGATTGCCGAGACCGCGATTTGGTAGGGCCTCATGGGTGCGGCGACACGAACCACGCGGGCAAGTTCCCGTAGGCCCGTGAGGTTGTCTGCTCGGCAAGAGTCGATGAGCGAAAGAGCCCGCGCTGTCCCAGTGAAGGCTCGCACGGTGCCATGTCCGGTCATATGGACCGGAACGAGCCGCGTCTCTGCTTGGAGCGCCGCGATCTGCTCCGCGTGCCGGCGATCGACCGAATGGAACGGATCGAAAAAGACATAGCCCCGGCCGGCCGCTTGGTCGGGGGCGATCCCCATACTGGTGTGGAGCTTGGGCGAGAAATGTCGCGTGAACCGGCGATCGAACGTTACCGCATTCGGGTCAATCGAGGCTTGCGGGCAGAAGGCGATGGCGACGGTCGCGTCGAAGCGCCGACGATAACGCAGCGCCGCATAGCCGCCCTGTGAATGACCGTAGAGGACACGCTCCGGCGCGGCACGCAAAATGGGTTGCGCCGCGTCGACCGCCTTAACGATGCTCGCTGCCGGAAACCAATTAGGCCGCCGGCTGATGAAGCCGAGCGCGGCAATGTCGGCTTTTTCGCAAAACCGTTGCGCCCAGAACCGACTGCCGTTCGCCTGCATCTCCATCTCATTAAATGTGACAAGAAGATAAGGCGATGAACCCGCGCGGTGAATTACTTCAATATTCTCGTCGGAATAGATGAGCATGCGGTCTTTCCCTAGCTGACCTCAGTATACTTCAAATTTTGAAACATTTTTTCTTGTCGGGCGAGCCATAGAATATTTGAACTCTTTGAAAACTCAATCCACGGGGCATCGCACCGATCAAAAAAAACACCAAAACAGTGGTGCACCTGGGGCGAAAAAGCTCGCCATGCCGATTGGTGGACGATCGATTGCTGACACAATTCAGTTGCAGCACTGGCTAACACTGGTGCCGGACACAAGGAGCGCGCAGCGCTTGTTAATCAAAGACCTGACTGAGCTTGCAAGCCGTATCACCGGAGAGGCCGACGAGCTGCTGGCGGCAGTTAAGGAAGAGGGTATCCCCCATGGGATTCTCAAGACCATTCGCGGTGTAATCGAGGCACGCGCGACCCATTTGCTGCGCATTACGCAGAGTGCCTGACAGGACAGCCAAATCCGTGTTTCGCCGCTCGAAATGTTCATTCGCTCATTCTAACGCGCGAGGGTAACGGCAAGGTCGGCCATCAGGTTGTCAGCGAGGAAGGACATCCGGTCTTTCGCTCTCTTGGGCCTGCTGTCGATACCGGATCAATACTCTCCAAAAGTGCCATTTGAATCTTCCCGAGTTTAGGGACGCCGCCGGTCTTTTCGGCGCTCGCCCGGGAAGACTGGCGGTACGGCATCTCCGATACTACTCTCGATGGTCGAGAGGGGATTGGCGGTGATCAAACTCGGGGAGATAGTCATAGTCTTAGATTTACACCGGCAGGGTTTGTCGGTGTCTGCGATCGCCAGGCAGACCGGCGTCGATCGAGAGACAATCCGCAAATATATCGAACGGGGCCTTGAGGCACTTGCCTATGGACCGCGGCCTATCCCAGTCTTAGCGGACGGCGGCTCCTGCGGGAGCTGAAGGAACGCGGATATTCCGGCGGCTACACTGCAGTCACGGACTTTCTCAGAGACGTCCGCCCGTCCTCCGAACACGGGTTTGAAGTTCGGGTCGAAACGGCTCCCGGCGAACAAGCTCAGGTGGATTTCGCCCAATTCCATGTTGTCTTCACCGATGAGCCGGCAACCCCCAGGATCGTTTGGCTGTTTTCCATGGTGCTGGGCCATAGCCGTCTCATGAAATCCGATCCTTGCTCATGAAAAATGATTCCTAAGAGACAATTTCATGAAAAACGATGACATGCATGCGGACAAACGCCGACCTTCGCCTTGCGCCCTAAGAACTGGCTCGTTTAGTTGGCTGTAATTGTACATACTCATGGGAGGACCATGAACCGCACCGGGTCTGCCGGGCGCGCATTCAACAGCTTCGAAGTTGTGCCACGGCCCGCGTCGACTGGGTCACGCGGACCTGTCTCGGGACCATATTTGTAAGTTCCATAACAAGTCTTACGCGATCTTATCGTGTAGCCGCAAAGTTGAAGTGTCCTGATCCTGCAAAGTAAGAATGTCACTCTCCCCGGGTTTTGATGACCTGGGAGATTGCGGATGGGATTGATT
>NZ_LMFK01000008.1:123664-124425 GCF_001426785.1 Ensifer sp. Root142
GAGTACCCGCCAGGTGCGTCGTCTGTTGGACCGGATCGGCGCTGGCGGTGCGGCGTCGATCCGGCACCAGGCGATCGGCCGGCCATCGAACAACCGGATCAACGACGGCGTGCGCGATTATGCTGTGGCTCTCATTCGAGAGCGCTATGCGGACTTTGGTCCGACGCTGGCGGCCGAGAAGCTTGCGGAGCGTGATGGTCTGACGGTGTCGCGCGAGACCTTGCGGCAATGGATGTCGGAGGCCGGCCTGTGGCTGTCGCGCAAGCAGCGACGGACGTTCCATCAGCCGCGGCTGCGGCGCGAGGCCTATGGCGAGCTGGTGCAAATCGATGGATCGGAGCACCGTTGGTTCGAGGATCGCGGTGATCCATGTTCGTTGCTGGTGTTCATCGATGATGCGACCGGCAAGCTGATGCAGTTGCGTTTCGTGCGCTCGGAAAGCGCGTTCAGCTACTTCGACGCGCTGGAGCTTTATCTGAAGGATCACGGCGCTCCGGTCGCCTTCTATTCCGACAAGCATTCGGTGTTCCGGGTGGCGAAGAAGGACGCCAAGGGCGGCCAGGGCATGACCCAGTTCGGGCGTGCACTTTGCGAGTTAAACATCGAGATTCTTTGCGCAAACTCGAGCCAGGCCAAGGGCCGCGTCGAGCGGATGAACCGGACGCTACAGGACCGGTTGATTAAGGATCTGCGCCTGGAGGGCGTCTGCGGCATGGACGACGGCAACGCTTTCCTGCCTCGGTTCATGGAGCGCTATAACC
>NZ_LMFK01000009.1:0-120537 GCF_001426785.1 Ensifer sp. Root142
TGCGCGCTTCGCAAAAGCTGGACATTGATTGCGCGCTTCGCAAAAGCTGGACATTGATTCCGCTAAATCCCGGACAGCGCTTTCACTAAAGTCCGGACAGTTTGACGAGGTTGGTCCTCGGCAGCCTGGTTACCATCAGGGTTGATTGATTTCGCCGTTTTCCACAGCCGTCAAGAGGGGAGCGCTTTTTTGCTTTCGCATGCTCTCGCCCCGGAGGGTGATGCGGTGAGCATTGTGTACGATGCGGTCGAGTATGGCGTCGGCGACGGTGCTGTCGGCAATAAGGTCGTGCCAGCTTGCCACGGGGACTTGGGCTGTGATCAGGGTGGATTTTCTCTGATAGCGCTCCTCGACGATTTCGAAGAGGTGGAAGCGCTGCTGATCGGAGAGCGCATGTGTTCCAAAGTCATCGAGGATGAGGAGCTGGACGCGGGTGAGCTTGTCGATGAGGCGAGGGAAAGAGCCATCGAGGCGGGCAAGCGCGAGATCCTCGAACATGCGCGGCACGCGCACATAGAGGACGGAGTGACCGAGCCTTGCCGCTTGCCTGCCGAAGGCGCAGGCCAACCATGACTTGCCGGTGCCGGTGTGGCCGGTGATGATCAGGCCCTCATGGGCGGTGAGCCATTGCCCCTGGGCCAGCGCCATGGTGTTGCGCCGGTCGAGACCGCGGGCAGCGGCGAAGTCGATATCTTCGATACAGGCCTGGGCAAAGCGTAGCTTGGCGGAGGCGAGCCGGTTACGGATGCGCTTGTCGGCGCGCAGGGCGACTTCGCGGTCGAGCATCAGGCCGAGCCACTCATCGCGGCTGAGCTCATTGGTGCCGGACTGCTCGGTCAATTCGCGCCAGGCGGCGGCCATGCCCGTCAGCCCGAGGGCCTGCATCTGGTCGAGGGTGGGGTTTGTCAGCATTCTTGCTTCCTTCACTGATAGTAGGATCGGCCACGGATATTGGTATGCGCAGGCGTGGGGGCCGCATGTTCAGCCTGCGGTCTTTCCCGGTCGAGGCCGGATTTGAGGATGGAGGCGACGGAGGAATAGGTGACGGCATTGATGGTGAGCGCCCGCTCACAGGCCGCATCGAGGCGCTGCGATCCATAGCGCGGGGCCAGCGACAGAATGCCCATGGCCGAGCGGTATCCCTGTTCCGGATGCGGCCTGTCGCGCATCATGCGTTCGACCAGGATGGCGGCATTGGGGCCGATCTGGGTCGCACGGCCGATCAGATTGGCCGGCGTGGTGTTGGCATAGCGCTGATGTGCCTTGGGCATATGGTCGTTGATGGTAACGTGGCCGGAACGCTGGGAGCGGCGGACATGGCTGGCGACACGCTGGTGATCGTGGAAGATCTCGACTACCCGGTGGGTGAGCCGCACCTGCAGGGTGCATCCGATCAGTCGATGCGGCACAGAGTAGAAGGTCTTGTCGACCTCGACATGATAGTCCGGGTGAACCTTCGCCGACTTCCATTCCGCATATTCGAACGGCATCACCGGCAAAGGCTTCAATGCTGCCCGCTCGATCTCCTCGAACAGTTCGCGGCGACTTTTGCCGACGTGGCGCATCGTCCGGTTGTTCAGCTCCTCGAGCAATTCGGCAATCGCCGTGTTGAGGGCGGCAAGCGAGAAGAAGGTGCGGTTCCTGAGCCGGGCCAGAATCCAGCGTTCCACGATCAGCACCGCGCCTTCGACCCGGCCTTTGTCGCGCGGTTTCCTGCTGCGTGTCGGCAGGATCGTGGTGTCGTAATGCTCCGCCATGGCGGCGAACGTCGCAGTCAACGTCGGCTCGAACCAAAGGGCCTTGGCCACCCCCGATTTGAGGTTGTCGCACACGATTGCCTTGGTGACCCCACCATAGAAGGTCAGAGCACGCACCTGGCCGTCGATCCAATCCGGCAACTGCTGGCTAAAGCTGGCATGGGCGAAGGTCAGGTTGGAGGCGCCCAGCACCGCGACAAAGATTTGGGCCGGATGGATGACACCGGTCGCCGGATCGATCACCGGCATCGTCGGCCCGGCATAGTCCGTCTGCATCACGGCGCCCGCCGCGTGCCGATTGCGGAACGCTACACTCGTGCGCTGCCTAAAGGCGGCAACCTGCTCGCAGAACCACGTGAAGCCGTAACCATCGGGATGGTTGGCACGGTATTCCTGCCATAGAAGCGTCAGCGTCACCCCTTTGCGCTTCAGCTCCCGAACCACCACCGCCCAGTCCGGCTCGCTGAGATCGCGCGGCGGTCGACCGGCTCGGCCGAACAGCCGCCGCTCCAGCTTTGCATCCTCGTCCGCGCCGACTGGCAACGGCCACGAAAGCCCGGCCTCCCGAGCTCGAAGCAAATAGGTCGATACCGAGCTCTTGCCGATCTTCAGCCGCTCGGCAATCTCGCGCACCGAAAGACCCTCTTCGTGGGTCAGGCGCAGAATCGTCCGGATATCCCTCACTGTCGTTCGTCTTGCTTGCTTCCGTCTCGCCATCGGCCCCTCTCAACGTTGTCGTGAGAGGCTTAACCAACAAGACGGCGCAGCCGCGAACCAACCGCCAAACCGCCGCCGGAAAACTGTCCGGGATTTAGCGGAATCACTGTCCGGGAATTACTGAAAACGGTGTCCGGAGATTACCGGAAACCCTGTCCGGACTTTGCCGAAACCCGCATAAAACTGTCCGGGATTTAGCGGAATCACTGTCCGGGAATTACTGAAAACGGTGTCCGGAGATTACCGGAAACCCTGTCCGGACTTTGCCGAAACCCGCAGTTGGCATTCATCGAGCGCGAAATGCACTTGCGGAGGGCGATCACGGTCTCACGGCGGATCTTCTGCGAGATTTCGGGGTAGGGTGCCCCGGGCGAGGTGATCCCAGAGCGCTGCGTTGCTTGGGGCTGGGGCGTCGCTCTGGGATCATTAGCGCCAATGGTGCGGTTGGCGCTCAACCAGCAATGGCAGGACCATTTAGATTCGGCAATGCAACTAGGACCTTTGTCCGGATGGATCAGACTTAAGTCCTAGGTTGTGCTGTCCGCCGCTGCATGCAGGATCCTACATCGCCCGATGCGAGTTGGCTGGTCGGGGCAGCTCCTTGTTGACCTCCGTCCCTCCTGTCGGCTGCGGTGGGTTTATGGTTTCCGGACCTTCATAGTGGACAAGGAAAGGTGTCAACCTGCATTGGCAAGCGCTTGCATGTCTGCCACCTGTACGATCTTCAGCTTGTCGTCGGGTAGGGCGCGCTGCAGTGCGCGCGCTTCTTCCCACGGAGCCGCAAGCCATGTCGCGACCTCGTTCTTCGTCGTCAGAAGCACCGGCATCGCCTTTTGATGGATTGGCGCAACGACACCATTCGGTTCCGTCGTCAGGAATGCGTACAGGTCCAGCGTGACGAGCCCTTCCTTGATCTTGCGAACGCTGGTCCAATCCTTCACCCAAATGCCGGCGAAGAACATCAATGGGTCGTCCGCAGTGCTTGCGAACCACGCGTTTGGTATGCGGCCGCCCTCGACCTTGCTTGCTGGATCCGGTTCGGCAAAGCGGGTTACGGGGACGACGCAGCGGTTTTCTACTCCCAGCCAACGCTTCCAGTGTTTACTGGATGTGTTGCGAACATTGGTGGTCCCGCCATCGGGCTCCATCTTCACCAGTTCCTCGAAGTCGACCTCTTTCCCTTTAGCGCGGAGCTTGTCGGCGCGCTTCTTCGCGCCCTCGAAAAGCGCCTGGCTTGAGGACGGCATACCCCAGCGCACCATCGCCAGTTCGCGGCGATCCTGGTTGTTGCGAATGATCGGCGCGAAGCGATCGGGGTAGATGTCAACGGACGGCTCGAGGTTGCCGACCAGGTCATGCGTGACCGATACGAAATCGCGGATCGCCTGCTGGTTCGTGGTCAAATTGTAGAGATTGCACATCGTCATTGCCCCTCAGAAAAAGTCGTCTTTCCATACTGGCTTGCGAACCGTCTTGATCCTGACCAGCTTCCGGATGCGGAGCTTCCCAGTGTCGGCTCCCCGTGGCAACTCGAAAACTGCCCGTAAATAATCCTTGTGATTGCATTTCTCGCAGCGAAAGTGCGGAGCGATCTCGTCAATCGGCACATCACCGCAAAGCTGCAGGAGATCGCGACAGCGGTAGCGATGCGTGATGCGGCAATACATGCAGTCGATCCTGACGATCTGGCCGGTCTCCTCGGCCTTTGTCAGGGTATGCATGCGCTGCCGACGGGTTAAGCCATTCTGTTCCGGCATGGTCGTCAGCCTGAAGCGCTTGCGCTTTCTATAACTGCGGCGGCCGGATCGCGGCTCGGGCGCCACCCGCGCGTAAAGCCCAAGCTCATCGAAATTTCGGCCAGTGCGAGCTGTTCGCGCAAATGCCTGCAGTCGGCCAATAGGGTCCGGATGGTGGCCTCGGCATCGCCATTGTGCCATGCGAGGGCCGCGGCGAGTTCGTCAGGCGTCTGATCGACATCGTCGGTCTGGGTGGTTTGCTGAGCGGCGGACATGGTTTCTCCTTGTCCGGGGGGCCTTCCCGGAGCGTTCGTCTTGTAGGTTTTAGGTTGGCGGCCGCATCGCCGGTGAAATTAGAACTTCTTGGCCGGTGGCTATTCAATCCGGTGTTCGAAGTAATACCGATTGGGCGCTACACTGCCGTGGACATAGCCGAATGCGCGCCACTTCGTGCAGCCGGAATGCTCGCAAAGGTGCTCGACCAGGCCGCTTTCTACTCTCTTTGTGGCGCCGATTTCGTCACTCATGCTGCCTGCTTTCCCGCTGTGATGTTCCTAATATGTTCTCGCGATCGCAAGAGTCAATGTCCCTACTTGGGGCGGTTGCTTTTTGATCGATCGCTAATATATTGTACAACTCTAACTTTAGGAATTTGATGGCACGGGGGAGACATGCGCCATCAGCATGGCAGAGTTCCACAGCGACGGAGATCACTGCTACGAGATGCGCCGGCCCTGCTTGTCCTTGTAGGCGCCGCAGGCATCGCAGGCGTGACGTCGATCGAGGAGTGGATTTCAGACCCCTCGAAGCTGCTTTCGATGGTCGATCCCGGTTGCACTATCAAAGGCAATGTCAGCATCAATACCGGCGAGCGGATCTACCACGTGCCAGGTCAGGCGCTTTATTCAGAGACCGTGATCAATTCGCATTACGGAGAACGGTGGTTCTGCAGTGAGGCCGAAGCGCGGGCCGCTGGATGGCGAAAAGCACGGCCTTAGCCCTGAGGTGTCACCAAGCGTTGAGAGATCAACGACACGCCGAACGGACGGCTCAGATCTGCTTGAGAGACCCGAGCTGTCTGTTTCATGTCTGCGGCTTTGCGCTGCTAGCGAAGCCACTCGTTCCAGCGTTGCAGCAGTTGCGCCGCATTGGCGTTGATCCACTCTGAATCGGGGACAACCATATAATCCCGGACCTCGTCTGCATGCGGCATCGTCTTGCGCACGTCTTCCGACATCAAGGCGATCGCCTCGGTGCTTGGCGGCGTACACGACAGCAATTGGCACGCCTTTGCCTGCGCCTCCGGCGAATTCAGCCAAAAAGCCATCAGCTTCAGCGCGTTCTCACGGTTGCCAGCACCCCTGACAAGCGCAATTCGGTCTCCAACCAAAAACGATGCCTTGTAGGACCAGGCGATCGGCAACCCTTCGTTCTGCATCGCCTTTGCGCGCGTCAGCCATATCTGTCCAACTGAATAGTCGCCATTGCGAAACCCTTGCACACTCTGGTCGCCGGTCTTCCACCACACCGAAACTGCGGGCCGGATCTCGTCGAGTTTTCTTAACGCGCGCTCGACGTCAAGCGGAAACAGCTCCTCACGGCTGACACCATCGGCAAGCAATGCCGCTGCCATCACACGCCATGGATCATCGAAGTTCGGAAAAGCACGCTCACCCGGAAACGTCTTGCTGTCCCACATATCGGCCCAGGTCTGCGGCGTCGGATTTCCTTCGCCAGTTCGATAGGCGAGCAATGTGGCTGTCGATTGCAAAAGCGCACCGCCGGCTGCACAGGCGTTGGCACCGAGATCCCTCCGTCCGGCGAACTGTTTGCAGAAATCCGTCAGGTCTTCGGTGACCGCCTTGTGTGCCTTGGATGCCGCCTGGATTTCACCATCGAGATAGAGATCCCAGGTGACATTTCCAGTTTTCACCATTGCCGCGACCTTGGCGCGCATTTCCGCGTTTGTCGCAACGACAGTTACGACCCTTATCCCGGTCGACTTCGTGAAGGGATCGAACCAGGCCTCCTTCAGCGCGCGGTCGTAGGCACCGCCCGTCGAAGCGATGACCACCTGCTCTGCTGCAAGCGATACGGAGGACCAGGTTAGCAGAGGCAAGACGCAGGCAATCCGGTGTATTCTAGTCCAACGCAGCGGAATCGAAATCATGGCTGTTTTCCTTTGTAGGATTAGCAGGGAAATGGAAAGCGTCGCTGTGATCAGTTTCGCTTTTGGGCATTGGCCAAATGAATGGCGCCCATCAACATGAGGGAAATGGCCACCAGCACTGTCGAGACCGCGGCGATGACCGGCGTGAGGTTGAAGTCGATATCTTCGAACATCTTTCGTCCGATCGACTTGCCGCCAATATCCGAGATGAAGAACGCGACCGTCGCTTCATCGAACGAAGCCAGAAAAGCGAACACAGCCCCTGCCGCCACACCCGGTGCAATATTGGGCAAGACCACAAGGACGAAGGCCTGAAGCCTGTTGGCCCCGCAGTTCAATGCTGCCAGTTCCAGCGCGGGGTCGAAACGTTGCAGCGCCGCCGTCACCGTGATCATCACGTAAGGTGTGGCAAGCACGGTATGGGCGATGAGAAAGCCGAAGAAGTTGCCCGTAAGCTGCAGCGGCGAGAACACCAGATATAGTGCGACCCCAAGGACAATGTGCGGCACGATCATCGGCCCAAGCGCAAGAGCCTGAAGCGCCGATCTGAAGGGGAGGCGCCCTCTCACGATCGCCAGCGCGGCCATCGTGCCAGTAATCGTGGCCGTCGCAGTCGTAGCAAGCGCGATCTTGAGGCTGAACCAGGTTGCCGCCATCCAGTCCGGGTCACTGAAATAGGCACGGTACCATTTGAGGCTCAACCCGCTCGGAGGAAACTCAATATAGTCCTTTTCGCTGAGTGACATGGGGATGACGATGAGCGTTGGCAGCAGCAAGAAGAAAAGGACGCAACCGATCACGACAGCCAGAGTGATCATGCCGACGGTCTTGGCAAAGACGTGGAAGGCTGACGCGGCGTAATGGTCGCGAACCAGGGACAGACGATTTGGCGAACGTGCGAGATCAATGGACACTGTGCAATCCCTTGCTGAGCGAGAGCGTCTTTCGAAACAGGAAGACGAAGATGAGCGTCACGGTTAAAAGCACCGACGAAAGCGCTGCGGCGAACGGCCAGTCGAGCAGAACAGTCGTCTGCTGTCCGATCAACGTTGCCATCAGCATAGATCCCGGGCCGCCGACCAACGCCGGCGTGATGTAAAAGCCCAGGGCAAGGACAAAGCACAGGACGCTGCCCGCAAAGACACCCGGCAGGCTAAGCGGCAAGGTGACACTGATGAATGCGCGAAACGCTCCAGCACCAAGATTGCGCGCTGCCCTGACATAGTCGGGCGGCAAGGTCCGCAATGTCGAATAGATTGGCAGGATCATGAACGGCATCAACACATGCGTCATTGCCACAATGACCGCGCCCTGCGTGTAGATCAGCTTCAGCGGTCCGTCGGTGATACCGACATCCGCCAAAAGTGTATTCACGATGCCATTGCGCTGGAGAAGAACCACCCACGCGTAGGACCTGACCAGAACCGATGTCCACAGGGGTATGAAGACGCAGGCCGCAACCACCATGGCAACGCCATGTCGCAACCGCGCCATCAGATAGGCGACGGGAAAGCCGAGAAGCAGGCTTGCAATCGTCACAACGAATGCAACCTTCACCGTGCTCGCCAACACGCCGAGATAGAGCGGCTCGGCAGCAAGCCGCCGATAGTGATCAAGGCTTCCGCCCTCAAAACTCAGCGCAACCAGCCGGGTGACGGGATAGACGAACCCGAGGACCAGTGCGGCGACAAGTGGCGTCACCAAGCAGACCGAAACGCTACGCGAATAAAACCGTGCGGATGCCTCAGTCGATCGTGGCTGGCGTGCGGCCATGGCCTGCGAAACTTCGGAAAGGCCGCTCATGCCGCATGCCTTTCCGTTTCTGGAAACAAGTGAATGGCTCCATCATCGAGCAGAAGGTCAACCTGATCTCGCTCGTGAAATGGCAATCCTCCATCGGCCGGCAGCTGTATCTGCAACACAACGTCCGGGCGGCTTTCCAGCCGTACCATGACAATATGGACAGAGCCCACAAAGACACAGGTCTCCACGACAGCCGCAAGGCAGCCCGCACCACCTTCACCACACCTGGCAACCCGAACCCGCTCCGGGCGTATCGCAAGCTTTACTGTTTGCCCGGCCGATGGGCCGACATTTCGCGGACCTTGTGAACGAATGGAAAGAACAGTGTCGTCGGAAAGACGCACCACGGCCGTGCCACCTGCGTTCTCGAGGCAACTGCCTTCGATGAAGTTCATGCGACCGATAAAATCGGCAACAAATGCGGAATTCGGATGCCGATAGAGTTCTGTGGGAGGACCGAATTGCATCAACTCGCCGCCGGCCATAACCGCAACGCGGTCTGACATGGTCAGGGCCTCGTCCTGATCATGCGTCACATAGACAACCGTAGCGCCCAGCCGCTCTTGCAGGCGCTTGATTTCGAACTGCATCGCCTCTCGCAGCTTCTTGTCCAGCGCACCCAATGGTTCATCCATCAACAGAACAGGCGGCTCGAATGCCAGCGCTCGGGCTAATGCAACGCGCTGCTGTTGGCCGCCGGACAATTGTTGGGGGTAGCGCTCCCCATAACTTGAGAGCTGCACGAGTTCGAGCATCTCCTCGACCCGTGTGGCAATCCGCGTCTTGTTCGATCGGCCCCGCATCCGCAACGGAAATGCGATGTTTTGATGCACCGTCAGATGCGGAAAAAGAGCGTACTTTTGAAACACCATGCCGATGCCACGCCGGTTGGGAGCAACATGCGTTACATCTCGTCCTCCAATGACGATCTTGCCGGCGCTCGGTCCCTCAAATCCCGCGATCATGTTCAGCGCGGTTGTCTTGCCGGAACCGGAAGGACCGACAAGCGAAACAAACTCACCGGCACTGATTTCAAGCGACAGGCTCGTGACGGCCCTAACACTGCCAAAATGCTTTTCGAGCCCAACAAGCGATAAATATTGACCAATCAATTCTGACTTTCCTTTCAACTGTTCCGGTGACGCTCTGTGGCGTCTAACCTCTCAAGGGCCCGTTTGACGGCCCCGTACCAACAATCCCATCGGGCGACCCGCAGGCGCAGCCAGGGCAAATCAACGGCGATGTAAAAATCCGCGCCAACCTGGCAGGCGGCACCCGTGACGATAATCAAGAAAGCTGCTAGGACTCGTTGATGCGACAAAAGCTTTGCAGAACTTTCATATTTCATTTTTGTTGCATCAAAAATTTGCATTGTCAACTGAGTGAGAGGTTTGAATGGCGGTCCCTGTGAGCGAGTTGGCCAATATTGATCGTGCGGCGGAGAACCTTGGCGATGCGGCGTATCGCCAGATGAAGGAGCGGATTATCCGTGGCGTCTACCGTCCGGGGCATAAGTTGACGGTGAGGGCGGTTGCCCAGGACTTGGATGTCAGTACTACTCCTGCGCGTGACGCCATCAATCGGCTCGCAAGCGAAGCGGCGCTCGTCTATGCCGGCCCAAAGACGGTCGTCGTGCCTGTCCTTGATGCAAAAGCCCTGCAGGAGATCACGCTTATTCGGTTGGCGCTCGAGGGGTTGGCTGCGCAGCAGGCCGCCGAACATGTTGTCCCGCAGGACGTGCAGGCCCTTAGGTCTCTGCAAAAACAAATTAATTCAGCACTTGACGCTGAGCGGTACGCAGATGCCCTGTGGCACAACAAGGAGTTCCATTTCGCGATCTTCCGGCTGGCAAAATTGCCGCACCTTGTTTCGATGATCGAAACCCTTTGGTTACGGATCGGCCCCTCCCTGCACGATCTCTACCCGGAATTTGCAAAGGAGCGGTTTGGTGTTCACAACCATGAGGTTGCGATGGAGGCGCTCGAGGAGCGCGATGGTGCAGCCGTCCGGGCTGCAATGGAGAATGATATTCGCGACGGCTATCGGCGTCTGAGGCGAGCCTGTCGCGAAAGGGCGATTGGCTCCGCGCAATAGAGAATTTGTTGCATGGACTTGACTGTTGGGTTTTTTGTTGCAACAAAAGTGTAAAGCTCGTACAAACGACGAGCCGAATTTGTTGCTCAGAAAGCCCAAGCCATGTCAGTTCAAGGAATTCATGCCGCGCAGGCCTCGCCTGCACGGACTAAATCGACACGTCTATTCCGTCGCGCAGTGCCGGTTTTCCCCGGTGGTGTGACCCGCGCCACGGTGGAGAAAGATCCTATCCCGTTTTACGTCGCGTACGGGGAGGGCGCCTATCTGGTTGACGTCGATGGCAATCGTCTCCTCGACCTCAACAATAACTTTACGACCCTTATTCATGGACACGGCTTCGAGCCGGTCCGTCAGGCTGCAAGCGATCTTATGCGGACGGGAACGTGCTTTGCCAACCCGACGCAACACGAGATCGGGCTTGCCGAGTTGCTTGTTGATCGTATCCCGGCCATCGAACAAGTGCGCTTCGTCAACAGCGGCACCGAAGCGGTGATGTTCGCAATCAAAGCCGCCCGCGCATTCACGGGCCGACCTGGAATTGTCAGGGTCGAAGGTGCCTATCACGGCGCTTATGATTGGGCCGAGGCCGGGCAGGCGGTGGCCTCAAACCCAGACGATCGGGCAGCAATCTCACGGGCAATACCTGCCTACCATGGCACTCCTGCAAGTGTCGCCGATGACGTCCATCTCATTCGCTTCAACGACGTGGACGGACTTGAGCAACGCCTACACGCCTTGCGTGACCGTGTCGCCTGCCTGTTGATCGATCCGATGCCCAGCCGCGCCGGTCTTCTTCATCCCAATGCCACCTTCATCGAGGCACTGAGTTCGGCTGCACGCAAGCATGGCATTCTCATCATCGCCGATGAGGTTCTCAATCTCAGGCAGGGCTACGCAGGAGCCTCGCCGCGCTACGGGCTCACCCCCGATCTCGTCACGGCCGGCAAAATCATCGGTGGTGGGTTCCCGATCGGCGCGATCGGTGGACGTGAAGAGATCATGCGGGTTTTCGGTACACAGGTGAACAAGCCTCTGCTGCTGCAGGGCGGCACATTTTCCGCCAATCCCGTCTCCATGGTCGCCGGTCGCGTCGCCATGGAAGCAATGACACATGATAGCTTCAATCACCTGGAGGCGCTTGGAGAACGGCTGCGTGACGGCCTTCGAAGCAGCATCAGCCGCGTTGACGCGCCATTCTCTGTCACCGGCGCAGCTTCGCTGTTTCGAATACACCCCAAAACCAATGCACCAACCGAGTTTCGAGAAGCTTTGCTGAGCGATGCGGAAGGCCTCGTGATGAGGGGACTTGCACGGCATTTCCTTCAACGCGGCATCCTCCTTCCCCATGGCGCCGCAGCCAGCCTTTCGACACCAATGACCAACAGCGACATCGACCTCATCCTCGCTGCCTTCGATGATTTCCTGAGTGTTCACGCCGCCAACGAGAGGGCGCAATCATGACCAATGCCGCAACTGAAACTGTCGCCGAGCGCATTGCCCACATCCTTTGCCGCCACCAGGTGGAAGTCATCTTCGCCCAGAGCCTTCCCTCGGCAGTTATTCTCGCAGCGGAGGCGGCTGGCATCAAACAGATCGCCTATAGGCAAGAAAACATGGGCGGGGCGATGGCCGACGGATATGCCCGCATATCAGGCAAAGTCGCTGTGGTTGCCGCCCAGAACGGTCCTGCCGCGACACTTCTTGTCCCGCCTCTTGCGGAAGCCTTAAAGGCGAGTGTTCCGATCGTTGCGCTCGTTCAGGATGTCGAACGCGACCAAACAGACAGAAACGCATTCCAGGATTTCGACCAGATCGCGCTCTTTCAATCCTGCGCCAAATGGGTCCGGCGCGTTCAAGTCCCAGACCGGATTGACGACTATATCGACGCCGCCTTTACCGCAGCTGCATCCGGCCGCCCGGGGCCAGCAGTCTTGCTCCTACCTGCCGATCTGTTGCGCGCGCCGGCTCAGCCGGCCACCCTTCCGAGATCAAAATGCCTCGGCCGATGGCCACTTGATCGCACGCGTCCCTCTGAAGAAGCCCTCGATGAGGTGGCACGGCGAATTGCATCGGCGAAGGCGCCTATCATCGTTGCAGGTGGCGGCGTGCATGGCTCAGGCGCCGCAGAAGAGCTGACAGCTTTGCAGCATGAAGCAAGCCTGCCGGTGATAACCACCAATATGGGCAAGGGGGTGGTCGATGAGTTTCATCCATTGTCTGCCGGTGTCCTTGGATCATTGACCGGCCCACGCTCGCTCGGACGTCACTCGCTGCCTTTGATTGAAGAAGCTGATCTTGTCCTTCTGGTCGGTACGCGAACCAATCAAAATGGAACGGACAACTGGCGCCAAATTCCAACCTCTGCGACAATCGTACATATCGATGTCGATCCGGCAGAGATCGGACGGAATTATGAGGCAATCCGCCTCGTTGGCGACGCCGCGGAAACACTTTCGGCCCTTCGGGAAGCACTTGGTCGCGTCGACCTTACGCGTCGCAATAATGATCGTGCGCGATTGGAGGAGCGCATCAAAGGCTTCTGGACCGCGTTCGAAAGTGATCGTTTAGACGTTGCAACCGCGACTTCCGGGCCCATCCGTCCGGAAAGAGTGATGGCCGAGCTTCAGTCCCTACTGACCGCTGACATGATGGTCGTCGCCGATGCCTCCTATTCCTCGATGTGGGTTGTCGGGCAGTTGCGTGCACCAGGCGTCATGCGGTTTATCACGCCTCGCGGTCTCGCAGGACTTGGTTGGGGTGTGCCGCTCGCGATCGGGGCTAAGGCTGCCCGTCCACAAAGCCCTGTCGTTGCTCTCGTTGGCGATGGCGGCTTCGCCCATAGTTGGGCGGAGCTCGAAACCATGGTGCGCATGCAACTTCCCGTTCTCATCATCGTTTTGAACAACGGCATCCTTGGTTTCCAAAGGGATGCGGAGACCGTGAAATTCGGCAGATACACGACGGCATGCCATTTCGCCGACGTCGACCATGTGCAGATCGCCAAGGCTTGCGGCTGCCCCGCGGTCCGCGTTGAAGATCCTTGTGATCTGGCCGATCTGCTCAAAAGCAGCATCAATGCTGAGGGACCAATGTTGATTGAGGTCATGACAGACCCGGAAGCACATCCTCCTCTTTCTCTCTTTGCCAATATGGATGCGGCAGCATGACAAATCGCCAAACGGAAAGGATCGCCGTGGTGACCGGCGGCACGACAGGTATTGGGCTGGCAACAGCCCAATACCTTCTCGCACGCGGCCACCGGGTTGCGATCTTCGGTCAAAACGAAGGGCATGTGCGAAACGCCAAGGACGATCTTACCCGTGAATTTGGTGCTGAGCGCCTGTTCGCGCGCACCGTTGATCTCGTGCAACCACCTCAGATCACCGCATTCTTTCGTGAGCTCGAGCAAAGCTGGGGAAGTGCTGGTGTTCTCGTTTGCAATGCCGGGGTCTCGCCGAAGGGTGTCGACGGTCCGTCCCCCTTCGATGAGGTCGACCTTAAAGAGTGGAACTCAGTTCTTTCGGTCAATCTAACCGGTGCAATGTTGTGCTGCCAGGCGGTGTTGCCAGGCATGGTCCGGCATGGATTCGGACGCATCGTGTTCGTTGGTTCGATCGCCGGGCGAACGCTTCCCCGCATCGCCGGTAGCGCTTACGTAACCTCTAAGGCAGCAATGGCTGGTCTCGCGCGTTCGCTTGTCTGGCCTTATGGCGCCCACGGCGTCACAGCCAACGTCGTTGCTCCGGGCAGAATTGCGACCGCCATGGCCGGTGCTATCAGCGCGCCAACCAATCAGGCGGCTATTGCGCGCATTCCCGCTGGCCGAATGGGCGTCCCGAACGAAGTTGCTGCTGCCATAGGCTTTCTCGCCGGCGATGAAGCCGCCTTCGTCAACGGGGCAATCTTGGATGTCAATGGCGGCGAGTACGCGCCAGCGTGAGGCTGAAGTTGAGCGTTTTCCGCAAAGGAGGATAGATGAACGGGCGAATAGTTATCCATACCGAAGACGCGGAGCTTTACCTGCTTCTTAAACACATCCTCACGCTTGAAGGTTTCTCGGCCGAAAACACCAACCGTTTGACCGAGCTGCTGAGCCGTGTTCATCTTGCCCCACCGCTAGCGGTCATTGTCGACTGCTCTGATCCCGACATGAATGCATCTGCCGTCTGCGCCCGCATCAGGGCCAACACAAAGCCTGAGGCAATGGTTGTGTCTCTCGTGAATACGGCGAACGGCGGCGACGGTCATCGCCTGGCCGCGTCAACCGTGGACTGCATCATACACCGTCCGTTCAATCCGGAGCGGTTGCTTGCATTTCTGCGCGGTTTGCGCGCCGATGTGGCGGCGCAATCCAGCACGCAAACACCAACGATATTGCGTTACGCCGACATCGAAATGAACCTCGGTCGGCTTCGCGTCGAGCGAGACGGCCACCCGGTCCTTCTGTCGGCACTCCAGTTTCGTCTGTTGCTGTGCCTGATGCGGGCTCCCGACGTTGTCCATACCCGCGATGACCTAATTGCCGCTGCTTGGCCACCCGATGCAGAGGTCGAACCGCGAACCGTTGATATTCACATTGGACATATAAGACGAGCAATGAAGCGGGCGGGGGCTGATGTCATTCGAACCGTTCGCTCTGTCGGGTACGCGCTTTACCTGCCATCGCATTGACTGAGCGGATTTAATGGCTTTGCAGAACTCTTCCTATTTGTGATCTTCGGCCGGCGAATCCAGGCGTGATTTCGGGACGAACCCCAACGTGAATCCAAAGAGCCGCCCGATCTTGGCAACCGTGTCGACAGTCGGATTTGCTTTCCCGGTTTCAATCTCAGCGACTTGTCTGCGCGTGATGCCAGTCAGTTCCGAAAATTGTTTTTGGTTCAAACCAAGTGCCCTTCGGATCTCAGAAACAGCCTGGGGAAGTCGCAGATCCCCAGCCGCCGCTCTTTCAGCCAGGCGCCGTCTCAATTCCCTCGTTTCTTCCTTGGTGGGTTTCTTCCATCGAGGCATATTCTCACACCCCCGGCGCTGAAGCGGCTGCGTCCAGCACCTTTCCAACAAGCTCGGCGCACCCTGACATTGCGAAATCCACGACTTCCGCGGGCACTCCCATTGCCAGCGATATTTTCGGTGCGTTGGCAAGTCGCTCTGCAAACGTCGCCATCTCCTCAAGAAGCGCGGCCGCTGCTCTCTCGTCCTCCATGAAAACTGCACGGCAGACCTGCCACCAATCAGGATCGCTGTCGCGGTGTGTGTCGCGCATCACTCCCCATCTCGTCGATCTGGCGATGCCTTCGATCGCAAGACGCATCGGCGCGAAATCGAACAGCGGCGCAAGAGTGATGCCTCCACCAGGGGTCTTGCGCAGAGCGGTGTTCCGTCCATGGTTGTCAGGATTGCCCATCGCTCTATTGGTGAGATCGCGTTTCGCGTATTCCACGATATCGATAAATGGTTGGTCCGAATGGCGCTTCAAGACATTCACATAGTCTTCGTGGTCGGCGTTGTGTCCGAACTGCGCGACGCCAATGCTAGAAACCATGCTTTCCCGGCCGAAGCGGCATAGCAGCCCTCCTTGGATCTCCCGATCAAAGCGCGGGATCATCAACACCCCTTGCTCATAGGCCGAGACTTCATGAACCCGCAGGCCGAGCTCTTTGGCAACGCGCGAATAGCCGGATTCCGCCTCCAGGATCAGCCGATCGCGTTCGTTGCTGCTCCTGAGTAGTTTTACGATTACGTGTCGGATGGCTTCGTCGTCCTTCACAAACGCGTCTGGATAATAGAGACCATCGACCGCTTGTGTTAGAGCGACCTTCGGCCATTCGCCTTGCAGGCCGCTCGATCCTGAGGCGATCATGCCGAACCGGTCGACGACTTCGATGAATTTTTCGCTGCGATTGAAGATGTCGTCTTCAGTGACCCCAGTGCGCGTCACGTTCTTAAGTCGTTCCCGTTCAGCCTCCGCTGCCTGCTTGATGCGGACGTTGCCCACCGGGCTGCCCGCTGCTCTCAGAAGGAGTGGGAGGTCGGATTCACGGTCATCCACACGCAGCCCAAGGTGCTCCGCGAGCTTACGTCGCGCGTGCCCCTGTGGCATGAGGTCTAGTAGGAAAGGAGGCCAAGTCGCCAGATATCGACTCTCAAGGTCTACAGGGAACCTGACAGACATGGCTCTGGCGTCGCCTACCTCACCGTTGGCACTATAATCTGCGGCGGCGAAATTGGCGAAATAGTCGATGTCATACTCAACGATCGACGGCCCCCGATAACCAAGCTGGGCGTCGAGGATCTCAATTGTGCCGCATTCGCGCCAGTCGCATTCTCCAGAATGCTTCGACAGTCAAACGCATTTAATAATCCCCTTTAAGGGATATATTAATAGAGCTTTCGGCTTTTTCCAACCCATCAAATGGGTCTGTTGTTTTGGTCGAGATTTTACTGCGGAGAAGGACTGAACACAGAATTCGACTCCGTCGAGCGTCCACGATGCGCACCTTGCGTGGCGTCCCAGTGCACACCTTGAGATGTCTCAGCGTTGAGAATACGCCAAACCAGAATTTGGAGTTATCGCCACGCACCTCAGTTCAGGCATCCAGGGCGCAATGAGCGGCGGTTGTCGCGGTCTGCGGCCATAGAGAACAACTGCGGCGGCGACATCCTCCTCTGGCGCCAAGTCCCTCGCTCCTTGCGGGCACAGGGCGATTTTGACGCCACAATTATGCAGCTTCTCCCCATTGATCGTAGCACGCGCAGCCGTTCATCGCGGTTCAGGCCAACTAGTTCAGTGTGATAGCCAGTTAGGAGGAGTTTGCGATGAAAAAGCTCTTATCCGCCCTCGCAGCGATTGGCTTAGCTGCGTCTTTCGCCTTACCGCTAAGCGCCGCTCCGATTTTCGTGCCAAAACCCGAACAAGTACAGACCAGCACTGTCGAACAGGTCAGCCAGTGGCGTCATCGTCAATGGCGCGCGGATCGTCGGTGGGATCGCCGCTGGGATAGACGGCACGCTTGGCGTTCCTGCGGTTACTACGGCAGGTGCTACCCGCGCCATTACGGGTACTACGACGGCTACCGCGACCATTATCGCTACCAGCGTCGATCGGGCGTCACAATCTACTTTAATTTCTAGCGGGCTAGCGCGCACAGTACTGCGGCACGTCAATGCACCGACCCCGCGCTCGTTGTGCGGCACACATATCGCTCGCCTTGCTCGAGAAAAAAGCCGACGAAGTGAGAATCCTAGAACCGGTCGACAGACGCCCGATCCTCTTCTCATCGTCACCGTCGAACCAACCCTTTAAGTCTGTTGCAATCGGCATAGATCCTCCTTGCAGGAGGATGCGCGATGTCAGAAGAATGGCCGATGTATGTTTTGCAGTGCGTTGTTGTGATCGGCCTCGTAGGAGCTCTGTTCATCAGGGCAGACTAAACCTCGATAAATACTGCTTCCTGCTTCGACATCTGCTCAGGTCCGCCATTTCGGCGTGCGCTTTGCGTTGTGTAGCAACTCGCGGGCAGTAGCAAAGTGACCGAATAAGTACCTAAGCCTCTTCTCCTCCTCGTAGCAGAGGCGGTGTTTTTTGCAGAAATCGGTCACTGACCAGACTTTCGTTGCTGCCTCAGCAGCAAGTTTCTCGGTTTCTATACGCTCCATGTCGACCTCCCGGCGATTTGCCTTCGGCCATCCTACTAAAGTCTAATGTAGCGGGAAATAAACTAAGACATAGCCACTTTGGGCTATCCCAGTTGTCGCGGCGCGCCTCCTCTCACAAAACGGTGATTGAGCGGCCGCTCTTCTGTTTACAGGATCGAGCGGCCGCCTTTGTTATTGCGCCGGTGTTGTCGTCGACGGTTGGGTGGTTGACGGTTGGGTAGTCGATGGCTCCGTCGACGGCGTCGTTGTCGATGGCTCGGTAGTGGACGGAGTTGTTGATGGTGCGGTCGTAGTCGGCTCCGTAGTGGATGGAGTCGTGGTGGACGGAGTAGTTGTAGACGGCGCTGTTGACGGTTCCGTAGTGGTTGCCGGCGGAGTTGCCGTTTCTGTCGCGGTGTCGTTCGTCCCTGGCATTAGGAACATCACCGCCAAGATGATGATCACAACAGCGACGACTAGGCCAATTACGGTATTCCGGTTCATGCAGACCCCTCCTAAGTGTGGCTTTCACTTAGGAACATGGAGCGCAGCTTGGGGTTTTCAATGTGGGAAGCCAATGCACGACAAGCTTGGGCGGCATTGGTCTAATAGCGGTGAAGGCAAAGGCTGTGCCTCCCTTCACCTTCCAGCAAACACTCTCCACTCACACTAAGTCGTCTTGCGATCTTTCAGCGTTGAAAATACTCCAAACCAGAATTTGTAGTCATCACTACGCGCCTCAGTCCAGGCGTCCAGAGCGCAATAAGCGGCGGCTGTCGCGGCCTGCGGCCCATAAAGATCGATTGCGGCGGTGACCGCCTCCTCGGCTCTGAAATTTTTCCAGATGCCGTCCTTACCGGCCGTATCGCTGATGCCGGACGATTTAACGAGAATTTTGGACAAGCTCAATCTCCCTGCTGTCCGGCAGGTGATGTTGATGTTGCCGGACGTTGGAACTCCGTATCCGTGAGCCACAGAAGCCGCTTGGCGGTTCTTATCGTGTCGTCCCTGGCAACATTATTCGACAACGAACGCTTGTCCTCGTCGGCTATCGATAGCCCTAAGATAGCGGCAAAGCTCGGGCTTTGGCAATCTTTTGTTGCATCAATGATTGCGAACATTATTGCAAAATCCAAACATATAGCGAAATACACAGTACAATTTGAGGGGTGCAGCGAGTTGGTGGATTCTGATAGTAAGTTAGTTTGTGACATCAAAAGCATGAGGCAACGATGAAACGCCAGCGAAGAACAGCCGCGGAGGCTGCGCAATGAAACCTCTGATCCTTATTTGCCCGCGCAACGTGGACATCTACCTCCTGCTCACGCACATCCTGAACGTCGATGGCTTCCGAACCGTGCTGGCCAGTGAAGAAGAGGTCGTCGAGAAAGCAGCGGCGATGAAGCCGGAGGTGATTATCCTGGATACAGGCACAGACGCGGCATCGACTTTAAGGACAGCCGCGGCGATCAGATCCAACGAGATCACTGCCGCAATCCCAACAATAGCCCTCGTTGCAGCCGGCGAGGAGCGGCATTATCTGGATCTCTTGAAGGCCGGCGTAGATGAAAACTTCGTTCGGCCCGTGTTGCCCATTAGGCTATTGAATTATCTTCATTCTCTTTCAAAACTCGCTGCACGGCCGGCGGCAACAGAACCGCCGTTGACGAACACGCTGGCGGATACATTGGCATTTGGAGGATTGAAAGTTCGGGTGGGGCGGCGGCTGGTGATATATGAAGGGCGCGAGCTGCAACTCGGACCAATCGAGTTCAAGTTGTTGAGCCGGCTTCTCGAGGCTCCCGGCAACGTCTTCTCCCGCCAACAATTGATCGAGGTCGCCTGGCCGCCAAACCTCTATGTTCAGTCGCGCACCGTCGATGTGCACATCGGCCACCTGCGTCGTTCGCTGCGACGCCTGACCGGCGGCAATCTCATCCGCACAGTCAGGGCGTCAGGCTACGTCGTGGAACTCAAGCCGTCTATGGGCGAAGGTTGATTTAGTAATACTGCCTGTCTTGAATTTAGTATCTTATAATTCAGTGAAATGTTAGTTATTATTTAATCTACTCTTTTTGTATTTTGCAGAAGATTCAAAAATATTTGCACAATGCTTCGTTGAATAGGATCGTTACAACAGCCAGTCTCCACTCAATTCATGTTCTGGAGGCACGAAATGTCGATAAACACCAAAACCGGTCCGAACGGCGCAAGTAGGAGCCTTCGCCGGAATACCGATAGTCTCATCCGCCATTCGCGAAGCCACTTCGATGCTGCGCATTTCCATGGACTCATGGCGCTCTATGCGCGCCCTTCAGTCGGTCGGGCTGTCGTTCTACCGCATGAAGGCGAGCGCCGTGTCGTTGATTTCGTGCGCTGCTCCTATCTGGGGCTCGATAATCATCCGAAGATTATCGATGGCGCAATCGAAGCCCTGATCAATTACGGCGCCTTGCATTGGTCTTGCGCGCGAACCCGCCTCAATTTCGCGATCATCGGCGAACTCGAGATGGCCCTGTCAGAGTTGTTCAATGCGCACGTGATTGCGTTCAGCACTGTGCTGGCCGCAAACATGAGTGCACTTCCGTTGATCGCTTCCGGTCACCTGACAGGTGGCGCCAAGCCCGTAATGGTTTTTGACCGCCTCGCCCATGCGACGCTTGCCTATCACAAGGGAACGCTCGCTGGTGAAACCAAGGTCGAAACGATTGAGCACAATGACATCGAGGCGCTCGAGGCACTTTGTAAAAAATATCCTGCAGTTGCCTACATTTGCGACGGCGTCTATTCCATGGGAGGTTGTGTCAAGCTCGAACAACTGCGCCAGTTGCAAGACCGTTACGGCTTGTTCCTCTATGTCGATGACGCCCACGGCATCTCCATCTTCGGAGGTAATGGCGAAGGCTATGCCCGGTCGCAGATTGACGGTTCGCTCGGTGACCGCACGATTATTGCAGCATCTCTGGGCAAGGGTTTTGGCGCCTCAGGCGGGTTGGTGATGCTCGGCAACGACCATCAGGAGCAGCTTTTTCGAAGGTTCGGGGTTGCTCATGCATTTTCTGCGTCTTTGAATGTAGCGGCGATCGGCGCCGCACTCGCATCCCAAGCCTTGCATCGCACGCCGGAACTCCAAAATCTCCAGCTTGAGCTTCAGTCACGCATTGCTCTTTTTGACTGCCTCGTTCCAACCCAGCAGCGCGGCTCCTCTCTGCCGATACGAACAGTCGAGATCGGTGACGAATTAAGAGCAATCGCGGCGGCGAGAACTTTGCTGAATAGAGGATTCTACACATCGGCAATTTTCTTTCCGACCGTTCAAAAAGGCCGCGCCGGATTGCGCATATGTCCGACAGCGGGACACAGCGAGGATGATATCAAGGCAATCGGCGAAGCGATCGTTGCCGTCCTCGAAGAGTTCGAGCAAGCGGGGGTGGGAGCAAATGCTGACTTCCAACGCTAAATTCGGCTTACCCACGACCGCCAGTGAGCTGTGCATTGAGGTTCCAGGCGCCGCATATGTCGTCAGACGCCTGGCAGAACGTCCGGCACTTGGCCAACTGCTCCAGACGGACGAAGGCGATCTCATTAAATTTGTCGCTGGTGGGAGGATCACAATGTGGGCGCGCGGCAAACGATTGTTTCTGTTTGTGGAGGCAAGTGACCTCCTCACGCGTATCGCGATCGAAGACGTTCTGGCCGTGGAGCTTAGTTCCATCCACCCGACGCTTCCGACCTTGCTGCTGTGGCATGCCGCCAAGTTCGATCGCCTGCAATTTCCGCACCATCGTGAACAAGGGCGACCTTCAATTCCAGTGTAGCGACATGCGCGAAACATGGGCTTTCTCACGCCAGTGAGGCCGCCGCTTCCGCCTCAACCCAATGGAGTGAACCGGCTATGATCACTAAAAGTCTATTGGCGCTCAGGGCGAGCTGGCCTGTTTCAGTCTTGCAAAGAGCGTATCCGATATCTCGAATTCGCGGGCCTTGCCCCGTCCGAGCGCGTTCTTCGCCCAGCCTTCCCTCAAAAGGCCGCGGGCAACCAGCTGGTCGATCGGTTCTGCCGCTCCGCCCCGCGTCAATCCTGTCTTTTCCGTGATGTTTGTCAGCGTCAGCGGGATGTTGGCCAGGTGCAAGGTATAAAGCAGGCTCAGCATTCCCAGCTGCTTGAGGCGAGCCTGCGGGGTCTCTCCCTCTACCGGATTGTCCATGATCTCGCTCATTGCGAGCGACGAAAACGTAATGCTCTGCCAGCGGGCGTCAAATGACGTTGGCATGGATTTAACTGTCATTTTTGTGACACGCAGGCGATCTGACAAATCGCTCCCCCAAGGTCTCACTAGTTTCTCCGCGAGGTTTTCGCATGGTTTTCAGCATCTCTAAGATCGTCCTATCCGGCTCTTTGTCGATTGCAATATATGCCGTGTACGAGACTAAATCCTATGCGGATAATTGGGCATGTGAAGTCCTTCTTTGCCTGTCGAACCCTGGCGGCCCAACCGAGTTTGCGGAATGCCGGCCGTCAATCCACAAGCTTTGGAAACATTTGGCGAAGGGGCGGTCCTTCCCCGTCTGTAGCGGTATCGGTTTTCGAGCGTCTCGTCCGGGGTATGAGCCCTATTACTGCGAAGCTGGGTATCGGCTGAGCCAGCGCAGCGGAGACCGCGGCCGCGAAGCGACATGCATTTCGTTGCGGCCGGTCCCAACAGGCAACGACAGTTGTACGAGGCGGTGGCTGGACGGGCGACAGGCGGGTCAATGGGAATGGGCACAAGGACGACGCGTCTGCGTAGCGTACCGGCTGAAACCGCCGCATGTGCGCCAACACCCCCGCTTCGTCGACCTAACGATTGATGGGGTGGCGCCCCAACGTGTGTGGTTTTGATCCGATGCCAGTCCTATTCGTCGAATTGGCTGAGACCTGCGCACCGACGATCTCAAGCGAGATTCTCGCGGCTGTCGTCAGCATTGAAAGCGGCATTGCGCCGTTGGCGATCCGTATCAACAGTGATCATCCGCTCGGCGCTCCGCCGCGCAATATCGTCGAAGCCGCCGATATTGCGACCAGGCTCATTGCCGAGGGCCATAGCGTGGATCTCGGGCTCGGGGGCATAAGCCCGTCTGACCTTGCGAGCATGGGAATGAGCATCGTCGATGGCTTTGACCCGTGCGAGAACCTCAAGGCCACGGCGCACCTTCTGACGCAATACCGGATCGCTGCGGACCGCGCGGGGTTCGAAGGCACAGAGCTCGAAGCCGTCACGCTGCGCGCCTACTTCGGTCGAGGCGATGCAAAGATCGGTGAGATCGTCGGATACGACCGCCGTGTCGAAAAAGAAAAGGAGCGGTTGAAGCCACGCCTGTCCGAGCTGGAACTGGAAGATGTCACGCGGCAGGCACGGTCGCCGCACCGAGCAATGGGTGGCGGCGACATTGACCCAATGCCGAATGAAGGCGTCCCGCCGGGCGGAGCCGTAAAGGCACAAGAGGTTCAGCCGTTGTCCCGCGGCGGTCAGGATGACTGGGATGTATTCGCTTCGAGAGCGGGCTCTTCGGTTGTCGTTTTTTCCAAACAATAAAGGAGTTTCGAATGGCCTTACGATCGCATCTAAAGCCTGTTGCTGCGTCGATATTGATCACTGCAGCGACGACCTTGGCGATGATGGAACCAGCCTTCGCCCAGGCCGCTGGCATTGAAAACGTGCTTCAGAACATCGTCGATATGCTGACCGGCAATATCGCGCGCCTGCTCGCGGTCATCGCCATCATAGTCATCTGCATCTCCTGGATGTTCGGTTACATGGATCTGCGCAAGGCAGGATTTTGGATCATCGGTATCGGCGGCATCTTCGGCGCCACCGAACTGGTCAACACGATCGTCGGATGATGCTCATGTCGCGCGCTGCTGCTGTTGAGGAAGACACGCTATTACTTGCTTGCACGCGTCCCATCATGGTTGCCGGGGTGACGATGGAGGCGATGGCGATCAACGTGATGCTGACGACGATCCTGTTCATCGTCGCCGGCTCGATTGTCTATGCCCTGGTTGGCGTGGTTCTCCATCTCGCTTTCAAAGCACTCGTCAAGCACGACCATAATATGTTTCGCGTCCTCGTTGCCTGCATTGAAACGCGAGGCAGGGCGCGCAACACGATTCTGTGGGGAGGCTCGACTGTCACTCCCTTGCGCCTTGATCATGTTTTGGCCGGGAGGATCTAGACCTTGACTAGTCTTGCTAAGTTCAAAGCCCGCGAACTGGAACCGGAAACCTTTATTCCCTACGTCCGTCATATCGATGAGACCGTCATTGGCCTCGACTCTCGCGCTTTGATGTCGGTCATCGCCCTTGAAGGCATCGCTTTTGAAACAGCTGATCCCCTCGATATCAATGCGTTTCACCGCGATCTCAACACGCTTTATCGCAACATCGCCGATGAGCGGTTGGCGCTATGGGCACATGTCATCCGTCGCCGCGACAATGACTATCCGCACGGCATTTATGCCAATGCCTTCTCCGCCAGCCTCAATCAAAAATACCGCGACAGGATGGTTGGCGAGGATCTCTTTCGCAACGATCTCTATCTGACGCTGGTGTGGCATCCGGCCCGCCATCCTGCCCGCAAGATTGCAACGTTGCTGACCAGGCTAAAGACCGCACGGGCCACTGGCTTCGAACTTGATCGCCAGGCCCTCAAACATCTGGTCGACGTGACGACCGACGTCTCAGCCGGCTTGGCGCGCTTCGCGCCACGCATTTTATCGATCTATGAGCGCGACGGCATTGTCTTTTCCGAGCCGAGTGAGGTGCTCCATCAACTGGTCGGCGGCAGGCGAGAACCGATCCCGCTTACACAAGGGCGCATTTCTTCAGCGATTTACTCCGACCGGGTCATCGTTGGCCGGGAAACCGCCGAGATACGACATGAAGCCGCGAGCCGTTTCGCCGGCATGTTCGGGTTCAAGGAGTACCCGGCGCGCACCCGCACTGGCATGCTTGATGACCTGCTCACGGCACCGTTCGAGCTCATCCTCACTCAGTCATTCGCCTTTGTCAGCAAGGCCGACGCCAAGGTGATAATGGGGCGCAAGCAGAACCAGATGGTCAGCGCTGGCGACAGGGCAAGTTCACAACTGCACGAGCTTGCAGACGCCCTCGACGATCTGGAATCAAACCGGTTCGCCCTGGGCGAACATCATCTGACGCTCGCAGTCTTTGCGCCATCGGTGACCGAGCTCAATGACAATCTGGCAAAGTCGCGCGCGCACCTCACCAATGGGGGTGCAGTCGTTGCCCGTGAGGATCTCGGGCTCGAAGCAGCTTGGTGGGCGCAGCTTCCGGGCAATTTTCGCTATCGGGCCCGCTCTGGCGCAATCACGTCCAAAAATTTCGCCGCTCTTTCGCCCTTCCATTCCTATCCCCGCGGTCAGGAGCACGGTAACGAATGGGGCCCCGCCGTCGCTCTCCTGAAAACCGCGTCCGGATCGCCGTTCTATTTCAACTTCCACCATGGTGATCTCGGCAATACTTTCGTCTGCGGCCCGACAGGATCGGGCAAAACCGTCGTCGTCAATTTCATGCTCTCCCAGTTGCAGAAGCATGATCCGCATATTGTCTTCTTCGATAAGGACCGCGGCGCCGATCTGTTCGTGCGCGCCGCAGGCGGGATTTATCTGCCGCTGCGAAATGGTGCGCCAACCGGATGCGCACCACTTAAGGGTCTTGAGCTCACGCCGCAGAACAAGGTCTTTCTGTCCCAATGGATCGCGAAGCTTGTCGGCTCGAAGGCGCGTGAGCTTTCCGTTACCGAAGTCCGCGATATTGCCGGCGCCATCGAGGGAATTGCTGACCTTTCGCGCGATGAGCGCACCATAGGGGCGCTGCGTGCTTTCCTTGACAACACCGATCCCGAGGGCATAGCGGCGCGCCTGCGTCGCTGGGAAAAAGGTGGGCCGCTTGGCTGGGTGTTCGACAATGAGGCCGACGACATAGGCATCGGCGCGAAGTTCCTCGGCTATGACATGACGCATTTTCTCGACAATGAGGAAATCCGCACGCCACTGATGGCCTATCTGTTTTATCGGGTCGAGCAGTTGATCGACGGTCGCCGGATCATCATCGTCGTCGACGAATTCTGGAAGGCGCTTGCCGACGAGGCCTTCCGCGATCTTGCCCAAAACAAGCTGAAGACAATCCGCAAGCAGAACGGATTGATGCTGTTTGCCACGCAAAGCCCACGCGACGCTATCGGTTCACCGATTGCACATACGATCATCGAACAATGCCCGACACAGCTATTCATGCCGAATGCGCGTGGAAGTCATGCCGATTATGTCGATGGTTTCAAGCTGACGGAGCGTGAGTTCGAACTGATATCGTGTGCACTCTCCAACGATGCGAGGCGGTTTATCGTCAAGCAGGGCCACAACAGTGTTGTCGCCGAACTCAATCTCGCAGGCTTCGACGATGAACTCGCCGTGTTGTCCGGGCGCACCGCCAATGTCGAACTGGGGGATCGTATCCGTGCGGACGTAGGAGACGATCCGTCCGCCTGGTTGCCGCTGTTCCAGCAAATGAGGAGTAAAAGCTGATGATCAGGAAGATGACAGCGATGATCGCTGCAGCCGCAGTGCTTTATGCAACAGGGACCTCAGGGCAGGGGATCCCGGTTGTCGATAACGCTGCAATCGCCAAACACATAGAGAGCATTGCCCAGTTGACCAAGCAACTGGATACGATGAAGGCGCAGCTTGATCAGGCGCAGCAGCTTTACGGCTCCCTGAACAAGCTGACCGATATGGCTGATATCGCAACCATCTTGAACGATCCGGCGATCCGCAACGCACTACCCGACGATTTCTCAGCCGTCCAAGGGCTGCTGAAGGGCTCAGGCGCCGGCGCCTTTGGCGATTCCGCCACGAGGTTCCTCGATGACAACAGCATCTATAAAACCAGCGCCAACGATTTCTACGCCTCAGAACTTGCTCGTATGCAGAACCGCAACGCCGGTCAGATGAGCCTCGGGCAGCAGATCTATGACGCGGCAACCAAGCGCATCGATGGCATCGACGAGTTGCGCAAACGGATTGCCGCGGCCGGAGACGCCAAGGACATAGCAGACCTTCAGGCCCGGCTGCTTGCCGAAACCGCCTTTCTCGAGACGGACACCCTGCGCATGCAGGCACTGCAGATGATCCAGCAAGCGCAGGTTCAGGTTGATCTGCAACGCCAGGCCGAAGACTGGCGCAAACGGATGGACGCAATGGGAGCCGCACTCAAATGACAACGTCGATGCCGACCCGTCTGCTGTTGCCCGCCGCCTGCTTGCACGGTGAGGTTCTCACCGAATTGAACCGCTTGGCCGAGGCGGTCCGTGGCAAGGCTCGGCTCGAGCGAACGAACAAGGCGTTTGGGGGCTAAGGCGGATGTACCAGGTCTTTGCTTTCCTCGACAATCAATTCAAGGCTCCACTTGAGAGTTTCATTTCTTCCGGAACATCCAACATCAGCACGTGGGTGGCGGGGCCGTTGACGGCGGCCCTCGTGCTCTATGTCGTCCTCTATGGCTATCTGGTTCTCAGAGGGTCCATCGAAACGCCTGTGCTGGAGTTTGCCTACCGCGCGATCAAGCTCGGCATTTTGGTGATGCTCGTGCGCGATGCTGCCGACTATCGGGCGTTTGTAACTGATCTATTCTTCACCAGTCTGCCGCAGGAAATCTCCACGGCGCTCAACACCGGCACCGTACCGAGTGCGTCGACATTTGATGCACTGCTCGACAAGGGGCAGGCGTCGGCCAACCAAATCTGGAACAGAAGCTCTTGGCCGCTCGACATCGCGACCGCGTTCGGTGGCCTCTTGATGGTCGTCATTACATTCGTCGTCGCTGCAATCGGTTATATCGTCTCCCTCTATGCCCGCGTCGCACTCGCCATCATTCTGGCACTCGGTCCCATTTTCATTGCACTGGCGATGTTTCAGAGCACGCGGCGCTTCACCGAAGCCTGGATCGGCCAACTGGTTAATTTCGTTATCTTACAGATCCTGGTCGTTGCGGTCGGCTCGCTGCTGATCACGACGCTCGACACGTCGTTCACCACCGTCGAAGCCTACGACGACGTCTTGATGCGGCCGATAGCGATCGGAGCCATTGGGATCGCAAGCCTCTATGTCTTTTATCAGCTCCCCGGTATCGCAGCATCCCTTGCTGCCGGTGGTGCGTCGCTGACCTATGGCTACTCTGCGGCACGCGATGCGCATGAGAGTACGCTCACCTCCGGAGCAGTCGCTGTCCAGCGCATCGCGCGACGCGGTATGCACGCCGCCGTTCGCCGCTTGTCGGCACACGACACGTCGTGACCTGCCGATGCTCTTCCAGCAAGGTGCCTTAAACGGCGCTGCGACCCCTTTACGGATGAACAAAGGACACCGGTCGATATGCCGCGAACTGTCTTCTGCCTCCTATTGTTGGCCCTGGTCAGCGGATGCAACACGATGACGTCTCATCTCCCGAAATGCGACGGATACGCCAAACGTCCGCTCAACCGTTCAATGTGGCAATGGGAGGGCGGCAAACAGCGTTCCGCAAAACCGCTCGGTTACCTGCGTGAACAGCCTGTTCCCGCGGCCTTCGAGGAGTTTGACGAACGCGCGTCCTATCGCAAATGCGCCGAGGCGCTGGGGCGCCAATGATCACCCCGGATGGTTTGAAGGCCTATTTCGACAGGGCGCGCCGTTTCGATCAGGATCGCTTGATAAGCGTCGAACGTTCGGCACGAATTGCCTGGACTATTGCGATTGTTGCAAGTTTCGTTGCCTGCGCCGCCGTCTTTGCCGTCGCTGCGCTCGCGCCATTAAAGACGGCCGTGCCATTCGTCGTGCGTGTCGACAATTCGACCGGTATTGTCGACGTGGTATCGGCCCTGACCTCGGGGGCTGGAAGCTACGACGAAGCGGTGACGAAGTATTTTGCTGCGCGCTATGTCAGGGCGCGCGAAGGCTATGTTTGGTCGGAGGCCAAGGAGAATTTCGAGACCGTCTCACTCCTGTCGGCGCAACCCGAGCAGATGCGCTTTGCCACCCTTTACCGCGGCAGCAATCCCCACTCCCCACCTCGCCTTCATCGGCTTCGGGCTGTGGTCGATGCGTTCGCAGACCCTTGACCCGAATGCCAATCGTGAGGAGCGGGTGGTCATCCGGCAAGCGACGGACTTCGAGCCGGCAAAAGAGGAGCCCAAGACGGTGGTGCCATTGCCCGAAGTCAAATTGCCAACGCCGGTTGTCGCCGAAGCGCCCACCGAACCCGAAAAGGACGAGCTTCTGGAATCTGCCCGGCGAGCCCCAGTCATGGCCTTCAGCGCAGGCCAAGGGATCGATCGCCGTTCCGAATACACGCAAACACCGCCGGATCAAGCTTCGACCTATCTGCCCATTAATGGCGCGCTTGGCGGCGAGGTAGGCGAAAACGAAGATCAGCGTTTCGACCGCATGCTGAAGCCGACACGGCTCGAAGGTTCGCGCGCCGGACATCTCGGCAACCGGAACTATATCGTCGCGATGGGGACTTCGATGCCGTGCGTGCTCGAAACGGCGCTGTCTTCTGACCAGCCTGGCTTCGCGAGCTGTGTCATCAATCGCGACGTGTTTTCGGATAACGGCCGTGTGGTGCTGATGGAGAAGGGGACGCAGATTGTCGGCGAATACCGCGGCGGTCTGCGGCGCGGCCAGAAGCGGCTCTTCGTCCTCTGGAACCGCGCGAAAACGCCAACCGGTGTCATCATTGCGCTTGCTTCACCCGCAACCGATGCGCTCGGTCGCACCGGTTTTGACGGGCATGTCGACAGTCATTGGTGGGAGCGCTTTGGCAGTGCTTTGCTCCTGTCGATCGTTGGTGATGTGGCGAGCTTTGGGGGAAGGCAATTACAAGATCAGGACGTCGACGTGGAGGGTACGACGAGCGCCGGCAGGCAAGCGGCAGCGATCGCCGTCGAGCAATCGATCAATATTGTCCCGACGCTATACAAGCGCCAGGGCGAGCTCGTGTCGATTTTCGTGGCGCGTGATCTCGATTTTTCCCGGATCTACGAATTGCGGGTGACCGAACCACGTAGCACTGTTCTCGAACGTTCTGTTCTCGGCGACTTCAGCAAACGCGCGCGCGTGGTAACGAAATGAGGATCAGCGCGTGACGGGAACGTGCGACGCGCCTGTCGTGCGCCAGCTTCTCCAGCCGATCGCCGGGTTGCTGCAAAACCCCACACTCTATGAGGTGGTCATCAACCGGCCGGGCGAAGTCCTGGCCGAAGGGTCCGCTGGCTGGTCGCGCTTTGACGTTGCGGAACTGACCTTCGACAGATTGATGCGTCTTGCCCGCGCGGTTGCCAGTCATTCGCATCAGGCGATCGACGAGGCGAGGCCGATCCTTTCAGCAACTCTTCCGGACGACGAGCGCATTCAGATTGTTATCCCGCCGGCGACAACAAAAGGCACGGTGAGCATCACCATTCGCAAACCCTCATCGGTGTCCTTGTCGTTAGGCGGCCTCGACGCAGCAGGACTATTTACCGTGACCGCCGCGGCGGGTGATCGAGCCGACTGTCCGGACAGAAGGCTGTCTAAGCTTTACGAAGCCGGAAACTATGCGGCGTTCCTGGAGCAATCGGTTGTCGCCCGGAAGAACATCATTATTTCCGGGGCGACCGGCTCGGGTAAAACCACGCTGTCGAAGGCGCTGATCCAGCACATTCCGACGTTCGAGCGCATTATCACAATCGAGGATACAGCCGAGCTGGTCATTCCGCAACCAAACCACGTTCGACTGTTCTATTCGAAGGGTGAACAGGGCCTTGCGAAAATCGGTCCCAAGGAACTGCTGGAGTCAAGCCTGCGGATGCGTCCCGACCGTGTCCTGCTGCAGGAACTGCGCGACGGCACGGCTTTCTACTACATCCGAAATATCAACTCCGGACATCCAGGGTCCATCACCACTGTGCACGCTGACTCGGCGGCCCTCGCGTTTGAGCAGCTGACCCTCCTCGTTAAGGAATCCGACGGCGGGCAGGATCTCGCCCGCGACGATATCCGCAACCTCTTGAAGATGATGGTCGATGTGGTCATTCAATGCAAACGGGTGGAGGGCAAGTTCCGGGTGACAGAGATATGGCTAAGTCGCTCGGCATAGTGTCCTCCGCCACAGCGCCCCGGGGTGCTATCATCCGTCTCACCAAGCCCCTCATGACGAGGGGCGCCGCAAGTCCTCTAAGGATTGCGCGGCCCGATTGATCTCCGGCTCGCGGTGGCCTTTGCCTCTGACATTGTTTGACAGCAACCCGGTATTGCCGGATCGTTGGGTTCGCTGTGCATGCAAGCAGTCCCTTGGCGCAGCGTTGTCGGTGTGACGATGCCCGCTCTATTGAGCAGCAACCCCGTCGAGCGGTGCCCTCGAGCCCTTTTGAAGCCAAGCGTAGCCTGAACCTATACGGGAGGATAACGTGAGCGACCATGTCTACAAGAAGGTGGAACTTATCGGTAGTTCGAAAGTCTCGGTGACCGAGGCAATCGAGACGGCGATTATGCGGGCCTCTAAAACAATGAGAAATCTCGAATGGTTCGAGGTGGATCAAATCCGGGGACAGATCAAGGATGGGGCGGTGGCGTGCTATCAGGTGGTTGTGAAGGTCGGATTTCGGATCGACGATTGACACGCTAGGCCATTTATCTGTGCCGACGTACAAGCTGTCTCCGCTTGTCGATCGGGTATTCGTGGAGGCCGCGGCTACCGTTACGGCATACCGGCGAACTATACCTCTCGGTCAAACCGGACAGCATCCGAGATCCGCATGATCTTCGGCAGCTCGCGGACCTTCGCGGATCCTGCGAGCCAGTCCGTCGGCTGTCTCGGTTAATGACGAACGCGCAGCGGCCTCCCAACCCTGCACTATTTGCGGGCGATAGCGTTGCTCATGAGGTTCCAGCCCCATGAAACCCGCGCTGCCGGTTTTTGAACTCCCGTGTGCGATGGCGCGCACGAACCACGCGTCTCCTCGATCGCTCGCGTCGGAAACCATTCCCGTTCTCGATGTCGCCTTTCTAAGGGACCGGCCGCGTCCAGCGTCAACCCGCAAGGGGTTTCCCTCCGCTTCGCTGCGGTGACACTTGCGGCTCGGCCCCTTCTTCGGGCGCCATCGGGAATGGTTCCCGAGCAACCGAAGGAGACAGCACCATGGCCACCACGATCGCAACCCTTACTGAAAAGACCGACGGCACCCTCGAAGGTCTCTTCGCCACCATTAAGGTCAACGCCCCGATCGCCCTCATCCCGAATGGGCAGAAGACAAGCGAAGGCGCCCCTGACTATCGCATCATCCACCGCCGCACCGGCTTCGAGATCGGCGCCGGCTGGTACCGGAACTCGCAGCGCACCGGCGAGGAATACCTCTCGGTCAAGCTCGAAGCGCCCGAGATCGGCGTGATTTTCGGCAATGTCGCACCGGCACCGGGCGGCGAGGCGAACCGCAAGGTCATCCTGTGGAATGATCCAGCCTGAGCGTCGCATACTCCGGCCCCGCGGTGATCGCGGGGCCGCTCCGTCCAACCCCTTCATCTTGGAGAATACCAATGCGCCTCATCACCGAGGAAATCCGCGCGGCCCTCATCACCAACGGTCGACGCTTCCAACGCGATCCAGACTTCGATCCGCTTCCGCTCGTCAAACTGTTTACGCCCGACGCGGCCGCCACATGGTTGATCGCTGCTGCCGAACCGGAGGACCCCGATCTGCTCTTCGGGCTCTGCGACCTCGGCGTCGGGTTTCCCGAACTCGGTTCCGTTCTTCTCTCGGAGATCCAATCCGTTCGCGGCCGCCTTGGCCTGCGCGTCGAAAGGGACCTCACCTTTAAAGCGGACCGGCCAATTTCGGCCTATGCCAAAGTCGCTACTGTAGCCAGCCGGATCGTCGCCTAGCTGAGTATATAGCCAGGAGGGACCGTAGTCGGCAGGCTACGGTCTCGATTTGTTTGTCATCATTGGCGAAATACTGCTCGTGGCGCTCTAACCGGATCTTGTTAGAAGCGAGGCAGCCAGCTGCCCGTATATTCTGGGTGGCATACCCAACCCACCCTGTCTGCTCAGAAACGTCAGGATGCCATGAGGGGTCTGAATGCTTCAAGGCCGCGCGGCCCCCTCCAATTTTGCCGCAAGCGGCAAAATCGGCTCCTCCGCGCGCCGGCGCCGCCGGTCGCGTGACGCGAGCCTTGACCCCTTCCGACCCCTCATGACCGACGGCGTCATCTTTCACAAATTCAAGGAGATGACGATGACCATCGAACAGCACATCGAGGAACTGCGCGCCGAATTGCAATATTGCCCGGACGCCGAGGAGCGCCACCAGATCGAAGCCGAACTGGAAGCGGCACGGCAGGAACTCGTCCGTCGCAACACCGATGACCCACCTCCAAAACAATGGCAGTGCGCCATCTTGCTTCTACAGCAATCTGCTGGACGTATTGCCGAGCGGTGACAGGATGTGATCGCTTAGGTCGCCGCTGTCTTGACGAACCGGTTGGGTTCGACCGCCGCATTCATGTCCTTTCTCCGGAAATAAATCGCACGTCCGCATCGCAACGGACTGTGACCCTGGACAATGATGATCTGCTCGTCCTTGCGCATCGACTGGATGATTTCGTGCGGCATAATCAGCGGTCTGCGCTGAAGGCTGACACTCTCTGACCGCCTTGAAGCTTTGTCAGAGCTGCTCCCGCCGATATTGCGGGACCGGCTCTCGACCTCAACGGTCATTTCGCCACATTGAGCGGAAACGTTCCGGGCCGTGTCGAGCGCCTTGATTGCCGCATAGGATGCAAAGGCGCATCCATCGATCCATGAGGTCGCGCCATCACGGCCGAAGTGCTTTTCGAGCTGGCCGACCGATTGATACATCAACATCAGCGTGATGCCGTATTTCCGGCCGTAGTCGCGGGCATCCTCGAGCACGCGCATGAAGCCGAGCAGATCGATCTCATCGAGCATGAAGAGTGCGCGGCGGTCGAAGGCCCCGTCGGCCTGGATCATGGCATTGATCAGTGAACCGACGATGACGCGGGCAATGCCCGGATAGCTGCGCAGGATCGAGGCGGGAATGTTCAGGAAAACGTCAATCGCGCCCTTGACGATATCACCCGATTTGAATGCCGTCCCGCAGACGAGCGCGGCATAGTCGTCGAGCGATAGCCATTGTGTATCCTTCGACGCGGTAGAATAGACGCCACTGAAAGTCTGTTCCGTCATATTGGTGAAGACGCCCAGCGTCTCGCGGACAAAGGCCGATTGCGATGTTTCCTGAATGTCGCGCAACATCGCCAGGACTGACGGTTCGGGCTCGGAAACAATCTGGCGCAGACTGCGAAGATCGCGACGGCCGGCATAGTCCGCAGAGAGCATGATGTGCGCCAGCAAACCTGTCAGAAGATTGTGCGCCTGGTTCTGGAAATATGACCCCGTCGATGTTTCGATCCGAGAGCTTTCCGACAGAAGCATGTGAGCAACCGCGACGATGTCCTCTTCCTTGGATTTCGAGGTTTCAATCCAGTCGAGGACGTTGAAGCCCCAAGCGGGATTAGATGGGCCAAGTACGATGCAGTTTCGTTTGAGCTTCGTTCGCCGATGGGCAACAACCATCGGCGCTACTTCGGTCGAGGGATCGAGGCAGATCAGTGGTCCGGTATAGCGCAACGCTGTCGGAATAACATTGCTCGTGGTCTTGTATCCGCCTGAACCAGCGAAAAACAGCATATGAGTGGAATCGAAATCTTGCCTATAGGTGAGCAGCGGTGCCTTGCCGCCTTTCCCCCAGGTTGACCGGTCGTCAGGCCGAAAGGGGACACGGTGGATCGTCTCGAGATCGACCCGGTAGCGCTCGCCAATGACGATTTCGCCATCCGCCGGAAACTGAGTGGCGGCGGCAGACATAGACAACCAATCGGCGTCGCCGAAGGTGCCTCGCCGGGCTCGTTTTACCGGTCCACCGATGATTATGGACATACGGGCGGAGATCGCCACGATGGCAAAGCCGCCGATTGCGCCTGCGGCTGCGTAGAGATCGAGATAGGAAAACGCCGCTGCCCAGCTGACCACTCCAGTCTGAACGAAGGGGGACAGTCGGGCGTGTTCCCGCACAGCGTAAAATCCGCCAATGCAGAGAAACGTGATGACACTGACAAGCGCGATCGGTCTGCGCCGGTGCAGAGGCAAGATTGCCACAGTAATGAGCCCCGAAATCGGTCCAAAGAAAAGATTGGGAATCGGGGACGCACGCATGAACCAATAGGCATATTCGGGCGCAACCATAGTCGCCATCGTCGGCCACTTGTAAGCTGTGATAAGCAAAGTCGCGAGGCTCACTGCTATTGGCACGAGTGCCAGCAGGACCATCGGGCTGAGTCGTCGTTTCGCCGCCATCCCGCACTCTCTGTTTATAGTTTGATCAGTGCGCGGGCCTCCGCGCGAAAGGCCTTCGCACCGAGGGCGCATAGCCGATCATGCTCCGCCGCCCCGACTGGAACCCGGCTCGCCTCGATCAGCGCTCCGAGCAGAAACGCCCGATCGGCGTTCCTTAAGCCTGCCTTGATGACCAATCCGCCGAGGATGACTTTCTCGTGGGTATCGCGCTTGCGCTCTTGCGTCATTCTGTGTTGCCGCTTCCGTTCGAGAAATACAATTCGCTGGTCAAGCCGCCTAAGCGGATGGACCAGCGGCGCCCCGGACCCTTTCGCGAAATCGTGTGACGATCTCTGCGAAAATGGCGTCGAGCTCGCTGTTGGGAATATCGAGTTCGGCGAGACCGGCTTTCTGCGCCATCCGGGCGAAACGCTCGTTGGCTTTAAACAGCAGGTTCTTGCGTTTCGCCCGCAGTGCTTCGATTTGAGCATCGATTTCCGAAATGGTTGTTTTTGAGCGCACTTTTCGTCCTTCCTCTGTCTCCAGCGAGATTCGATTATACTACCTTAAATATGATAGTCAAATCGTCGGAAATGAGGTATTGGAAAAGGAAACTCCGAACCAAAGATGAATCATTAAGTGCTACTAAGTAGGCGGATGGCGCAATATACGTCGCAGTTGCGACGCGCTTGGGAGGGGAGCTTGACCTGAATTGGCTATCATGTTTGTGAGGGCTCAGGTGATTAGCCGGAGTGCCGGTCGCAGTATCATCTCTGCAGCTGCCTATCGTCATCGCACCAAGATGATGGACGAACAGATCGGCAAGGAATTCCGCCACTATGGCGATGCTGCGGAACTGGCGCATGAAGAACTTGCTTTGCCCTCCGAAACACCCGCATGGCTGAAGGCGGCCATAGATGGGCGGACGGTCGCTGATGCCAGTAAAGTGCTTTGGAACGCGGTCGATCGTTTCGAGACGCGCTGCGATGCGCAGCTTGCCCGCGAGATCATTCTCGCGCTTCCGGTGGAATTAAACCGCAAGGAGAACATCGAACTTGTGCGCGACTTCGTGCGGGAAAACCTCACGTCGCGGGGAATGGTCGCCGATTGGGTTTATCACGACAAGGACGGCAATCCGCATGCTCATATTATGGCAACGCTGCGCCCTTTGGCCGAGGAGGGGTTCGGGCCGAAGAAAGTCGCGATCGTCGGTGAAGACGGCCAACCGGTACGCGTCAAAACGCCCGACCGACCTGAGGGGAAAATCGTTTATCGGCTGTGGGCAGGCGACAAGGAAGCGATGAAGGAGTGGAAGGTTGCCTGGGCGGAAACGGCAAGCCGCCATCTGGCGCTTGCCGGTCATGACTTCCGCCTTGATGGTCGTTCCTACGATGAACAAGGACTTCGCGGACTGGAGCAACGGCATTTCGGTCCGGATCGTGCTGCGCTTGTTCGTAAAGGCATCGAATCCTATTCTTCACCGACTGCATTGGCCAAGCGCTATGAGATTGCCGACCGGCTCACGGATGATCCGACCTTGTTGCTCAAGCAACTCGCCATCGAGCGATCGACCTTTAACGAGAGGGATATCGCCCGCGCGCTGCATCGTTATATCGACGATCCGATCGTCTTTGCCAATATACGCGCCAGACTGATGGCATCGGACGATCTGGTGATGCTGCAGCCGCAACGGCTAAACAGTGAAACCTGCAAAGTCGAGTGTCCGGCGGTGTTCACGACGCGCGCTCTGGTCCGAACCGAATATGAAATGGCACGCTTGGCAATTAAGTTGTCGAAGATGAAAGGCTTCGGTGTCTCTAAGTCCCGCGTCGACGCTGCGGTTACATCAATTGAATCTGAAATGTCTGCCGGTGGTGTTCGGCTCGCAACAGAGCAAATCGATGCCGTCCGGCATGTTACCGCCGGTGGCGCAATTGCCGCGGTCGTCGGTGTGGCCGGCGCCGGTAAATCGACATTGTTGAGTGCCGCCCGTACTGTTTGGGAAAATGAGGGGCGGCGTGTCGTCGGTGCGGCACTGGCCGGAAAGGCTGCTGAGGGATTGGAGGAAAGTTCCGGTATTCTCGCACGCACCATCGCCTCCTGGGAACGTGCCTGGGAGCGAGGTAACGATCTTCTCGGGAAGGGGGATGTGCTGGTCGTAGACGAGGCCGGAATGGTGTCGTCACAACAAATGGGGCGTTTGTTGAAGCGTATCGAGGTCGCGGGCGCAAAGGCTGTGCTCATTGGTGATCCGATGCAGCTTCAGCCGATTCAGGCCGGTGCGGCTTTCCGAGCGATTGTCGAGCGCATCAACTCTGCGGAGCTTGCCGGTGTCCGGCGGCAGAAAGAGGAATGGGCGCGTACTGCCTCCAAGCAATTTGCCCGCGGCGATGTGAAAGCGGCGCTCGCCGCTTATGGCGAACGCGGGCATATCGTTAGCGCCGAGACCCGTCAGGCTGCCATCGAGCGCATCGTCGCAGACTGGACAGCTGCACATCGCGAATTGGTAGCGAAAGCCAAGGCGGAAGGTCGCAAACTTCGTGGCGACGAACTGACTGTACTTGCGCATACCAATGACGACGTGAAGGTGTTGAACCGGTCTATTCGCGATGTGCTTTCGACGGATGGATTGTTGTCGGATGGCAGGCCGTTCTTAACCGAGCGCGGTATGCGGGAGTTCGCGGTTGGTGACCGGATCATCTTTCTCGAAAACGCCCGGTTCGTCGCGCCGCATGCCAAGAACCTTACTGTTCAGCACGTGAAGAACGGCATGCTCGGGACGGTTTGCTCGACGGCAGCCGGAAGCGGGACGGCGCTGCTCACTGTCCGGCTCGACAATGGACGCGATATCGTTTTTGCCGAGGATACCTATCGCAATGTCGATCATGGCTACGCCGCGACCATCCACAAAAGTCAGGGTTCGACCTTTAATCGCGCCTTTGTACTGGCGACCGGCATGATGGACCAGCATCTGACGTATGTCGCGATGACCCGACACCGCGATCGCGCTGATCTTTATGTCGCTGCGGAGGATTTCCAGCGGAGACGTGAACGCGACAGAGCGCCGCGTGCAGACTACACCGATGGGGTTGGCGGCGAGCTTGTCGAAACAGGCTTTGCGAAGTTTCGACCGCACGATGATGTAGATCCAAGTCCCTATGCCGATCTTCGCATTGAAGATGGAATGACGCATCGTCTGTGGGGCGTCAGTCTGCCGAAGGCGCTAGAGGATGGCGGGGTGCAGGTCGGTGACACCGTAATGCTTCGAAAGGATGGGACAGAGAAGGTCACGGTCAAGGTTCCAGTAAACGATGAAGACACTGGCAAAAGACGCTTCGAAGAGCGTGTTGTCGAGCGCAACATCTGGAGAGCGGGTTTGATCGAAAAGGCAGCGGACCGACAACACCGGATTGCCAAGGAAAACCGCTTGCCGGACCTGTTTCCGCAGCTTGTTAAACGGCTCTCGCGTTCGGGCGGAAAAACGACGACGCTCGATTACGTGACGGAGGATGCATACCGATCTCTGGCAGACGACTTCGCGCGGCGTCGCGGAATTGAGGTAGTATCTGGTTGGAGTCTTGTTGAGAAGGCGGATCGTACGCTGAGCTGGGTTTCCGAACAGCGTGGTCGGGTGGCCCGGCTATGGCAACGTGCCAACGCGGCGCTTGATGTTGTGGTTGAGCATTCCGAACGCATTGAGGCAAACAGCAGTACAGCCAAGCGGCAGGCTCCTAAGATCAGTGCGGATGGCGATCCGGAATTACTCCCGGCAACGATTTCGTTCTCGCGGACACTCGAGGAGGATGCACGTCTTGCCCATCTCTCATCAGCTGACTGGGCGGAGCGGGAAGCGATCGTCATGCCTTTGCTCAGGCGGATTTACCGAGATCCGGCGGCCGTGCTTGCGCGATTGAACGAGCATTCCTCTAATACCGCCAAGGATCCCCAACTAATCGCAGACCGGCTTATTCGGTCGCCTCAAGCACTCGGGAACCTGCGTGGCGGCGCCAACCTTGTCGATGCTCAAGCGGCCAGGAAGGAGAGGGCGGCTGCCTTGGCAGCTGTGCCAGAGCTCGCGCTTTTGGCGCGAGCTCTGGCGACGGAGTTTCGTCGACAAGAAGGGCGCTTCCAAGACCGTGAGCGAATGCGCAGATTGCATATGAGCTTCGTTGTTCCGGCACTTTCCAAAAATGCAAGAGCGCGGCTTTTGGAGATCGAAGCGGCTTGGGAGAAAGGGGGAGATGAGGCTTATCGATCCGCTTTCCGGATCGCCACGGAGGATCGCTCGGTAGTCCAGGAGGTCAAGGCCATCGACGATGCCCTGACCCGTCGGTTTGGATGGCTTGCGTTTTCTGACAAGGCAAATGGCTTCGCTAAGCGCGATACGGCGATGCGTTTTCCGGAAAGCATGGTGGAGGAAAGGCAGGCCGAACTGACTGTGCTGTTTTCGGTCGTTAGACGTTTTGCGGCGGAGCAGCGCATGATAGAAAAACATGAGCCCGCTCAACTCATCGCGCCGGCAGCATTTGCTCCGCAGTATGCGGTCGCGTGCTTACCAATGTTGCCAGCTGTAACCGAATTCAAGATCCGTGTGGAGGATGAGGCGCGGCTCAGGGCGGTGGAGGCCCAGCATTACAGGCAGGAGAGAGCGGCACTCGGGCGAGATGCAGTTCGGATCTGGCGCGATCCGGCCACCGCGGTTGCGACGATCGAAAGCCTTGTAACAATGAAGATCGACCCCGAACGCATTGTGCATGCCATTGTCGCTGATCCCGCCGCCTATGGCGCCTTGCGTGGCTCGGACAGGGTGTTGGACAGGCTCCTGGCAGCAGGACGAGAGCGTCGGGAAGCGATGCAGTATGTCAATATCGCTGCCGCCTCCATTCGCGACATGGGGCGCTCCTACGCCGCCGCCTACGAGGCGGAGTTTTTGGCGGTCAGGACTGAACGAAACCGCATGAGTGTCGCTATACCAGGGTTGACCAAAGAAGCTGAGAGTGCGCTCCGTCGTTTGACGGACCAGACGGCGAAGAATGCGAAGCATCTCGCGGGGAAGGTTCGGGCGCTTAATCCGGAGATCCGTGCGGAGTTCACGACTGTCTGCGAGGCGCTCGATGCACGTTTCGGACCGGGAGCACTCGCCCGCGGCGACAGACATGCGATTAAAATGGTGCCGAAGTCGCAATGGGCGGCATTTGAGGCGATGCGCCATCGTATGCGCGGGCTTCTGCGCGCCACCGGCGCATACGAAGCTGAGGAGGCAAGGGTCGGGAGCCAGCGCCGCGCGATCAATCAGGCACGACGCCCCCCGCTAGTAGATTGATGCCGAATTCGGATCTATAGGATAGAAGCGCATCTTCCGATTAAGCGACGGTCTTCGTAGGTTGCCCGCAGGCGTGCGCCCTTGCCAGATCGGGCCGACGGGAGCCGGAGAACGGCACATGACTATGATCCGGCGTATCAACGCCGGGGCCACTTCTAGTGTATCAAATCACGCAGGATCTTGCGGCATTGACAGAAGCTCTCTTCCCAAGCTGGCACCGTGCCCGACGACGATGCACAACGTTCCAGCCATCCGAGCTCTGAACAAGGTCGGGCGTGTTGCCGCGAAGCTCTTTAAAGCCGAACGCGCACAATCCCCTCGCGGAAAAATTCTGCGCTGCAGCCAACTCGGTGCTGATGATCGCTAGCGCCGCGCCGCGCGGCTGCTCGCCGGCTCCAGCCCCTTGCCGCGATAGGCGACGGGGATGCCCAGTGTCTCGTGGGTCGTTGCCAGCGTTTCGAGCCAAGTTGCCAGTTCAGTGGGCACCTTCTCATCGCCCGTCTCCATCGCCTCGATCCACGCCAGATTGCAATGGAGCGCGCTCGCGAGATTGATCGGCGTCCAGCGAAGGGCAAGTAGGCATTGGGTAAATCGCGCGGGGGTCATTTCAGTGCTCAAGTTTGCGAGTGCGTCGGTTCGATGAGGCTATACACGCAGAAATAAGTCAAGGTGATGACTTGTCGCGGCACGATGATGTGATCGCGTTCTGGTCCACAGCAATCGTCGACACTAGAAGAAATTGCTGTGATCGTTAAGAGGGATGTCCAACTTGCGTTCGTCGACGCTGGCCGCTAATCCCGATGTTGATGGCAGGTAAAAGCGACTCGCGAGGGCGAGTGGACCAGGACAGCCAAGACCGGGGCATTGACCGTTGACCGCGACCATTTACCAGTCTGCCATCAACATTGCCGCAAAGGTCGGCGTCTATCTTTCGCTCGCGATGTTCATTCCCGCGCTAGTCGATCTCTATTTCGGCCATCGGGACTGGAAGGTTTTCGCTGTTTCGGCGTGTCTGATGGGTAGCCTTTCGCTGGTCACAGTGGCGGCTACGCAGGGCGGACCACCAGCATTCAACCGGAAAATGGGCTTTCTGCTCGTCAACCTGTTGTGGCTGGTTGTCTCGTTTGTCGGTGCCATTCCATTCTGGCTATCCTCGGTCAATCTCGATTTTGCCGAAGCGCTGTTTGAGTCTGTCTCAGGCATCACCACCACCGGCTCAACTGTCATTGCCGGTCTGGACAATGCGCCACCCGGTATTCTTGTTTGGCGTTCGCTGCTCCATTGGCTCGGCGGCATCGGCATCGTCGCGCTCGGGCTGTTCGTCATGCCGTATCTGCGCGTCGGCGGACTGTCGTTCTTCAAGATGGAATCGTCCGATACCACCGAGAAGCCGTTTGCGCGCATCGTCACCTTCACGCGTGCCTTTATCCTGATCTATATCGTCCTGACGGTCACCTGCGCGATCATCTACGGCTATCTCGGAATGAATCGCTTCGATGCGATCAATAACGCGATGTCGACGATTGCGACCGGGGGCTTTTCGACCCATGACGCGTCGCTCGGCTATTTTAACAGCCTGCCGATCCTGTGGGTGGCTACCTTCTTCATGACGGTCAGCAGCCTACCGTTTTCCGTGCTGATCATCTTTATCGTGCGCGGCCGGCTGGACACGCTGAAGGATCCGCAGATCATCGTGTTCCTGTCTTACCTCACCGTGCTCGCGATCGCAGCCAGCTTGTTTCAGCGGTTGGAAAACGGCGTCGATTTTCACGAGGCGCTGGCGCATTCGTTCTTCACGGTGTCGTCGATCCTGTCAACGACAGGCTTTGCCAGCGATGACTACATGCTATGGGGCGACTTCATCGTCGCACTCGCCTTTGCGGCGACCTTCATGGGCGGGTGTTCGGGCTCGACCGCTGGCGGCATGAAAGCCTATCGCTTCATCATCATCTTCAATTCCATTCGGGCAGGGCTCTTTAGGCTCATCTACCCGAACGCGATCCACACGGTGCGCTACGGCAAGGCACTGGTCGATATCGACGTGCAGCGGACCGTCTTTTTGTTCTTCACGGCCTATATGATGATCTGGGCCTTCGGCAGCATGGCCATGGGCGCCTTTGGCTATGACCTTTTGACGTCGGCGTCGGCGATCGCCACGGCGCTTTCAAATGTCGGTGCCGGGCTCGGCCCGATCATCGGGCCGGCTGGAAACTTCTCTACCTTGTCCGATCCGGCGCTTTATCTGCTGTCGGTCATGATGCTGCTCGGGCGTCTGGAAATCCTGACCGTTCTGGTCATCCTGACGCCGCTGTTCTGGAAGGATTAAGGCACGAGCGTTTCCGGTTTAACCGGAATTTCACAAACGGCTGTATCTCTTTGTTTTTTTGACAGGAAACCGCTACGCACTTGCCCTGGAAATGCTCCAGGAGCCCAAGCGAGTTGGGCTCCTATACGGTTCAGACCGGCTCCGCTTCGCGCCGGGTCGCTGAGTTGTCGACGTAGTATTTTTCGAAGCGGTGGCGATAGTGTTCGGCGGCGCCGAAGTCGCTGTATTTCGCCAATTCCCGCATATCCGTCTTGTTGAGGATGACGCCGAGGATCTTCGAGTTGATCTGCGGTTCGGCGTGGAGCAGGTCGCGCACAAGCCGCGACGGTGTGCGGCCCCATTCGGCCACGAAGAGGAAACCGTCGGCAAGCGGCGAAAACGCCTTGCCATCAACGACAGGGGCGAGGGCTGCGAGGTCGACGATCACATAGTCGAAGGACTTGCGCGCGTTCGCGATCAATTCCTCCATGGCCGGCGAGGCGAGCAGCTCGTGGCTGTCATGCGGGTAGTGGTTGGTGGCTTCGCCACCGACCGGGAATATCGCAAGCTTCGTCTTGTGGTCGATCTTGATTCCGGCCGGCCAGGATGTCTCGCCGGTTAGCGCCTCGACAAGTCCGGTCTTGGGCGCCGGCGTAATCATCTTGCTGAGGCCGGGCCTGCGTATATCCGCATCGATCAGCAGCGTCCGCTTGCCGCTGGCGGCGAGAAGGGCGGCAAAATTGGCAGCGACGATTGATTTCCCTTCATCGGGAACCGCCGACACGATACCGACCACACGGCAGGCATTTCCATGCAGCATCTGGTCACAGGCGAGCTTGGCGTTGCGGAACGTCTCGGTAAAGGAGGAGCGCGGCGCGTCGAGTACGATGCGGCTGACGCGTTCGAAGGGCACCGGCTCCGGTGCTGGTTGGGGCGGTCCCTTGTCCTTCACAAACCGGGCACGCATATGGTCTGTGGCTCTCGTCGGGCGCGGGCCGATCAGCGGGACATAACCGAGCGACCGATGCCCGAGGATCGAACGGACGTCGCCTTCGAGACGGAACGTGCGCTCCCGGAATTCCTGAAACGCCGCAAACGCCCCGCCTGCCATCATGCCGAGCACAGCGGAGAGGGCGAGGATCATCGTCTTCTTCGGGCTTGAGGGCGAAACAGGCACGCCGGCTTCGGAAATCACCCGAGCCTTGGCAATCGGGAAGGAGCGCTGCTGCGCTGCCTGCTCATAGCGGCCGAGATAGGATTCATAAAGCGTCTTCAGAGCTGCGGCCTTTTGCTCGAGTTCGCGCAGATGGACGAGTGATCGGTTTGCGTCGGAGTTCCGGCCGGTGGTTCCCTCGATGTTTTCGCGCAACGAGGCTTCGCGCGACCGCGCGACCTCGTATTCATTGCGATAGCTCGAGGTCAGCTGCTGCAGTTCCTGATAGATCTGGCGGCCGATATCGTTCTTCTCCGCCCGCAGCGATACCGCCTGGGGATGATCGGCGCTAAAGCTTTGGGTCACCTCCTGCTCGCGTTTGCTGACGGTCAGATAGCGGGTCCTGAGGTCGCGGATCACCGAATTGTCGCCGTCCTTCGACGAGATCGTCGCATTGTCGACGGCCTTTTCAGGGCCCTGTTCGACGATCGCCTGAAACTGCTTGTAGCGGGCCGAAGCGGAGGCGGTGTCGGCCTGGGCGATGATCAGCTGGCTGTTGAGATCGGCGAGCTGTTGCTCGGACATCAGTTCTCCCCGCGCCGAGGTCAGCCCGTTGTCGGTGCGGTATTGCTCGACCTCAAGCGAAGCGACCTGGGATCGCTGCCTCAGGTCGGCAAGGCGCTCCTGCAACCACACGGATGCCCGTTCGGTCGCCTCGAAATTGGCGTTCAACTGGTCGGTCAGGTAGGAATCGGCATAGGCGCGTACCACCTGCGCTGCCAGCTGCGGATCGCTCGAACGGTAGGCAAGGGCAACGACCGAGCTTCGCGAGACGCGTTCGACGGCGAGGCCCTGCTGGATAAGCGCGGCTGCCTTCTGTCGCCGGCCGCTGCGTGCGGCCTCTTCCGAAACCGCAGAACCGCCCGTAAACACACCGGTGATCGACTTCATCCAATCCTTGACCACAGCGAAAGCCGAGCGTGGCGGATTGACGATCGTGTCGTTGTCGGCAAGGTTGATCTTGTCGACGACGCGCAGAGCCAATTCGCCTGATTTGAGGATCTCGACGGCGCTGGCAAGTTGGGTGTCGAGCAGCTGGCTGTTTTGTGGCGAAGCCTCTTCTTCCGCGAATTTCGAGAGGTTCTCGTCGAGCAGGATCTGCGTCATCGAGGTATAGTTCGGCGTGGCGAAAAGCAGGTAGACACCGCCGAGAACGACGAACAGGGCAACGAACAGCCCGACTGTCTTGCCGCGACGAACCACCACCGAAAAAAGCCGGTCAAGGTCGATGAAGCCATCGGTTTCCTCGGCTTCGCGGGGCAGTACGCTACTGAACGGTAGACTTCTTTGTTTCATTGGGTCGCTCTGTCCGTTTCCATATAGCTATCGGCCGGCGCCCCCACATCTCGGGGCGCCGGAAACCGGGTTTATGCCGCGCGGATGCGGCCTTCGTGAGACAAAACCATGTCCCTGACGGATTCGTAGACCAGATCGCCGATATCCGAACGAGCAAGAGCAAAGGCGACGTTCGCCTCGATGAACCCATGCTTGGAGCCGCAATCGAAGGTTCTGCCATCATAGGGGTGGGCGTGGAACGCCTGATCCTTGGACAGTTTCAGCATGCCGTCTGTCAGCTGAATTTCGTTGCCGGCGCCGCGCTGCTGTCGAGCGAGAATGCCGAAAATCTCAGGCTGGAGAACGTAGCGACCGTTGAGGTAGAAGTTCGAGGGCGCCTCTCCCGCTTTCGGCTTTTCGACCATTTCGGTGACCGCGAAACCATGCGAAACGGCCGTTCCCTTACCGACGATGCCGTATTTGGAGGCATCCTCCGGCGCGCATTGCTCCACGCCGACGACATTGCCTCCGGTTTGACGATAGAGATCCATCAGGCCAGCCATGCAGCCGCGCGCGCCATAGGAGAGCATATCGGGCAGAAGCAGTGCAAAAGGCTCGTCGCCGATCAGGTCGCGCGCGCACCACACGGCATGTCCGAGGCCGAGCGGCGCCTGTTGCCGGGTGAAGCTGACGGAGCCAGCCTTGGGCAACATGGCCTCGAGCTCGGAAATCTGGGCGTTCTTGCCCGAGCGCGTCAGCGACGAAATCAGCTCGGGCGTATCGTCGAAGTGGTCTTCGATCGCCTGCTTGTTACGGCTGGTGACGAAGACGATATGCTCGATGCCGGCCTCGCGGGCTTCATCGACGGCATATTGCACGACCGGACGATCGACGATCGTCAGCATCTCTTTCGGCACAGCCTTGGTCGCGGGAAGGAAACGCGTGCCGTTGCCGGCTACCGGAATAACTGCTTTTCTGACAGTTCTGATACGGTCCATGGCATTATCCTTTTCTCGTGTGAGGGCTTTTGCCCGAAGTGGATCGTTCAGCCGCCACCGTCGTTGTGGCGGGCTTCAAGCGGGACAACGGCGCAACCAGGCGGCGCAGTCGCACGGCGATCGGCATCCTGAGATGCCGGAGCGCGCGGGGGCTGGAGAGCGCGGTTCTGATGGCGCCGCCCAGCGATCTGGATTTGATGTGTTCAACGAGCGCCAAGAAGGCGTGCGCCTCGTAAAGGCTGCGGCTGCGCTTGCGCTGCATGGCCATCGCGCTTGCGTCGATGGCGTGGGTGCTGAGGAAGTCTGTGTCGGCGGCGATCATCGCATCGATGTGGCGCAGTTCCAGCACGCGCGAGATGGAGCCTTCGCGGATGTGATAACGATAGCCAGCGGAGGGATCGATGATACAGCGCCCGCCTTGGGCAAGGGCCGAGGCCAGCAGGATATAGTCTTCGCCGATGCGGATCTCTTCCTTGAAGCGCAGGCGGATCTCTTCGAGAAACCGGCGCTCGAAGATCGGCTTCATGTAGCCGAAATTATAGGTCGACCTGAAAAGCACGTTGGACTCGATGAAGGCGGCAAGGGTGAGAACCGGTGTATTCTCAAGCGTCGTGTCGTCAAACATCCGGTCGCGCCGGCCATCAAGGTTCAGGACTTCCAGATTGTCGACGGCGATATTAGCGCTTTCGCGGCGCGCCCGTGCGATCATTCGCGCAAGTCTTCCGGGGCGAACCGTGTCGTCGGCATCGAGGATGGCGATCCATTCGCCGCGGGCTGCGTCGAGACCGGCGTTGCGCGCGCCGCCAGGTCCCCGATTGGCCGGAAGTCGGATCAACCGGATACGCGGATCGGCGATAGCCTCGACCACCGCTGCGGTATAGTCAGGTGAAGCATCGTCGACGACGATGACTTCGACCGAGACATCTTCCTGGGCGAGCGCACTGTCGATCGCGCGCGTGATCGTATCAGCCGCCTTGAACGCCGCGATGACGAAGCTGACATCTGGATTGGTTGTCGTCATGGCGCCGCCACTTCCGATGTGCCGTATTGCTCGAGCTCGCGAACGCCGAAAAGGCCGCTGACGACGCCGGCATGCATGACGGCACGCAGGGCATAGCGCGAACGCGCAACCGGCGAGGCGAGCAGGATGAGGATTGCGACAGCGCAAAACCCGGACTTGGCGGTGGCCCGAACGATCTCGACGGCCTTTCCGCTGCCTGCAGAGGCCTGTGCGAGCAGGCGTCCATGAGTCTGGCCCGAGCGAAAGCGTCGTTTTGCCAACCATTGGAAGCTGGCGCGCTTTTCCGGCACGATTTCGTAGACCAGAGCATCCGACGCATAGGCCAGACGGCCGCCGGCCTTGTACATATGGGTGAAGAACTCCGTATCCTCGCCGCCGGTTCGGCCGAGCGCGAGGTTGAAACGCCGGCCGGCAAGTGCCGGCGTTTTTCGATCGAGCAAGACGTTGCAGGTGTAGCCCGTTATGATCTCGCCGCCGACCCAGACGGGTCGCGTCGAGTGGAAGTCACCGCGGCGCATCCAGGACGGCGCCGAAAGGTCATATTCGGCTCGAACCGGGCCGAGAACCGCCTCGGCCCCGGTGGCTGAGGCCGTCTCCAGCAGACGCACCAGCCAGTCGCGAGCAACCGTTTCGTCGTCATCGACGAAGGCGAGGTAGTCGCCCGATGCGTTATCAAGGCAGGCGTTACGGGCGATCGAGATGTTGCTCGCCGGGCAATGCACATAGTCGATCCCGAAGGGAATTTCCGACCTCAATGCGTCGACAAGACCTTCGGCACTTGGCTGTAGATCGTTGTCGGCGACGATGATCCGGATTGCCGTCCCGTCCGGCACGATAATGGCAGCCAGCGAGCGCAGGGTTTCGGCAAGCTCCGGCCGGCGAAACGTGCAGACCGCGATGTCGACCCGAAGGCCGGCGGCCATTTTCTTCGTTGCCTCAATCATGGTGCGACCCGCCTGTTGCGAAGGTCGAGCAACTCACGCCAGAAACCGGCGGACCAGGCGAAATGCATCACCATGGCCGAAACCGCAGCCAGCGGGCCGTAGGGGTTTTTCTGGCCGAGCGCCATCCAGGCTCCGTAGCCGATGCAAGCTGCAGCCCAAAGCACGACCGGCACGACGGCAACCCAGTTGATGACGGCGAGCAGAGCGCCGATTGCGATCGGTGCCACGGCGAGCGGCAACAATTGACGCAGGCTTGGCGCGACGCGATGCTTCAGCACGTTGCGGGCTCGCCCGCGGCCGTAGCTGAAATATTGCCGAAACAGCGGCCCGATCTTTGCCCGGGGGTAATAGACCATGCTCGTTCTGTCGGTCATCCAGATGCGATAGCCGGCCTTGCGGAACCGATAGTCGAACTCGGCATCTTCGTTGTGACTGAAGCTCTCGTCGTAACCGCCGATCGCCTTGAAGGCTGCAATGCGCATCAGCGCATGATGGCCGTGGTCTGCCCAATGGCTTGTGGCCCCGAGCCGGTGTTTGGCGCCGCCATTTCCGAGCTTGGAATTCTGGGCATAGGCCGTCGCCTTCTGAAACGGCGTGAAGCCGACTGTCTCCATGGCAACGACGACGGAGTCGGCGCCGGTTGCGATCACTTCGTCGACAAGCTTCTGGCAATAATCATCAGGATAGGTGCCATGCGCATCGATGCGGATCAGAAAGTCGAAGGATGAGCCATACTCGGCCACCGCAAGATTGATTGCGGCACTCTGGATACGCTTAGGATTATCGAGCGCCAGGACGGACGGATCGTCTTGGGCCAGTCGCGCTACGATTTCGCGGGTGCCATCGGTGCTGCCGCCGTCGGCAATCAGGATGACAGCATTAAGTGGCGCCAGTGACGGACGAAGCTTGTCCACCAGAGCTTCGATATGTTCAGCCTCATTGAGGCAGGGGATGACGATCAGGCTGCGCGTCGACGTCAGATCTGTTGTGTTCATGACAAACCACCTTCGTTTTGACGGGCTTGAGAAAGGGGCGTCGCGGGTTCGGGGGCCGTCGATGCAATCGCCGAAAGGCGCCTCACGAGGTTCTCGCAATCGGTGTGGCGAAAGACCCAGGTGTCGGTGTTGCAGGCGGCAACCCGCCCACAAGCATCGGCGTGGCTGTTGGCATCGACCGCTCCAAGGAGCGAAACGAGGTTGTCCGGCTCGGGTTCATCAAGCAGAAAACCAAGACCGCGGACCGCCAGAAAACGGGCCGTCTCCGTGCCGCGCATGGCGATCGGAACCCGTCCGTGTCGGCAGCCCTCATAGAGCCGGTTCGGAAGCAGCCATTTGGAATTCTGGCCCTCCTCGAAAAAATCGATCGCCCAGGTGAAATCGATCTCGTCGTAGATCGCGCCGAGGTCTTCCGGGCTGCGGTAAGCGCCGTGGAAGGTCATGTGCGGCTCATTGCGAATGAAACCGTCGAAATCGTCGAACTCGGAATAGGCGGGCCGGCCGCGTAGTACGATCTCGAAACGGCCCTCCATGCGGCGCGAGAACGTCGAAAGCAGTTCGAGCGACTTGCGGCAGCGTAGCGCACCGAACCAGCCGATCCGCCAGGGGCCGTCTGGTCGCGCTGTGGGGGCCGCGGAAACCTGCAGGCAATCTCGATCGCCGAGCTCCAGCACCTTGTTCTCCAGCAGCATGACTGGCGTCTCCAACCCGGAGAGTGGGCGGAAATAATGCTCGACGAAGGCGGGAGAACTGGTGATCAAAAGCCGCGCATTGCGTCCGAGATAGGCTTCGCTGGCGCGCATGGCGCGTCCAGCCACGTCCTTGCGCAGAAGCAGGCGGTGAATGTCGAGGCATTCATAGACAATAGGGACATCACCGCCGAACATGGAAACCGCCTTGTTGGCGACGGCGAGCATGTCGAGGTTGCGGGCGATGATCAGGTCGGGCCGGCCGACCGCGCGCAGCTTGGCGGGTAGCGACAGGCAGGCCTTGGTGATCGCTGAGACCCGCTGGGCAAAGCGACCGTCGCGCGTCGTGCCGAGCTCGATCGGATCGATGCCCTCGATCGCGGCCAGTGCGTTCGCGCCCCGGCGAAAGCCGGCCAGCGTCACGCGCGCACCGCCTGCCTTCAACATCAGGATTCGACGGCGAACCGCGGGGTCAGCCAGATCCTGCGCGAAATAAAGTATCTGCAGCATGAAAACATCCGTTTTCGTGCTTAGCCCGAGCCAAGCTTGATTCAAGAAATCGTGCATCGCAACGGTGGCGTTGCGATGCACGGATGCGGCGGCGTTGTGCCGTCCTCAGTTCAATTTGCAGGCGACGGACTCGGCGAACTGGCACTTGTCGTTGGGTGCGGTGAAGGCGATCCGGTCAACCTGCAGCGCTGTCGGCCCCTTGTAGTTAAAGGTGCCCATCCAATCGCTGAGGGTGTCGGTGCCCCACAGGCTGAAGAAGATCTTCTGGGCGTTGGACGGGATCTTGGCGGGATCGGTCACTTCGTGAACCAGTTCACCATTGACGTAGTAACGGATACGCTCCTTCTCCCAGACGAAGGCGTAGTCGTTGAAGCCTTGGTTGGCGCCGCCCGGTACGTCGGCGAGCTTCTCGTTGCCGCCCTTGGCGGAGACGTACTGATTGAGCTGCACCTTTGCCGGGTTCTTGCCGAGCACTTCGAAGTCGATCTCGTCATGCGCCTTTTTGTCGGCAGGACCGATATAGGTAAAGAAGGCTGAGTTCAGCCCCGATCCGTCGGCGGACTTGATGCGGGCTTCGTAGGTCCCATAGCCGAACCGCTTGCGGGTCTGGACCTCGCCGCAGGCATAGTTGCGTTCGCCTGTCTTGCCCTCCTCGAACTTCAGTTCAAGGATGCCGTCAACGACCACCGCCTGCTTCTTCGACCAGGTGCAGTTCTGGTGCGGCCCGTTGTTCCAGCCATCCGAAACATACCAGTGGCCGGTGTCGAGCGTGTCGAAGTTGTCGAGGAACGACGTGCCGGTGGCACCTTCCTGTGCCATTGCGGAGCCGGCAAGGCCGGTGGCGAGACATGTGAGAAGGGCGAGGCGGTGAGGTCTGATCGATCTCATGGTCAGGTCCTTTGCTGTGGCGAGTAGTCGGAGCGACGGCCGGTATCCGGGGGCGCGTTGGCTTGGGAGGAGCCGGTGCGGCTGCCGGTCAGGACGGCGGTGAGGCCCGGTGCCAGGCGCTTGGCAAGCCCATGCGCGGCAACGAGAATGGCGATCGTGATGAACGGGATCGTGAAATAGAACAGGCGATAGTCGGCGATCTCGGTGCGATTCCAGACCATCCAGGAAACGATGAGCAGGGGGTAATGGGCACAGAAGATCCAGAAGCTGAGGCCACCGGTACGCGCCAGGCGTTCGCCGAGCCGGGTGCGCACGAGAAGCGCTGAAACGGCCCAGGATCCGACGATTCCGGAAAGTGCTGTCAGGCTGCGCAGCATATCGACCCAGACCGGGAACTCCGGACCCGTCTGGTAAAGAACGATCGAGAGCGCGACAGCGGCGGCGAGGAAAACGGCGGTGATCGATCGGGCATAGGGGTCGAGCAGCTTGGTATCGATGCGATGCAGGCTCAGATAGATACCGGTGCAGAAGCCGAAAAGGATAGATTTCTTCAGGAAGATGCCATTCGGCAGTGGAAGCACGGCGAAGGCGAGCAGAACGCCAAGCGTTTGCAGCGGATAGCGCTTGATCAGCCAGGCCAACAATGGCGAGAGCAGGATGCATAGCAGCAGATCGCGCAGAAAGTAGAGTGGAACGTTGATCGGCAGCGCCTCAAGCGCGAAAGCAAGGCTCAGCCATTCGCGTGGCGTGGCATTGACCACATCGGGAAGGTAGCCGAAGCCAATATTCTTGAGCTGCGCCACATAGACGAGTGCGAGAAACGCGAGGTTCCACAGAAGGAAGGGAAGCAGCACCGTGCGCGCCTTGGTCCGAAGCGTCTTCTTATAATCGAACGTATCCAGACCGCGTCGGAACATGAGATAGCCCGAGATCGCGCTGAGGCAGGGAACGCCGACGCGAAACAGGCTGTCGCCCAAAAACACGCGCAGCCAGTCCAGAAACCCATAGGTTCCCAGGAACGGGCTGGTTTGCGGATCATGCGGCACATGTACGAAGACGATGCCCGAGATCAGCACGATGCGCATCAAATTGATCCGCGAGGAAATGTTCGCGTCCATAGCCACGATATCCGTCACTCCTATCTGCCAGCGTCATTTTCGGCGCCGTTTCAACAGAGCAGACTAGAGCCCGCATCGAATAAACTAGGGCAGGGGCGTGGATAAAAATATGGCGCTGCAACAAAAGAATCAGCCATGATTTGTTGCAATGCAGCATTCGCCACATTTCGAGTTAGCGGCAAAACAACAGGGAATCGACCCCTTCAATCCTTAAAAGCGCACGTATTGTCGCATGTTGCGGAATATGCTCATATTCTCATGAACTAAAGTCTGTGATTGAACGAACGCCGATTAATTGCGATCAAAAATTGCAGATTTTTTTCGTTGATCATTGTCAAATCGGAGTTTTTTTGCTGCCGGCGGCGCGAATTGCGGCGAGTGTAAGGCAGGGCCGAGCTCGCCATTTACGATCATTCCGCAGGTTCTGGCGAAACACCCACCGCGCCGCGCTGGCGGATCATCCGATGTAGTTTCACCAGCAACTGCCGCTCGGTCAGAACCATCAGAATGAGATAGATGAGACCGCCGATGGCAGCCCCGATCAGCACCTGCAAGATGGCGTTGGGAACCAGGGGGCCGAATCGCTCGAGCAGAAAACGCACGGCAAGCGCCATGGCAAAGGCCGCAAACATCGGCCGCGTTGAGACGAAGAAGCCTCTCACGAACGGCATATGGTCGGCCCGGAAGACCACCCATGAATATCCGACCAGCGTCAGAACGTTGACGATGCAAAGCGCGATCATCGCGTCGATCAGTGAGCCGTTGATGGCCCCATAGGCGACCGCGCCGGTGGTGATGACAGCTCGGATCACAGCCCACCAGAACAGGACGGCGCCCTGGCCGATGCCTTTGAGATAGGGCACGTAGGTGCTGCAGGGGGTCAGGATGCCCTTGGACAAAGCCAGAAGGCCGAGAACGGGCCAGGCCGCCGCCCATTGGCTGCCGAAGAGGACGAGCATCGCTGGTTCGGCGAGCGCCCACAGCCCGAACATCATCGGAGCAAGCAACACCGTGGTGACCTGCGTGCTTAGCATCAACGCCTGCGACCGGCGCTCGCGATCCTCGCCCATATGGCTGAAGGCGGGGAAAAGCACACCCATGACAGCCGAAAGCACGATCTGGTTTGGAATGCTGGAGAACCGGTTGGCGGCGGAATAGGCGCCGGCATCGGAAAGACCGAGATAGCGGGAGATCACCACCATTGGCGACTGGAAGGTAATGAAATTGGCGATTTCGGAGCCCATCATGCCGAGACTGAAGCGGCTTAATATCCATACGCGCCGAAACGAGAAGACCAGCCTCGGTACGTAGCCGGAGACGGCATAAAGCCCGAAAAGGCGGATCAACGCCGATACGAAGAGCTGCCCGAGGAGCGACCACACGCCGAAACCGGCGAGCGCCATGGCGACGGCGACGAGAGCGCCGAGCGTTTCCGAAATCATGCTCCAAGCGGCATCCTTGCTGAAATTCATGCGCCGGGCCAGGAGCGCATAAGCGACATCGCCGCCGAGCTGAAGCGGAATGAGCAGGCTCATGATCTTCAATAGGTAGGCAGCTTCCGGCGCCCCCAGCAGCGTTGCGAGCGGTGCGGCAAAGACAAAAAGCCCAAGCGCCATTGCCATTGAAATCGCCAGATTCGCCCAGAATGCGGAATGGACAAGGTCCATTTCCTCGTCGCGCTGAATGATCAGCGCGGAGGCCAGACCGGCGCCGCCGATCATTGCCAGAAACTGCACGACGGTGAGTGCGACAGCGACTGTTCCGAACTCTTCAGGCGTCAGGATGCGCGCAAGAATAGGCACGGTGACAAATTTCAGCCCGAATGTGCCTGTCTTTGAGAGCACGCTCCAGCCGACGTTACGGGTGACGGATTTGGCATTGACGGTTGAGGGCATGGCGAACATCCCGTGAGCCCTTTGAAAGAATGAGTGACAAAGGACAAGCGATAGACATACGGCCGCGACCCAGTGGGAGGAGACCACGCAAGACTCTTTGTAGAGAAGCCTCAGGGGCGAAAAGATGGCAAAGCTGACGATTATTATACCTTACTACCAGAAGGAGCCGGGCATCCTTCGGCGGGCGCTTTCGTCCGTCTTCGCCCAGACATTTCAGGACTTCCATGTTTTGGTCGTCGACGATCAATCTCCTTATCCTGTTGATGAGGAGCTGGCGCCGCTCAGCGAAAACATGCGCGAGCGCATCACCATCGTGCGCCAACCCAACCAGGGACCGGGCGGCGCACGCAACACCGGGCTCGACCATGTTCCTGAGGATTCGGAGTTCGTGGCATTCCTTGATTCCGACGACGTCTGGACGCCGGATCACCTCAGAAATGCCTATCAAAGCCTGACGCGATTCGATGCCGATTGTTATTGGGCGTCGATAACGGGAGGCGATGCATTCTACTACCATTTTGGCGTCGCCGATCTCCTGAAGAGCGATACCTGCATCCGGCTGCAGGAGAGCCCGCTGGTCGTGGAAATCCCCGATCTATCCAACGTCATGCTGCGGAATTGGAGCTTTCTGCACCTTTCCTGCATGGTGATCGGGCGCTCGCTGTTCGAAACGATCCGCTTCGATGCCGCACTCCGGCTGGCAGCCGAGGACGTGCTGTTCTTCTGCGATTGCGTGCTGTCGGCGCGACGTGTGGTCCTTTGCGATGCCGCGGGTGCGGAACGCGGCGAGGGCATCAACATCTTCCATTCGATCGACAACGATTCGCCGGAATTTCTGCAGCAGCAGTTCAACACTTTCGTGGCGCTTGAAACGCTTGAGGGCCGCTTTTCGCGCCGGCCGCAGGAAATCGCCTCGATCCGCTCCTATCAGCATACGGCCCGCCGTCAGGCATTGTGGAGTCAGGCTCGGCGCCTGCGTCGCAGGAAGGTGCCACAGTTCAGGCTGCTTGCCCGCTGGGTATGGCGCGATCCGAAATTATTGCAAAGCGCCCTTGAACTGGCCGTCGGCAAACTGTCACCGCAACGCTGATCACGAAGACAGCATCCCTCAGGCGGGAGAAAGACCCGCCGCTTGCGGCGCCGGACACATTTTTATTTGAGAGAAGGGACCGCTTATGAAGCCCTATTACTGGGAATCACATCACGGAAATTTTGGAGACGACCTCAATCTTTGGCTCTGGGATTTCCTCTTGCCTGGTTTCCGCGACAGCCATGACGACATTCTGCTCGTCGGCGTCGGTACGGTGCTCAATCGAGCGTTATTACCCGACGGCATGCGAAAATTGGTGCTTGGCAGCGGCTTTGGCTATGGCACGCTTCCGGATATGCGCGATGCGGCGGAATGGGACATTCGTTGTGTGCGCGGCCCGCTGACGGCCGAAAAGGTCGGTATCGAACACGAACGCGGCATTGTTGACCCGGCGGTGATGGTCGCCGAGATGCCGGAGTTCCAGAACTTGCCCAAGATCCACAAGCGTAGCTTCGTGCCCCATTGGGAGAGTGCGATTGCCGGCATGTGGCCGATGACCTGCGGCACGGTCGGCCTGCACTACATCGACCCGCGTGGAGAGGCCGGAGCCGTGATCCGGGAGATCGCGCAGTCCGAGCTGATCGTGGCCGAATCGATGCACGGAGCGATTCTCGCGGACGCCTTTCGCGTTCCGTGGGTCGCGGTCTCGACTTCGAACAGCATCAACAGCTTCAAATGGAACGATTGGGCCCGGACGGTCGGGGTCACCTATCGCCCTCGCCATGTCCCGGTTTCAAGCCGGGCGGAAGCGATGATCAAGGGGACCCGGTTCTGGGGCATGGGTTTTGATATCGCCGAGACCTATGGTGAAGACCCGAACCGGCGGCAGATCGACGGAGACCTGGTCGTCGGAGCGACCCAGCCAAGGCAAACTTTCTTGCGTGGAGCGGCCAAGCAGCTTCTGGCGGCGCCGTCGACGTTGGCATTGTGGCAGGCAAGCAGAGCGCAGCCGCAATTGAGCGAAGACCGCGTCCTGGCCGAACGCAAGGCACGCTTCCGCGACGTACTCGATACAGTTCGTCGCGATTATCTCTAAGGGCTGAGATCAAGCGGCGCCCCGAGCGGGCGCCGTTTAGCCTATCATTGGCTCAACTCAGCGGAAGCTGGGAGCAGGTAGCGCAGCCGCCCCGAGCCGCCGAGTCCCACCGGGGCATCCGGCTTGCCCGGTCGCATACGTTCGGTCTTATCGGCAAAGATCCCACCGGCGACTGCCGGAACGGCCCCCGGCTTGCCGAGCAGGTAGGTGACGGCAGCCATTGGGCCGCCCTCGCTCTTCAGGTCGAGAAAGCGCCGATGTTCGTAACGTCCCCGGATATGGCGTTCATGCCGGCGGATCACGGCCGTCGCTTCTGCACTCAATTGATTGTCGGCGAGGATGGCACGGTCGGCCTCATAAAGGCGCTTCAGGTCTTCGGTGCGGTGACTACCGCTGAGCGAATTGCCACGCACGATCGCCGCATAGCCGCAGCTGTGGATGATCTTGTAGCGTGCACCCTTGGCAAGCGCCCGCAGATAGAGGTCGTAGTCTTCCCCGAGGCGGAGGGTCTCGTTGTAAGCGAGTTGATGGCTGGACAGAAACGCACGCCGCATGAGGGGTTTGAGAAAACCGATCTCGCCACGCCTGACACCGCGGCGCGAGATATTGCCTTCGACGAAGCCGGTGAGATCGAGAAGGCGCGGCTCCGGTTGGAACCGGCCCACGTCGGCCGCTGCGCTGGCGGCAGCCGTCTCGTCCATGAAGGCGATGTTGTCGGCGACAAAATCCCAATCCGAAACCCCAAGAAGCTGGGCCAGCCTGCCGGGCAGAAAGAAGTCGTCGGCATCGAGGATGGCGAGGATAGGCGAGCGGCTGATCGAGATCGCGTGGTTTCGTGCTGCAGCCGGCCCCCTGTTTTTTTCAAAGCGCACGATGTTCAATCGCCCGGTGTCATCGGCAGCGGACAGGGCGGCTGATGCGGTCGTGTCGGTGGAGCCGTCGTCGATGACGATGACCTCGGCCGTTTCCGGCTCGGCCAGAGCCGAAGCGACGGCCCTTGCGATCGTTTCGGCGGCATTTTTTGCGGCGATGATGACACAAACGTCCATCGTTGCAGCTGCGGTCATTGTGGCCTCCAGCGTTACGTCGGGCATGGCCGGCATTGGTTTTACTCGCCGGCCCGCCGCACGATGCAACGGGATCATGTCGCAACCGCGTCAAAACGTTGACATTTTTGTTGTAGGCATCGCGGGCGGCGAGGGGAGCTCCCCACCGTGCCCTACGGGTTGAAGTGACCCGGCCTGTTCAAACGCCCCGGCGAAACCTTACCCGCCTGTTTTTCATCGGTCGTTGCGCGTGCGTTCTCGGCCGCCTGCCTGTCGCGCTCGCGGGCCTTCTGCCAGACGAGAAAAACGACAGCCAGAAAATACCCGACCTGCATCAAGACGGCGCAAATCAAGGTTTGAAAAAGGGTCGAGGTAAGCGAACCGTTCAGCAGATAGGTGACGATGGCAAAGACCGCCAAAGCGCCAATCATGCTCGCAAAGACGCGTGGTGCGAACATCGCGCTACCTTGCCTTCGGGGCTGTTGTTGGTGTCTCCATATGAGCTAAGGCCCTTCCCACCACAGAGGTTCAATATATTGGCGGTTATCCCTCGGTTCAACCGACAATAACCGCAGATGCAATATAAGCCGCTATAGCCCCTAAAATGTTTATGTCGCCTTTAGAACAGGCCGCCTCCAATCAAATTCCGTTGATTGCACGGCGTGGGGCGGATGCAAGGAATCAGTTTGCGGCCGGCCATATCGAGGTTGGTTGGGGGTTTAACGGGGCGAAATGTGTCGCTCGATATTCCACCCTCCGTGGGTTTCGCCCTGTTTCGCTCGTCTCGAAGTTGGCCTCGCTCTCACTTTGTTATCAACTTTTGTTACAAGATTCGCGTTTGTGAAGGTTTTGTGCGTGCAGTGCAAAAGAATGCTGCGCCGCAAAAAGCGCCCGTGAATTTGACGGATTTCAATTTACAGAGCGGGAAAATCTTCTGATGCAAGACGAAAGCAAACATCACTAGTTCAAGGTAAGGCCAATTTTTTCATGAGTAAATTCGGTTTGCCCGCGAACTACATCGAAATCGACTGGAAGCCACTTGGCTCGCCATGAATAGATGATCTTCGGTCCCGAAGAAATATTACATATTCGCGATCGATGATATACGTCCGCGAACCGCGGGCACGGCACCGGCCATCATTTCGCCTTTAAAAACCAAATTCTAACCATACACTCATTCTTGGATACGAGTGCGCCCCCACAGGGGACCGACCAATCGCCAACGTAAATGGAGTCTTCTCTATGAAGTCTGCGACTCGATCGGCCAATTCGCCGTTTTTCAGTACCGCAGAGTCGGGAGCATTTCGTCCGGTAGGAGGAATATCGAAGCGTGGCTTTGATATTTTCACCGCTTCACTGGCTCTCGTCTTTCTCAGTCCGCTCTTCCTGCTCTTGATGATGCTCGTCAAGTTTTCCGATGGTGGATCCGTTTTTTACGGTCACCGCCGTATCGGCCATAACGGCCGTGCATTCCGCTGCCTGAAATTCCGCACGATGCGGGCAGACGGAGATCGGCTCTTGCAGGACTATCTCCGCAACAATCCGGGCGCCTACGAGGAATGGCGTGCGACGCGCAAGCTTCAGGACGACCCGCGCGTGACCATTGTCGGCAGCGTTCTGCGCAAACTCAGCCTCGACGAGTTGCCGCAGCTGATCAACATCATCCGTGGTGAGATGAGCATCGTCGGCCCGCGCCCTGTCGTGGAAGACGAACTCGAACTCTACGACGCCGCAGCCGTGTTCTATCTGCAGTCTCGCCCGGGTCTTACCGGCCTGTGGCAGATCAGCGGCAGGAATGACGTTTCCTATGCCGCCCGCGTCGCCTTCGACACGCACTATGTACAGAACTGGTCGCTGATCCGCGACTTCTTCATCGTCGTCAAGACGATCCCCGCAGTCTGCTTTTCTCGCGGCAGCTACTGACAAACGCTGCGCCACGGAGCCTGACGACCTCGTCGTCGGACGCCGGCGCGCGCGACCAGCAACCGGGAAACCGTAATGAAACATCAAATTGCCAAGGGGAGATCGCGTATCTCCCTCCGAAAGCCGTATTCTCTGAAGGTCGCCATGCTGGCGGCCATAACTGTGTTCGGCACCTTGCCTGTCCATGCCGACGAGTACCATCTCGGAGTCATGGACAAGTTGAAGATCCGCGTGGCCGAATGGCAGACCGCAGAAGGTGCTGTGCGCGACTGGTCGGTGGTCAGCGGCGAATACACCGTTGGTGCCTCCGGCATGGTCTCCATCCCCTTCATCGGCGATCTGCCGGCGGCGGGCAAAACGACCAACGAGATGAGCGAGGCGATCGGCCTCAAGATGCAGACGCTGTTCGGCCTGCGTGATCGGCCTTCGGCGTCGGTCGAGCTCGCGCAGTATCGTCCGGTCTATCTTTCCGGAGAAATCCAGAAGCCCGGTGAGTACCCTTACGTGCCGAACCTGACGGTCCTCAAGGCCGTCAGCCTTGGCGGCGGGTTGAGACGTTCGGAAAGCGGACAGCGCTTCGCACGCGACTACATCAACGCACGCGGAGATTCGAGCGTGCAGGTCTCCGAACGCAACCGGTTGCTTATCCGGCGCGCGCGCCTGCAGGCGGAGATCGCCGGCAAGGAAAAGATCGAATTGCCGAAGGACTTGAAGGACGCGCCTGACGTCGCCGGCTTGCTTGAAAGCGAGACTGCATTGATGGTTTCGCGCGACAAAAGGCAGAAACGCCAGCTGGCGTCGCTGGCCGATCTCAAGTCTCTGCTCGAAAGCGAAATCCAGGCACTGGCGAAAAAGTCAGAAACGCAGAACCGTCAATTGGATCTCGTGATCGAGGACCGGGACAAGATCGAGGGGCTTGCCGAAAAGGGGCTGGCGCTGAGCGCGCGCAAGCTCGCGCTGGAACAGCGCGTGGCGGAGCTGCAGTCAGCTGTTCTGGATATCGACACGGCGTCTCTGAAGGCAAAGCAGGATGTCAGCAAGGCCACCCAGGACGATACCAACCTGCGCAACGATTGGGATGCCCAGCTTGCCCAGGACCTGCAGAACACCGAAGCTGAGCTCGATACGCTGTCCATCAAACTTGGCACCAGTCGCGACCTCATGACCGAGGCGCTGCTGCAATCGGCCGAGGCGGCACAGTCCAAGGACGACATGTCGGACGCTGTCATCAGCTATTCGATCGTCCGTGAAAAGGATGGCAAGGCGCAACAGATTGCCGCTGACGAGAACACGCCGGTGCTGCCGGGCGACGTGATCAAGGTCGAAGCCAATCTGGCGATGCGCTAGAGCCTTTCCAAGGAAAAGTGCGAAGCGGTTTTCCGTCAGGAAATGCTTGGAAATAAAGAGATGGAGCGTTTCTGTGACTCTGTTTAACCCGGCTACGCTCTAAGGAATCGTGATGAGGATTTCCAAGGCAAGCCTCGTTTCTCCTGGTGCAAACCAGGCCTACGGTACGTTTGCGCTGGCGATATCGTTCTTCGTCTTTGCCTATTCCTCGCGGTTCGGGCAGGCGTCGATCCTTGTCTACTATGCGCTGTGGCTGCCGTTGGTGCTCGTCGACTATCGAAGCGTGCTCGGCAATTACGGCAGATATATCTGGATCCTTGCTTTTGCCGTCTTTGCCTGCCTTTCCGTCTTCTGGTCGGCAGCGCCCGGGATGACGGCAAGGACGGGAGTTCAGTATCTCTCGCATGTCGTTTGCGCGCTGATTGCCATGCGCACGATCGACATCCGCACGCTCGTGCGCGGCGCACTGGCGGGCGTCGGTATCGTGCTCACCTATTCGCTGCTGTTCGGCGTCTACCACCTCGATCCGCTCGACGGTACGTTCAGCTTTGTCGGCGCCTTTTCCTCGAAGAACCAGCTTGGCTTTTACGCCTCACTCGGGATCTACTTCGCCTTCATCGCCCCAGTCGCGCTCAGGGAACGCGGGCTTTGGCTCGCCGCCGCCGGGGCCGTTGGGCTGATATCAGCCTATTCGCTGCTTGCCTCGCAATCGGCGACGTCGGTTCTGACGGCCGTCGCCATCGTTGGCTGCTGGCTCGGCATGCGCGCCGTGGGCATGCTGTCGCCCGGTCATCGCAAGGGACTGTTCTTAGGTGCTGTTGTCGTCGGCGGGATCACCGCCGTCGCTGCGACCTATGGCGGCGGCGTCGACCTCGTTCTCGGCCTCTTCGGCAAGGATTCCACGCTTACGGGGCGAACCTACCTTTGGCAGCAAGGGATACAAGCCGCTTTATCCTCGCCTGTCGTCGGGGTGGGCTACCAGGCCTATTGGGTCCAGGGCTTCTCCGAACCCGAACGTCTCTGGGAAGAGTTCTTCATCGCCACCCGCTCGGGCTTCCACTTCCACAACACCTTCATCGAGGCGATGGTGGAGACCGGAGCAATCGGGCTCGGGCTCCTCTGCACCGTGCTTCTGGTCACTGTCTTCGGCCATATCAAACGGTTGCTGGCCTATGACGATCACATCGAATCCTCGGTGCTCTTCGGCGTCGCCATGCTGCTTTTCGTGCGGGCATTTGTCGAAATCGACATCATGAATCCCTATCACGTCGGTTCCTTCCTGCTCTACTTCGCAGCCGGCAAGCTGACGATAAGGCAAGGCCGGCGCATCGTCAGCGAGCGGCGCCTTGCAGAGGCCAGGGTGTTGGCGAGCCATCATCCGCAGCTGAGGTTCTGATGGCACCAACGCCGATGAAAACCATCCACGGCATCCAGTATCTACGTGCGCTTGCGGCGCTGGGGGTCGTGCTCTTTCACGCAGCCGAACGAACAGGCCATCACTTCGCGATCGGCGCGGCCGGGGTCGACGTCTTCTTCGTCATCAGCGGCTTTATCATGTGGGTGATCAGCGACCGGCGCCCGACCGCGCCGCTGGCATTCCTTAGAGAGCGCCTACGCCGGATTGCGCCGATCTATTGGCTCGCGACCCTGGTGATGATCGGCGGCGGCGTTGCCGGCCTCTTCCCGAACCTCGTGCTGACGCTCGGACACATCCTGGCGTCCCTGGTGTTCATCCCCGCACGCTCGCCAAGCAGCGGCGAGATCTGGCCGGTGCTCGTGCAAGGTTGGACACTCAACTTCGAAATGTTCTTCTACGTCGTCTTTGCGGCATCTTTGATGCTGCCAAGGGACCGCCGGCTACCGGTGATGGCAGCGCTGTTTGTGTCGCTGGTGCTGCTCGGCCTCACGATCACTACGCAAAACGCGCTGATTTTGACCTATACGCGCCCGGTCATCCTGGAATTTGTCGCCGGCATGATTGTCGCCGAGTTCTGGCTGCGGGGCAGGACCGCCGGGCCAGGCCTCGGCATTGTGCTTGTCCTTGGCGCATTCACCGGATTTGCAGCCCTTGCCGTCCTGCGCCTGCCGTTTGACGAAAGGGTATTGGGGCCGCTGGCAGTCATGCTTGTCGTCGGCACTCTTGCGCTTGAAGCCGGCGGCTGGTTTCAAAAATGGACATTACCGACGTTGCTCGGCGATGCCTCCTATTCGATCTACCTCTGGCACACCTTCGCCATATCGGTCGTCGTCAAGGCTGCTGCGATGATCGGTCTGAATTCAGTGCTGACGCTGCTCTGCGCTCTGGCCGCCGGCACGCTGGCCGGTGTTGCGGCTTATCTCCTGATCGAGCGTCCGCTCATTCGACGCACCCGCTCCAGATTGCCTCTGAACCGGGTACGCGAGGCATCCTAGGCATCTAAGCCTGGGGTGCGATCAGCCGAGGTGCCCGATGTCATGCGCCCTGGTTACGGCGGGAATGCCAGTTCCAGGCCGTGCGCGTGATCGCCGCCAGGTCGTATTGCGGCTCCCAGCCGAGGACTTCGCGAGCCTTGTCGTTGTTTGCGACAAGCGTGGTCGAATCTCCCTCGCGGCGATCGACATAGTCGATGCCGAAGCTGCGGCCCGAGACATCGGTAATGGCGTTCAGCAGTTCCTTCACCGTCGTGCCAGTGCCCGTACCGAGATTGAGTTCGACGCTGTCGCCGCCTTCAAGCAGGTATTCGACGGCGCGGACATGGGCGTCGGCGAGGTCGAGGACGTGGATATAGTCGCGTACGCAGGTGCCGTCGCGGGTGTCGTAGTCCGTGCCGAAGACCTTGAAGCCGTCGCGCCGGCCGAGCGCGGCATCGATTGCCAGCGGGATCGCATGGGTCTCGGGTTCATGCCACTCGCCGATCCGACCCTCCGGGTCGGCACCGGCAGCGTTGAAATAGCGCAGGATGACCGAGCGCAGGCCCTTGTACTGGCCATAGTCCTTCAATGCCTGCTCGCAGACCCACTTCGTGCGGCCATAGGGGTTGATCGGGGCCTGGCGGTGCTGTTCGTCGATCGGCACGCTCTCCGGCAGGCCGTAGGTGGCGCAGGTCGACGAGAACACGAAGGCTTCGATGCCGGCGGACAGTGCTGCCGACAGAAGGGTCAAGGTCCCGATGACGTTGTTGTCGTAGAATGAGACCGGATCCTTGACGGATTCCCCGACCTCAATCATTGCGGCAAAATGCAGGATCGCCCGCGGTTTGTGGCGCGCAAGCACCTCATCGAGACGCTGGCGGTCGCGGATATCGCCCTTTTCCAGAATACCCCATTTGACGAACTCCTCGTGGCCGTTCGACAGATTGTCGTAGACCACGGGTTCGAACCCCTTGGACGCAAGCTGAAGGCAGGTGTGCGAGCCGATATAGCCGGCGCCGCCGACGACAAGAACCTTGTTATTTGTCATGAATATCTCAATCTCGGGCTTGGAAGGAATTGGCAAAGTTTTCAATGAACAATGGCCGAATTGTCAATGGCTCGTGGCGCGTTTCGCGCGATCGTCTGCTCTCTTTCCGCACCATGATCCACATGCCGCTTGATCCCAGCAAAAGAAGGCAGGGAGGCGGCCGCGGGTGAAATATCTCCATCGGCTCTGAGGCGGAGATGCTTCTTTCGCTTCGCGCGAAACTTATAGCATATTAATTTACTAGATTTAGTTGATAAGCCGACGCCTAGTCGTACGATAGCCTACAGACATCCAAAGGAAGGCTCCCATGACGACGAAACTGAAACGGCTCGCGCTGACGCTGGCGACACTCTCCGCCTCCGGCTTTTTCCTGCCCGGCGCTTTCGCACAAGGTGCAGGCGATCCGATCAAGGGCGGGACGCTGATCTATCTCGAGCAGCAGGCCCATACCAATCTCTACCCGCCGGCCGGCGGCTTTTACCCAAATGGCGGCATCCTCAACCAGATCACCGACAAGCTGACCTACCAGAACCCGAAGACGCTCGAGATCGAGCCTTGGATCGCGGAATCGTGGACGGTCAACGCTGATGCGACCGAATACACCTTCAAGATCCGTCCTGGCGTCACCTTCTCCGACGGCACGCCGCTGGATGCCGCTGCCGTGGCAAAGAACTACGACGTCTTCGGGCTCGGCAACAAGGAACTGAAGCAGCCGGTCTCGGAGGTCATCAACAACTACGCGCGCAGCGAGGTCATCGATCCGCTAACCGTCAAATTCTACTTCAAGAAGCCGTCGCCGGGCTTCCTGCAGGGCACGTCGGTGATCGGCTCCGGGCTCGTTGCCGCAAGCACGCTGGCGCTTCCGTTTGAACAACTGGGCGATGCCACCAAGATCATCGGCTCCGGTCCGTTTGTCGTCGACAGCGAAACGATCGGCAAGGAGCTGAACCTGAAGGCGCGCGAAGAATACGCCTGGGGTCCGGCAAAGCTGGAGCATCAGGGGCGGCCCTATCTCGATGGTATCACATACATCATCACCGGCGAGGACAGCGTGCGCATTGGCGCTCTGCTTGCGGGCCAGGCCGATTTCATCCGGCAGGTCCAGGCCTATGACGAAAAACAGGTTGAAGCGCAGGATTACCAGATCTACGCGCCTTCGACGCGCGGTGTGAACAACAGCGTCGTCTTCCGACCCGACAATCCGCTCGTCGCTGACGTGAGGGTCCGCAAGGCGCTGCTGCACGCGACCGACGCCAAGGAAGTCGTCACCACGCTGTTTTCCGCCAACTACCCACAGGCGACGTCAATCATCGCCTCCACGGCGCTCGGCTATCGCGACATTTCGGCAAAGCTTTCCTTCGATCCGGGAAAGGCAAAAGCCCTGCTCGATGAGGCCGGGTGGACGGTCGGCGCCAATGGCCTGCGCCAGAAGGACGGCAAGGAACTGGTGCTGACCGCCTATGAATCCCTGCCGCAGCCGCAGAACAAGGAAACCTTGCAGCTTGTCGCCCAGCAATGGGGCAAGCTCGGCGTCAAGCTGACCGTGCTTGCCGGCGACAGCGGCAGCAGGATCGTCGACGATCTCGATCCGCTCAAGACACCGGTTTCACCGGCCATGGTCGGGCGCGCCGATCCTGACGTGATCAAGAGCCAGTACTACCCGAAAAACCGTGACGTCCTTCGCCAAAAGGGCGGCCAGAGCGACAAGGTCCAGAGCTTCGCCGATGACAAGCTGAACGGCCTGCTCGAGGCGCTTGCTTCGGAGCCGGACCGCGAGAAGCGGTTGGCGATTGCCGGCGAGGTTCAGGACTATGTCGTCGACCAGGCCTATGCGATCCCGATTTTCGAGGAGCCGCAAGCCTTTGCCGGTGCGCCTTACGTCCAGGGCGTCGCCTTCGAGGCGGTTGGCCGCCCAAGCTTCTACAGCACATGGCTTGCCGAACACTGACATCGACCGATCGGCCACGTCCATTGCCGTGGCCGACCCTCGCAATGAGATCAAGCAGAGGAACGGCGAATGTCCGGATATTTGCTCAACCGCCTGGGGCAGGCGTTGTTCGTCCTATGGGCGGCTTTTACCATCTCTTTCGTATTGCTTCAGGCGATGCCCGGTGACGCCATCCTGATCAAGTTTCAGAACCCGGAACTCGGGCTCAACCCGCAACAGATCGCCGATATCCGGGCGTCCTACGCCGCCGACAGCGCCATCTGGGTGCAGTATCTACAGACGATCGGCAGGTTTCTCACCGGCAACTTCGGCTATTCCGTTCAAGCGGGCGTTCCGGTCAGCACGATGCTTGCGACCCACCTGCCGGCGACGCTGAAACTCGCCTCTCTTGGTTTCGTCCTTGCCGCTGTCTTTGCCGTCGCAATCGCCTTCGTTTCGAGCCTCACGCCCTTCGCCTGGCTCCGCGGTGCACTCCAGTCCGTGCCGTCGCTCTTCATCTCGATCCCGACCTTCTGGCTCGGCATCATGCTGATTCAGATCTTCTCGTTTCGTTTGAAACTCGTACCGGTCATCAACCCCGGCCCTTGGCAGGAACTCATCCTGCCCGTCGTCACGTTGGCAGTGCCGATTTCCGCGCCGCTCGCCCAGGTCTTGGTGCGCAACATCGACGATGTGCTCACACGCCCCTTCGTCGCGGTTGCTCGCGCCAAGGGGGCAACCCGCCACTGGGTCCTGTGGCGCCACGTTGCCAAGAACGCGCTGCTGCCGACGCTCACCATTGCCGGCGTGCTCTTCGGTGAACTCATCGCCGGCGCCGTCGTCACCGAGACTGTCTTCGGCCTTAACGGCATCGGAGGGCTGACGGAAAGGGCGGTCGGCAGCCAGGACGCGGCCGTGCTCCAGGCGATCGTTGTGCTCTCGGCCTTGGCCTTCGTCGTCATCAATCTCATCGTGGATCTGCTCTTTCCTGTGCTCGATCCGAGTCTTCGGACAAAAGCAGGAGCCACCGCATGACCACGTTCGATACAATCCACGATGACGCCATCGCGTCAGGGCACGGACACCGGGTGGGCGGGCGCTTCTCGCTCCCCCATTTCATCCGCCGGTTGCCAGTGGGCCTGGCTTTGTCCTGGCTGGTTCTCGCCATCGCCTTCCTCTGGGCAGTCGCTCCGTGGCTTTTCACCATCTACAATCCGCTCGAAGGGGTTGGTGGGGAACAGCTTCGGCGGCCGGACGCCAGCCACCTGCTCGGTACCGACGCGCTCGGGCGCGATCTTTACGCCCGCATCGTCTATGGTGCTGTTCACTCGCTGACGGGCGCCTTCGTCGCCGTTGCCCTGGGTCTGGTCATCGGAACCGGCCTCGGTGTCGTGGCAGGTTCGGTCCGGCGCCGGCTTGACGATGCCATCATGCGGCTTGTCGACGTCTTGCTGTCGATACCGCCCCTCTTGCTGTCGCTCAGCATCATCATTCTGCTCGGCTTCGGCACGATCAATGCCGCCATTGCCGTTGGTGTTACCTCGATTGCAAGCTTTGCGCGGCTGGCGCGCTCGGAAGTGGTTCGTGTCCGGCGCAGCGATTATGTCGAGGCGGCTTTCGGCAGCGGCGGTACTTTCGCGGCTGTCCTTTGGCGGCATGTGCTGCCGAACTCGCTGACCTCGGTCTTTGCCATCGCCGCACTGCAATTCGGCTCGGCCGTGCTGCAGATCTCCACACTAGGCTTTCTGGGCTATGGCGCACCGCCGCCGACACCGGAATGGGGCTTGCTGATTGCAGAGGGCCGAAACTACATCTCGACCGCTTGGTGGCTGACGACCGCGCCCGGCATCGTCGTCGTTCTGGTCGTTCTGGCCGCCAATCGCGTCAGCCAATCCTTCGGCAAGGTGACGGCATGAACACCTCAACCGCTGCATACCCGGTGCTGGAGGTCGAGAACCTGTCGATCTCCTACCATGACGGCATCGCCCATCGCCCTGTCGTGCACGACGTTTCGTTCCGGATCGAACCGGGCGAGGTGGTCGCGCTGGTCGGCGAGTCCGGCTCCGGCAAGACGACGACGGCGCAATCGATCATCGGTCTGCTCCATGCCAATGGCCGCATCGATAGCGGCAGCATCAAGCTCAACGGCACGGACATTTCCCGCTGGTCGGATCGTCAGCTTGATGCCGTGCGGGGGGCCAAGATTAGCCTGGTGCCGCAGGATCCGGCAAGTTCGCTCAATCCGGTGAAGACGATCGGAGCGCAGGTTGGCGAAATTCTTCGAATTCATGGCGCCGCGAGCGGTCGAGATCTGGAAGCGCAGGTGATTTCGCTTCTGCAGCGCGTCGGGCTGAGCGAGCCTGCGCTTAGGGCGCAGCAATATCCGCACGAGCTTTCGGGCGGCATGCGCCAGCGCGTGCTGATCGCGATTGCGGTCGCGCTGAAGCCGCAACTCATCATCGCCGATGAGCCGACAAGCGCACTCGACGTGACGGTGCAGAAACGCATCCTCGACCTGATCGACGAATTGCGCACCGAATACGGCACATCGGTTCTGCTTGTGACCCATGACCTCGGGGTCGCCGCCGACCGAGCCGACCGGCTTGTCGTCCTGCAGGGCGGCCGGGTCCAGGAAGTCGGTGCGACCAAAGTCGTGCTCGCCGCACCGCGAAGCGCCTACACACGGCAACTGATTGCCGACGCGCCGTCGTTCTCAGCCGTTGCGCGCAGGGCCCCAGCGACCGCGCGCGAAAAGCCCGCATCATCAGACGATGATGTCGTTATCGTCGAAGGTCTTGTGCAGGACTTCGTTCGCCCCGATGGCGATGGCAAATCCTTTCGCGCCGTCGACGGTCTCAGTTTTCGGGTCCGTCGCGGCACGACCCATGCCATCGTCGGCGAATCCGGCTCCGGCAAGACCACCACCATCCGGGCGATTGTCGGCTTTCAGAAACCGACTGCGGGGCGCATCGAGATCGATGGCACCGATCTCTCGTCACTTCGCGGCGAAACGCTGCGCCAGTTCAGGCGCAAGATCCAGTTGGTTTACCAGAACCCTTACGGCTCGCTTGATCCGCGCCAGACGGTGTTCGACATCGTTGCCGAGCCACTTCTGAATTTCGCCAAGCTCTCGCGACCGGCGCGTGAGGAAAAAGTCCGGGCAATCCTCAGTCGGGTCGGCCTGCCGGAAGCGGCGCTTGGCCGCCGCCCTCACGCGCTTTCGGGCGGTCAGCGACAACGGGTGGCAATCGCCCGCGCACTCGTTCTCGACCCCGACGTTGTCGTGCTCGACGAGGCGGTCTCGGCTCTCGACGTGACGGTGCAGGCCCGCATCCTCGATCTTCTCGACGAACTCCAGCGCGATCTCGGTCTGACCTACCTGTTCGTGTCTCATGACCTCGCGGTCGTTCGGCAGATCTGCGACACGGTGTCCGTGCTGAAGGACGGTCGTTTGGTCGACGGAGGACCCGTCGAGGACGTCTTCGAACGGCCGGGCAGCGACTATACCCGCGAACTCATCAGCGCCATCCCCGGACAAAAACGAGCAGCCCTCGTCTGAACCCGCAGTAATGAATGACAGGACATAAAATGACGAATACGACGCCACGCAAGCGACTGGGGTTCTTTACGCGTCTCCTCGACGACGTGCCCGCCGGTGCGCGCTATCATTATGCGGCCGAGCAGATCGCGACCGCCGAACGTTTCGGCTTCGATACCGCCTGGGTCGCCCAGCATCACTTCCATGCCGACGAAGGCGGTTTGCCGGCGCCACTCGTCTTCCTGGCACATGTCGCCGCGCAGACGTCGCGGATCAGGCTCGGAACCGGCGTCATCACCCTGCCGCTTGAAAATCCGATACGGGTTGCCGAGGATGCGGCTGTGCTCGACCTTCTCTCCTGCGGGCGGGTCGAAATCGGCTTCGGTACCGGTGGCACTCCGTCGTCCTTTACGGCCTTCGGCCTCGAGAGTGCCGAGCGCGGAGACATTTTCGCCCGGCATCTGCGCGTCGTGCTCGACGCCTGGGCCGGACGCAGCCTTTCAGGCGGCGACCAACTTTATCCGACGGCGCCGCAATTGCTCGACCGGATTTGGCAGGCCACGTTCTCCGTCGCAGGCGGGGAGCGGGCAGGGCGGGCCGGCGACGGCCTCATGCTATCGCGCACCCAGCCCCGGACCGCCGAACGACCGGAGGCGTCGCTCGCCGAATTGCAGAACCCGATCATCAACGCCTATCTCGCGGGATTGCCGGCAGGCAGCGCACCCCGAATTTTGGGTTCACGTAGCCTGTTCGTGGCAGACAGCCGCGCTGAGGCATTGCGCCTGGCCGAAATCGGCTTGCGTCGCGGCGCCGAACGGCTGATTGCGGCCGGCCACAAGCCGACGGGCAACTCGCTCGCCGAACTGATCGCCGCTTTCGACGTCCATGTCGGGACGCCCGACGACGTGATCGAAAGCCTCCGTGCGGATACGACGCTCGATCGGGTTACCGACCTCGTCTTCCAGGTTCACTCCATCGATCCGCCCCACCCTCTGATCCTGCGCTCGATCGAGCTAATCGCAACCAAGGTCGCACCGGCGCTCGGATGGGCGCCGGAGGAAAAATTCGCCCCCCGCCGCCTCGGAGCCGTCGGCTGACAACGCCGATCACCACAGTGGCACCCGGGGCGCCGCTAAACTGAAGGAAGGAGACTTACAGTGACCACATCGACACCCGATATCATCGACCTGCTGGCCGGCATCAAGCCGGGCTCATCGCTTGATCGCATCCGCACCCAGCGGCCGGAAACACGCGAGCAGGCGCAGAAGAGCTATCTCGCACTCTTCGAACCTGAAAATTTTGGCGACGTCTCTCATGCCGAACGGCAGGCAATTGCCAGCTTCGTCGCGGGATTGCATCGGCATCCGGATATTTTTGAGTTCTACGTCAGCCCACTGGAGGAAGGCGAAGCGAACCGCTGGGTGGTCGAGGTGTTGAAGGCCGAGATCGGCGCGGCGCAGGCCGTCGGCCCCTATGGGCGATATCCGGCCGGCGCTTTGAGCGTCGAGGACGCACCCGGGCCGATCTACCAGGTCTCTGATGCCGGGCGTGAAGCGCTCGGAGCAAAGCTTGCGGCAGCCTTGGAACATGCGCATCTGCTTGTCTTCCATCTCCGTGACGCAAGCCCTGGGGCGCTTCATGCGCTCATCGCTGCCGGCTGGACGACGAACGGTATCGTGACGCTGTCGCAGCTTGTCGCATTCGTTGCGTTCCAGATCCGGGTGATCGCCGGCCTTGGCCTGCTTGCGGCTTCCGCCAGGCGCGCTGCCGCCTGAGCCTTAGAAGGAGTTTGTCATGACTGACCACATCATCACGCCCAAGATTGAAAATCGTCCTGTCGCGTTCACGCAGGCCGAGATCGGCTGGACACCGTGGCTGGAACCGCTCGCGGAGGACGATCTGACGGAGGCACACCTTGCCGGTCTCGTCGAGGCGTCGCGCGCCAAGTCGCCCTACTTCCGCTTGCTCGTTCGCGATCCCCAGGTTCTGGAGGCCCGGACGAAGACGGACAAGGACATCTTCTACAACACCCGCACGGGCCTGCCGCGTGCCGAGCGCGAGCTTGCAGCGACTGCGGCATCGCGGTCAAATGGATGTATCTTCTGCGCCTCCGTGCATTCGCGTTTCGCATCTCACCATTCCAAGCGGGGCGACGACGTTCAGAAGCTGCTCGATGAAGGTGTGGATGCAGATCTCGGCGAACGCTGGAATGCAATCGTTGCAGCCTCGGTGGCGCTGACGGCGACGCCACCCACATTCGGCGACGATCATATCGAACGCCTGTCTGCCGCCGGCCTCGATGAACTCGAGATTGCCGACGTGATCCACGGCGCCGCCTTCTTCAACTGGGCGAACCGCCTGATGCTCTCGCTCGGCGAGCCGACACCGGCGGTACAATGATCTGAGATTGAGGGGCGCGGCCAAGCATGCTGCGGGGTCCCGGCAAATGCCCGCATCACCGCGGTTGGACCGTGCCGATGGCTCGCACGGTCCGGCCATGCCGCATCGATCAGCGTCCAAGAAGGCCAACCGAACAAGGCGCGAGCATTGCTCGCGCCTTGTTGATATTCGTTATCGGTACCGAACCATGACGGATGGCCATCTGACGTTCAGTGCCAGCCAGGCAACGAAAGCCTATTGGGTCGGGGCGAGCGGTGGCTCGACCTGTCTGCGCACGAGCTTTCCTTCCTCAGCCTTGTAGAAAAACTGGCTTGAGACCAGCCATCCCTTGAGTGGTCGAAGTGGTGGAATGCACGTCAGCAACATGAATGGGCCGGTGACCAGAAGGTGTATCCATAGCGGGGCGCTGAATTGCACCTCCAGCCATACGCCGAGCAGCACGCTGGGCACGCAACCGAAGCAGATGACGAAGAAGGCGGGGCCGTCAGCGGGATCGGCGAAGGAGTAGTCGAGATCGCAGACCTCACACTTCTTGCGCATCTTGAGGAAGCCTTCGAACAGATGCCCCTGGCCGCAACGCGGACAACGACCGCGCAAGCCAGTTTGCATCGGAGGTATGGGAGGCCAGTCGTGATCCGAAGACATATGTGTTCCTTTCAGGCGTCTGCGGCGCAGCCATTCCGGCGCGCCAGCTGATATGCCTGGGTGCGGTCGACGAATGCTCCGTGCCGCCTCAGGCCTGCTGGGATTAAGACGCCTAAAAGCACGCATTGTCAATTTATTGTATGCATACATTGCTGCGACAATTTCGCCGGCCGCAAACAAAAGACCTCAAACGACGAGACTCGATGCAGCCGGAGATTGCTGAAGCAGATCTGCAATCGTCATCAGGCTGCGCTGCAACTCCTCGTGCGTCCGTGCCGCGCCAAGGCCGAGGCGCACGGCTTCAGGTGCTAGGTCAAGCGCGAAGGCATCGCTGGCCACGACGCTGATGCCTGATGCCCGCAGCCGACCGGAAAAATCGCCTCGCGTCCAGGGTAGTGGCAGGTGTAGCCATACGTGGAAGCCTTCCTGGTCCGTCTGGACAACGTCCCTTGGCAACAAGCGGCTGACAATGGTCTGTCGGATCGTCACTTCCTGGCGGATGGCGCCGAGGACCTCCCTTGCCGTCCCGTCCTCAATCCAGCGTGTTGCGATCGCGGCGTTGAAGGGGGGAGCCATGCCACTCGTCGCGCGTATCGCGCCCTCGATGCGCACGCAGCTTTGGCGATCCGGAACGACGAGATAGGCAATCCGCAGCGCTGGCGATAGGCACTTGGCGAGACCGGCAATGTGATAGACGAGGTCAGGCGCAAGTGCTGCCAATGGCGGCGGCGCGGCGATTGGCAGCGCTCCATAGGCGTCGTCCTCGATGATTGCTACGCCGTGGGTTCGGGCAATGGCAACGATCGCCTTGCGGCGCTCAAGCGGCAGTGTTGCTGTGGTCGGGTTGTGGAGCGTGGGGTTACAGTAGAGCGCTCTTAATTTCGTGCTTTTGCAAATCGCTTCAAGCTGTTCTGGTATAATGCCATTTTTGTCGATAGGAACGCCGACGAGATCGATGCCGAGATGGGCGGCGAGCGCCCGTAGGCCGGGATAGGCAATGGTTTCCGCGGCGATCACATCGCCGGGCTTTGCAAGGCTGCTGATCGCGGCCAGCAGGGCGCTTTGTGCTCCTGCGCAGATCAGTACGCGCTCGGCTGGGATTTCTCCCAGGCGCGGCTGTAGCCAGTTGGCCCCGACAGCGCGATTGTGAAGCGTGCCGCCGGGCGCCTGATACCGCATCAACAGATCGAGCCCATGTTCGCCCTGCAGGCTGGCGATGTCGCTCCACAGGCGCATTGTCAGGGCCGCGTCGTCGAATAGTGGCGGCAGGTTCATACTCATGTCGACAAGGCCATCGGCTGCCGGCTGCAATCCCTTCATTCTTTTCGCCTTGACATAGGTGCCCTGGCCGACGCGCCCTTCCACCAATCCGCGGTGTCGCGCCTCGTTGTAGGCGCGACTCACCGTGGTGAAATCGATGCCCAATGCGCTGGCGAGCGCGCGCTGGGGCGGCAGCCGCGCGCCTTCGGACAGGCGACCTTCGGCGATATCAGCTGCGATGGCGTCGGCAATAGCGATGTAAAGCGGTCCGTTCGCTTTCCGGATGGCCGGCAGCCAGGTCGTCTCCGATGCATCCGTCGTCATGGCACTACCTCAAGATCACATTGTATGGATATTGCATGTTTTACCATGCTGGCGCAAGCCGCCGTATTTCGGGGACGGGCTAGCGTGCTCGGGGCCACCGAATCGCTGCGTCGAGCGGCACAAACGGTTGCTCCATTTCCGTTACTGCGGAAACCTAGGAAGCTGTTCGACGTTCAACCTACCCGGCGCTCGACAGTTGAGCGTTCGATGCAGGCATTTGGTTGCATTGTCCTGACTGCTCGCCGGGCGACCGGACCCCATCGCCGCTTGGGTTGCTGCCGAGGCTGGTAGGTTTCAGTCTTTTTCCCGCTCAAGGCAAATCTTGTTTGTCATATCGCGTGGCTGTCATTTGCGCGAAGGGCAACAATGTCATACGCTTAAGCCGTGACGCGCGCTTTGTATGGTCGTTTTCGCCGACGAAGCCTGCAAACGAGAAATGCAACAGAACCGGACCATCCTAAGGGCCGTGGAGCAGCGCCATGCATATCCCAAAGCCGAAGCCCATTCGTTCGTTTGTCGCAACCGGGGAGGGTGGGTTTAGCGACACAATTGGGATCAAACGCGCCATTCGCGCCTGTGGCAAACGGTCGGCGATCGGCCTCTCTGCATTTCTTGTGACGCTGACGCTCTCGAACCTTGCCTATGCCGCGAACTGCAAGGATCCATCGGCGCCGGGCGCTGACTGGAGCGATTGCAACAAGAAACAACTAATGCTTGGCGGGATCGATCTCGAGGGTGGGAACCTGGTCAACACTGATTTCACCCTGACGGATCTGAGAGGCGCCAATCTCACGGCCGCAAACCTGGAGAAGGCGACGCTGGTGCGTTCGTCCTTGGCCGGGGCCAGGGCCGACAAGGCGAATTTCGCCAAGGTCGAGGCCTACCGAAGCAGTTTTGCCGGCATCTCGGCGGAAGGCGCTTCATTCAACAGTTCCGAACTGCAGCGAACGAATTTCACCGGAGCCAAGTTGACGGGCGCGGACTTCGAGAAGGCCGAGCTCGGGCGCGCCAACTTCGAAAAGGCGGTGATCACGGGCACGCGTTTCCCGATGGCCAATCTGTCGCGCGCCACATTCAGCGGCTCTAGCTTCGAGGGCCCGATCGACTTCACCGATGCCTTCATGTTCCTGACGCGCATCGAAGGGGTGGATCTGTCGGCCGCAACCGGGCTTGAGCAGGAGCAGGTCGACCTGACATGCGGCGACAGCGCCACCAAACTGCCGGCCGGGCTATCTACTCCGGCCAATTGGCCGTGCCCGGTCGACTGAACGCGGGGCGATCTCAACGGAGATGTTGCTTGGCGGCAATCGCCAGGCATTGCTTGAATGCCTCGAGATCGGTCAGCCGGTCGGCTTCGGCCACTTCGCGCTTTACGAAGGTTCCTCCGCGCGCCAGGATGCCGCCATCGAGCATCAGATTGTCGGCCATATCGAAATCCTCGATGCTCAACCCGTCCTGTCCAGCCATGCGGCCGTCCGGGCGCAATGCGGCCGTGCCGCCGTAATGGCCGTGAAGGATGCGGTCGTAATAGCTGCGCGAGGTGTTGGTGTAGGCATAGACATGGCGGCCACGGCCGCACATGAAGCCAAGCTCGAAAACCGTGCCGACATCGGCGCTGATGCCGCGAAACGGCGTCAGATTGGCGATGATCATGTCGCTGGCCAGCATCATGCCTTCATCGACGCCATAGATCGCCACGCCGCGCGCGTGCTTGGTTTCGGCCGGCGGAATTTCCAGGTCGCCCGGCACAAGTGGCGTAAAACCGGCCGCACGGGCAAGTTCGGCCTTCCGTGCCTGGATCTCCACGGCATTGCTCAGGAACACTTCAGGCCCGGCCAGATACACTTTCACGATCATGCTCCTTGCAGATTTCCCAGTCCGTCTAGGGAGGGCAGCCTAGGGAGGTGGCAGGCATGCGCCTAGAGGGTGTGTTGGCGCCGCCGGCGCTTTCCCACCGATATTTCGTTACGCGTCAGAGCTGATTGCCGGAGCATCGATCAGCGCATGGCATGGACAGGCGGCTTCGTCATCCGCTATCTCTCAGCCGTTCTGTCCAGGCATATCCATCAGCGGGGTCCATCGATGCCAAGCCAGCCTTTGACCACCTATGTCGGCGTTGCGCATCCGTGGATGTGCGACACTATGGGGCACATGAACGTTCGCCACTATGCGGCGATGTTCGATGATGCCAGCTTCCAGCTGCTTGGCCATATTGCCGGGATCGAGGTTGAAGGCGAGCCGGGCAGGGGCTGGGCCGACGTGCGGTCGGAAGTGGAATACAAACACGAGACGAAGGCCGGCACCCTCATCACCATTCGCTCGCGGGTGGTCAAGCTGGGCCGTTCGTCCGTGACCTTCGAGCAGATCATGTCAGGCACACTCGATGACGTTGTTCACGCCGTCAACCGAACGGTGACCGTTCGCTTCGATCTTTCGGCGCGCACGGCAATGGCGCTGGAGCCGACGGCCCGCGCCCGTGCGGAGGCTTTGCTTCAAGCGTGATCTGCCGCCCGCGGTCCGTCGTCAGTCCGCATAGATCCGCTCTTCGACCGGGGTTTCGGCGATTAACATCTGCAGCCCGGCAAGCAGTGCCTTTTCTGCACGGTTCAAGGCCTTGTCGGGGTTCGTCAGCAGGAAGATGTCGATCGCCGGCGGTGCTTCATAGGGTGGCAGCCGCCACAACACACCATCGGCCACGTCACGGCGTGCCACATGCAGCGGCAAGGGACCGACGCCGAGGCCCGCGACAATCATCCGGCGAACTTCTTCAAGGCTTGACGAAACGCCAACCACGTTGGCATTGAGCTTGGCCTCGCTACGCAGCAGCGCAACGGGCCGCAATGCATCGGCGATATGGTCGGTGTGGAACGACACCGAAGTCTCACCCTTGAGGTCAGCGAGTTTCAATCCTTGCCTGCCGAACAGCCGATGGTGTGGACCGCAGAAGAAGCCGAAGAACTCGCGAAAGACCAAGAGGTAGTCGAGTGCCGGGTCGCGGACGCTGACGAGGCAGAGGCCGAAGGATGCGCGTTTCTCCCGCACCTGGCGGGTGACTTCGCCGCTTGCAGCAACCGAGATGTTCAGCGTCGCGCGCGGATAGTTGCGATGAAACTCCATCAGCGCCCGATCAAAGATCGGCGATACCACATGGCTGGCGACGGCGATCGTCACATGCCCGGTCACGTCGTCGCTGACCCCGCGCACCAGTTGCGGCAACTGGGATATGGTTCCGAAGACCTCGACCGCCTGCTCGTAGAGAAGTTGGCCGACCTCCGTCAGGTCGAAACGCGTCGCGTCCCGCTCGACGAGCCGACGCCCGACCCGGTCTTCCAACCGCTTCAACGCGTTGCTGACGCTTGGCTGTTTCAGGTTCAGCCGTTCTGCCGCGCGCGTGATGCTTTTGACCTCGGCGATCACCACGAAAGTGCGCAGAAGGTTCCAGTCGAGCTCCCAGACGAGCCGTTCGGATCGAGGTGTGACCATTCCTGAAATCTATGCCCTCCATTCCCATTATCTATTTGCGCAATGCTGATGCAAAGGCAATCATGAAATTCGCAAAGCGCCTCGATGCCCGTCCCAAGCGCACGAGAAGGCGCATTCATCCAGAGGAGCAAGGAACATTTCATGAAGACCATTTTCTCCGGCCTTTTGGCCGCTACGCTCACCATGGCCGCAACCTTCTCCGCCGTTTCGGTGCGCGCTGACGACCTCGAAGCGGTGAAGTCTGCGGGTGAACTGAAGATCGCGATGAGCGGGCAGTATCCGCCCTTCAACTTCGTCAATGAACAGAACCAGGTTGTCGGCTTCGATGCCTCGATCGGCCAGGCGATTGCAGAGCGCGTCGGCGTCAAGGGTACCCTGGTGACGACCGCCTGGGACGGCATCATCGCAGGTCTGCTCGCCAACAAATACGATACCGTCGTCGGCTCCATGACCATCACGCCCGAGCGCGAGAAGGTCGTCGATTTCGTCGGCCCGTACTATCACGCCGGCCGCGCGGTGTTCGTCGCCGAAGCCTCCGCCGTCCAGAAGCTCGACGAACTCAAGGGCAAGACGCTCGGCGTCACGCTCGGCGAAACCCATGAGAAATGGGCCCGTGAGCAAGGTGGCTGGGACGTGCGCACCTACAAGGGCCTGCCCGAGCTGATGATGGAACTGAAGAGCGGCCGGGTCGATGCGATCGTCGTCGACAACATTCCGGTCATGGTGGCCGTCAAGGAAACCGGTGAGAAGGTTCGCCGTCTGGAAACGCCTGACATCGAAGGCGGCAGCGTCGCCATCGGTATTGCCATCCGCAAGAACAATCCGGAGCTGAAGGCTGCTATGCAGAAGGCGCTCGAGGATATGCTGGCGGACGGCTCCTACGAGAAGATTTCGATGGAATGGGTCGGCAGCGACATCCGCTGATCGCTGGCTTCTACCCGTCTCCGGCCGCCCATTGACGGCAGCGGCCGGAGATCGTCGCGTTCTCCCCCCGGAGTTTTCCAATGGACTTTTCGCTGGTGCAGCGCGTCTTCCCGTTCTTCGTGGAAGCGGCGTGGATAACGATCGAGATATCGGCGCTTTCGCTGGCGCTTGGGCTTGTCGTCGCCTTCCTCGTGGCGGCGGCGAAGATGTCGCGCTCTTGGCCTTTGCGCGTCTTTGGTTCTGCCTATGTCAGCCTGTTTCGCGGCACGCCCTGCCTGATCCAGCTTTTCGTCCTCTATTTCGGCGGGCCGCAGATCGGCATCAATCTCGAGCCGTTCGCCGCCGGCGTGATCGGGCTTGGGCTCAATATCGGCGCCTATATGGCCGAAGCCATCCGCGGCGCGATCCAGTCGGTCGACCGCGGCCAGACCGAAGCTGCCCGCTCGATCGGCTTCAGCCGGTTCCAGACGATGCGCAAGGTGGTGCTGCCGCAGGCCGCACGGTTGATGATCCGCCCGCTCGGCGTCAACGCCGTGGCTCTGGTGAAGGGATCGGCGCTGGTATCGACGATATCCGTTGTCGAACTCACCTACACGGCCCAACGCTACATCGGCTCGACCTACAAGCCGTTCGAGATCTTCGGCGTTGCCGCCGTGCTCTACATGCTCATCGTCTATGTCGTCGCGCGGATCGTCGATCTGCTTGACCGACGCTACGCCATAGCCTGAGGGGGAGGCGCGCATGCAAGGTCTCGATTTCAGCGTCGTCCCGCCCTATGCCGATATCCTCTGGATGGGGGTCTGGTGGACTGTCGTCCTTACTGTCTCCGCAGCGGCCATCAGCTTCATCTTCGGCGTCGTTTTTGCCCTGGTTGTTCTCTATGCGCCGAAGGCGGTGGCCTTGCCGGTGCGCGCCTTCATGTGGCTCTTCATGGGCACACCGCTGCTGTTACAACTGTTCCTGATCTACTACGGGCTGGGGCAACTGGGGTTCAAGATCCCGGCACTTGTCGCCGGCATCATCGGTCTCGGCCTGCACTTTGCCGTCTATAACGCCGACATTCTGCGCGCCGGGATCGTGGCAGTGGATGTCGGGCAGACAGAAGGCGCGCGCAGCCTCGGTTTCGGCCGTTTTCAGACGCTGCGCTACTTCGTCGTGCCGCAGGCCGTGCGCAACACCATTCCGGCCATGGGCAACAACCTGATCGTGCTGTTGAAGGAGTCCTCGCTGGTGTCGATCATCGGCATTGCCGAGCTGGTTCATGCTGCGCAGCTGGCGATCAGCGAAACCTTCCGGCCGTTCGAATTCTACATCACGGTCGCCGCACTCTATTACATCCTAAACCTCGTGCTCGAAGCGGGTCTGCGCCGGGTCGAACAGAACGTGGAGGTATCACGATGACCGCCCAGCGACCCATGGTCGAAGTCAAGAGTGCTCGCAAGGCCTATGGCGAGCTTCAAGTCCTGAAGGGCATAGACTTGTCGGTTGCCCGGGGGCAGATCGTTGCGATCATCGGCCCGAGCGGCTCCGGCAAGAGCACGCTGCTGCGTTCGATCAATCATCTCGAAACGCTGAACGGCGGCGAGGTGTGGCTCGACGGCGTCCAGGTCAACCAGAGCCTGCGCGGCCAGGCCTTCGAGCGCCACATCAACGCGGTGCGCCAGCAGATGGGCATGGTGTTCCAGCACTTCAATCTCTTCCCGCACCTGACGGTGATCGAAAACGTCACGATGGGACCGATTATCCTGAAGGGCATGGCTAAGGCGGCTGCACGTGAGCTGGCGGTCGAGCTTCTGTCGAAGGTCGGGCTGGCGGAGAAGGTCGACGCCTATCCCTCGCGGCTGTCAGGCGGCCAGAAGCAACGTGTCGCCATCGCCCGGGCACTCGCGATGCAGCCGAAGGTCATGCTTTTTGACGAGGCGACCTCGGCGCTCGACCCCGAACTCGTCGACGAGGTCAATGCGGTGATGAAGCAACTCGCCGCCGAGCACATGACGATGCTGATCGTCACGCATGAGATGCGCTTTGCCGGCGAGGTCGCCGACCGCGTGCTGTTCATGGATGGCGGTGTCGTCGTCGAGCAGGGTGCGCCAGCCGAGATTTTCCGCGAACCGAAACAGGACCGCACGCGGGCTTTCCTCAAGAAATATCTGGCGGCGTGATGGATGCGATGAAGATGACCAGCAACCAATTCCCCGATTTCGGCCTGACACCTGAGCAGCGCCGCGAAGCGGTGCTCGGCCACTACTTCGAATACCCCGGGATGGATGGCGAGCGCGGCGAAATCTGGTGCTACACCGACGCCTATGCCTACCCGCCCGGTGCAACGGTCCGGCTTCAGGTGAGTTCGACCGCAGCCCTCTTCGAACTGGAGATCGTACGCGACGGCGCCGTCGAAACACCGGTCATGAAGCGAAGCGGCATTGCCGCCCGCTGGCAGGATACGCCGGACCAATGCTCGGTGGTCGGCTGCGGCTGGGAGACGACGCTTGAATTCCAGGTGGGCGCGGACTGGTCGTCCGGTGCCTATCGCGTCACCTTGACGGCTGAGGGCCGCGACCGTTCGCCCATTCGCTGTCACCATCTGTTTATCGTGCGCCCCGAGGCCGGCCGCAAGCCGGGCCGCGCACTGCAGGTGGCGGCGACAGGATCCTGGACGTCTTACAACACCTGGGGTGGATCGAACCATTATCAGGGGATCACCGGTCCAAATCGCGACCAATATGCAACGACTGTCAGCATCGAGCGGCCGTTCTGCCGCGGCTTCGTCCAGCTCCCAATCGATGCGCCTCGGGTGCCGCTGGAGATCTATTCTCCGATGGCAGTGGCGCCACGCTACCCGCACATGGAATGGGCCTATGCCAACGGCTATTCCAAGAAATATGCCTCGTCCGGCTGGGCAAGCTATGACAGTCATTTCTTCCGCTGGGCCGAGCGCGAAGGTTATGCTGTCGATCTCGCCACCCAGCATGAATTGCATTTCAATCCGGAAATTCTCGACGGCTACGATTGCGTCGTCTTCGTTGGTCACGACGAATATTGGACCTGGGAGATGCGCGACGCGGTCGACACCTATGTCGAGCGGGGCGGCCACGCCGCCCGCTTTGCCGGCAATTTCATGTGGCAGACGCGGCTGGAGGACGGCGGCAAGCGGCAGGTATGCTACAAATATCGCTCGCGTGCCGAGGACCCGGCCTACCGTTCCGCCGATCAGACGCGCACGTCCGGCTCCTGGGAGGCGGCAGAGATCGGCCGCCCCGGCGCTTCGACCTTCGGGCTCAATGCCACGCGCGGGCTCTATGTCGGCTGGGGCGGTTGTGCGCCGCGCGGCGCCCGCGGGTTTCCGGTCTATCGTCCGGAGCATTGGGCATTTGCCGGAACCGGTATCTACTATGGCGACATCCTCGGCGCCGAAGGTCATGCCTTCGGTTATGAGGTCGACGGCCTCGACTACATCATCCGCGGCGGTCTGCCGGAGCCGACGCAAGACAGCGGCGCCCCGGATGGTCTGGAAATCCTGGCGCTCGGCATGTCATCGCTGAAGGAAGAGAGCGCCGATATACCCGCCGACGATCAGTTCCTCTCCGACGCGGACGCTAAGTTCGTGGCGGAAACACTGATCGGCGATACCGGAGAGGCGGCAGTCGATCGCGTCAAGCGCGGCTGTGGCATGATCGTCAATTTCCCACGCGGCAAGGGCGAGGTGTTCCACGCCGGCAGCTGCGAATGGGTTGCCGCCCTGATGCGCGGCGACGCGATGGTCGAACGCGTCACCGCCAATGTTCTTAACCGTTACCTCAAACGCTGACAGAGACCCGACATGCTCAAGACGACAGCTTCCAATGAACGGCCCGCTTCACACCTGTTCTACCAGTCGCGTCTCCGCCGGCCGCTGGTCGACCGGGCCGAGGGCATCTATCTCTGGGATCAGGATGGCCGCCGAGTGATCGACGGCTCCAGCGGTGCGATGGTGGTCAATATCGGCCACGGCAATCGCAACGTGCTCGAGGCAATGAAGCGACAGATGGATCGCGTGACCTTTGCCTATCGTCTTCACTTCGAAAACGAACCGGCGGAAGAACTGGCCCGCCGCGCCGCCGAAAAGCTGCCCGAAGGCATGGACAAGATCTTCTTCGTCTCCGGCGGGTCCGAAGCGGTCGAATCCTGCCTGAAGCTCGCCCGCCAATGGGCGGTTGCGACCGGCCAGAAGGACCGTTGGAAGGTGATTTCGCGGTTTCCGTCCTACCACGGCGGCACGCTCGGCGCACTGGCGGTCACCGGCTATGCGGCGCTCTCCGATCCGTTCTCGCCGATGATGCGGGAAATGCCGAAAGTGCCGGCTCCAACAGCCTATCTCGACCGCGACAATCTCTCGATGGAGCAACGCGGCATTAAATATGCCGACATGCTGGAGGACAGGATCCAGTCCGAAGGCCCTGATAGCGTGCTTGCCTTCATCATGGAGCCGATCGGCGGCGCCTCGACCGGCGCCCTGGTCGCACCCGACAGCTATTACAAGCGCATCCGCGAAATCTGCGACAAGTACGGTATCCTCTTGATCCATGACGAGGTCATGAGCGGAGCCGGTCGTACCGGAAAATTCCTTGGCGGCGACCATTGGGATTGCAAGCCGGACCTGATCGCGCTGTCGAAAGGCTTTGCCTCAGGCTATTGCCCGCTGGGCGCCATGGCAGCACCATCGAGGCTGGTGCAGCCGGTGCTCGACGCCGGCGGTTTCCAGCATGGTTTCACTTATGCCGGCAATCCGCTCGCCTGCGCTGCCGGGCTTGCGGTGCTGGACGAGATCGATCGGCTCGGCCTGATCGACAATGCAGCCGTCATGGGCGACGCGCTCAAGGCCGAGCTGGTCGCGCTTTCCGAGCGGTTCCCGTTTATTGGCGATGTGCGCGGCAAGGGTCTGTTGCTTGCCGCCGAGTTCGTTTCTGATCGTGAGACGATGAAGCCCTTGCCGAAGGAATTGAACGCACATCAGCGGGTCGTTGATCTCGCCTATGAGCGTGGACTGATCATCTATTCGCGGCGGACACGCGGCGGCGTCGAAGGCGATCATTTTCTGGTCTGCCCGCCGATGATCATCACCAGAGAGCAGATCGGCGAGATCGTCGCTATTCTCGGCGATGTGCTCGAGCAACTTGCCGCCGAACTCAATCTTCCCGACAACCGTTGAGATCGACATTATGACGAAAACCAAGACGTCGCGCAGGAAGGTCATCATCACCTGTGCGGTGACGGGCTCGGTGCACACGCCGACCATGTCACCCCATTTGCCGATCACGCCGGACCAGATCGCTTCGGAAGCAATCGCTGCGGCGGAGGCCGGCGCCTCGATCCTGCACCTGCATGCGCGAAATCCCGTGGACGGCCGGCCTTCGGCCGACCCTTCGCTGTTCATGCAGTTTCTGCCGCGGATCAAGCAGTCGACCGACGCCATCGTCAACATATCGACCGGCGGCTCGTCGCTGATGGCGCTGGAGGACCGCTTGGCGGCGTCCTTGCGGGCCGAGCCGGAAATGTGCTCGCTGAACATGGGGTCCATGAACTTCGCCCTGTTTCCGGCGCTCGACAAGCCAGTGGCGTGGAAACACGATTGGGAGCCGGAGCTGCTGGAGGCGACGCGCAGCTCGATCTTCAAGAACACCTTTGCCGACATGGAGTTCATCCTCACCCGGCTCGGTCAGGGATGCGGCACACGGTTCGAATTCGAATGCTACGATGTCGGCCATCTCTATTCGCTGGCGCATTTCCGCGACCGCGGTCTGGTCTCCGGTCATCTGTTCATTCAGTTCGTCTTTGGCATTCTCGGCGGCATCGGCGCCGATCCGGAGAACCTGACGCATATGAAGCGCATCGCCGACAAGCTTTTCGGTGACGACTATTCGTTCTCGGTGCTGGCCGCCGGCCGGCACCAGATGCCGATGATCACTATGGCGGCTGCGATGGGCGGCAATGTGCGGGTGGGGCTGGAGGACAGCCTTTACAATGGCCGCGGGCAACTTGCGACCAGCAATGCCGAACAGGTTCTGCGCATCCGCACCGTTCTCGACGCCTTGTCGCTGGAGGTTGCCACCCCTAAGGAAGCACGTGATCTTCTCGGCCTCAAAGGCGGAGATCAGGTGGCATTCTGACGCCGCTGGCAAGAGGCGCGTCATCGATGCCATCGGCTCATCGGCAGCAAAGGGGACGGAAGTGACGACAACGCAAAGAAAGATCGCGGGCATCCGCATTCGCCCCGGTGAGGTTGAGGACGCCAAGGCGATGCACGGCGCGATCCAGGCGATGGGCCGCGGGCTCGATATGGTCGGCAAGGTCACCTGCACGGTCGAGGACTTCAGCCGCTTCGGTTTCGGTCCCGCTGCTGCCTTCGGTAGTTTGATTGCCGAGGTGGATCGAGAATTTGCCGGCCTTTGCCTGTTCTTTCCGATCTTCTCGACCTGGCGCGGCCGGCCCGGTGTCTTCGTGCAGGATCTGTATGTCGGCGATCGCTTCCGCGGCCTCGGTATCGGCGAGCGCCTGCTGCGGGAAGTGGCCTCGTGGTCGAGGGCGCGGGGCGGGGACTACCTGCGGCTGGAAGTCGATGTGGAGAACGAGCCGGCGCAGCGCCTTTACCAGCGGCTCGGCATTACCTGGCAGACGAAAGATCGCGCTCATGCCGCCTATGGCGAGGCCTTTGTGGCACTCACCGAGGGACTGAAAGCTTGATGACGCAGGAACGGGAGAGAGCATGAAAGCCTTCTACGCACAGGAACAGAAGCGACACGACCCGAAGGCTTTCCTTTCGAGCGGGGCGCCGCAGCCTAACCCGGAGCAGCCCGAACGGGTTGAAAGGCTCCTGATCGGCGCCCGTGACGCCGGATGCTCCGTCGTTCGGCCGCGCGACCACGGGCTCGCCCCGATTGCCGCCGTGCACACGCCCGAATATCTCGACTTTCTCGAGCATATCTACGCGCGCTGGCAGCGCATCGCCGAAGCCTCGGACGAGGTGATACCGAACATCCACCCGCTGGCCCGCGATGGCCGATACCCGGCTTCCGCAGTAGGGCAGGCCGGATATCACATGGCAGACACCGCATGCCCGATCTCCGGCGAAACCTGGGAGAGCGTGCGCTGGAGCGCCTGGAGCGCGGTCGATGCGGCAGATGCGGTGCTGGCTGGGGATCGCGCCGCCTATGCGCTCTGCCGCCCACCCGGTCATCATGCCTTTGCAGACGTTGCTGGCGGTTTCTGCTTCCTTAATAACTCCGCCGTTGCGGCGCAGCGTTTTCTGTCGAACGCGGCGCGCGTCGTGATCCTCGATATCGATCTGCATCACGGCAACGGCACGCAGGGCATATTCTATCAGCGCTCCGATGTGCTGACGGTCTCGATCCATGCGGATCCGGTGCGCTTCTATCCCTTTTTCTGGGGACATGCGGACGAACGCGGCGAGGGGCCGGGCCTTGGCTACAACCTCAATCTGCCGCTCGAGCGCAAGTCCGGCGACGCCGATTTCCTCGCAGCCCTCGACGTCGCCTTCCGCCGGATCCGCGCCTACGCGCCGGACGCGCTTGTCGTGGCGCTCGGGCTCGATGCGTTCGAGGGCGATCCCTTCGGTGGCTTGTCGGTCTCGACATCAGGCTTCGCAAGGATCGGCGCGGCGATCGCCGGTTTGGGCTTGCCGACGGCCATCGTTCAGGAGGGCGGCTATCTCTGCGATGCGCTGTCCGACAATCTGACGTCTTTCCTCACGGGCTTCGGCGCGACGGCCAAGCTCTGAGGCTGCCGTTACGTCAACGAACGGAAGCTATAATCTATTGTGTTAGGAAAGACGCAGAAACTATTGTTTTGGTATCGCTTTCTGAATAGGCAATGGCGTTCTGAACGTGTCGCCCACTTCGGGCAACAGGCGGCTCGCCTCATCGAGGAAGCCGCGGATCAGCGGCAGATGACGGCGCTCCGCCAGGCAGATCGCGTACTCGTCGATGATCTCTCTCGCGTCGTCGATCGGCACGAACGAGAGCCTGATGTCATGGCCGAATTCGAGATCGGCAACGACGCCGCAGCCGACGCCATTGGCAATTGCTTCGCGCACGCCTTCGCGGGAAGAGATCTCGACGATCTGGTGGATCGAGATGGAGTGGTCGGCGAGATTCTTCTCGAAGATCTCGCGGGTGCGCGAGCCGCGCTCGCGCATGACGAAGGAGAGACCTTCGAGTTCCTTCATGGTGACGCCGTCGCGCGATGCCAGCGGATGGGATGCCGGCACGCAGAGGCCGAGGCGCATGCTCAGAAAACGGACGCCATGGAGGCGCGGGTCGTCGGGGATCTGCGCGGTGATTGCGACATCGGCGCGATAGTCGATGATCTGGTCGATCACACGGGCGGAATTATCGACGGCTAGGGAGAATGTCAGTTTTGGTCGATCGATCTTCAACCGCGAAAGGATCGGTAGCGCCAGGATGGGGCCGTCGGCGGCAACACGCAGATGACCGCCAGTCGTGCCGGCCTCGCCGCGCAGGAAGGCGTTGGCTTCCTTCTCTGCTTGAAACAGGCGCGAGGTGATTTCGAACAGGCGCTCGCCATGGGCGCTGAGGCTGACGCCGCGCGCCTTTCGATCTAGCAGGTTCTGCCCGCATAAAGCCTCCAGGTCCCGCACATGCTGGGACAATGTGGACTGGCTGATCGCCATGTCGCGGGCAGCCTGGGAGAAGCCGCCGGACTGGGCGACGATGTGAAACGCTTTCAATTGAGTGATCGACATTGCTTCCGGTTCTGTTGCCCGCGGGCATGGCCTGTTGGAGCCGCGCGCGCATCATTGTCGGAAAAGCTGACAGGCACATGACACCGGCGGTTACCACACCGATTGGCCCCCCCGAGGTGGGGTGAAACCGATGGCAGCCATCGGAAAACGCTATGACCGTTTTACGTTTTGTTAAGCAACTGTCATCTGCGCGGTAAGCGTGGCGGCTAACGGTGACGCACGGCCAAGAGCCGATCCCGTTCACCTTTAGAGAGAAAGCCGACATGACTTCCTCCCCCAATTCGCTTGCGACTCCGATCCAATCTTCGTCCGATTGGCTCCTGAATATCCCGCGTGTGCAGGCCCAGCAGGGCATTCTCGTGTCGCCCGGCGGCACGGGCAATGTTTCGTCCTACAGCCTGATCTACGACGCCTACTTCCCGTCGGCTGGCTCCAGCGGCTGGATCCCATTCCTGCAGACGGATGTCACCAACACGTCTGATGGCGATATCTTCGGCAAGGTTGGCGGCGAGAGCTTCGGCCTCGGCATCAACAGCGACTATCGCGGCACCGCCAAGCTCGATGCCTGGAACCGAATTGGCCTGACGATCGACAAAGACGCCAGCGGCGGCGTCTCGATGAAGAAATACATCAACGGCGAGTTCGTGGCCGAACAGAAGATGACCGGCACGCTTGCCGCCCGCTTCACCATCGACAAGGCCAAGGGTTTCCTGATCTTTGCCGACGAAGACGGCGAAACGTCTTCCGGCTATCTCAGCAACTTCCTCTTCATCGAAAAGGTGCTCACGGGTACGGAACTGTCGGCGCTCGGCAATGCCAAGCCGGAGGGCATCGTTCCTGATGCGCTGAAGACTGATGCGCTGTCGTCCAACGGCACCGAGTTCCGTTTCGGCGAAGGCTCGACTACGCCGGCATTCGGCCAGGGTTCCTTGAGCGGCCAAGGCACCACCGTGTCGACAACGACGCCGGCAACGGCGGGCATTCCGGCCGTCGGCCAGGACACGACGCCGAACCCGGGCTCCGTCGTCAAGACCACTACCATCAAGGACATGATGGTTACGCCGGACGCGGCCAATGTGACGCTCGACCTGTCGCAGCATTTCTCCGGTGAAAACCTGACCTTCACCGTCCAGAACAGCAAGGGCGAGGTGCTGAATGCCGTCCTCACCAATGGCAACAAGCTGGTGCTGGACTTCGCAGCGCTCGGTCACTCCGACGTCCGCGTGACGGCAACCGACGCCGCCGGCCATGCGGTCAGCGATGATTTCCGCGTCCGCGTCGCCGGTGCGAATGCCTATACGATCGCCGTCTTCCCGGACACGCAGGACTACACGTCCAACGATGGCATCAAGCACTTCTTCGGCGACATGACGCAGTGGCTGCTGGACAATCGCCAGAGCCACAACATCGTCTTCATGACCCATGTCGGCGACATCACCCAGAACAACCTGTCCGGCCAGTGGGACATCGCCGAAGCTGCCCTTCGCAAGCTCGACGGCAAGATCCCCTACGCCCTGCTTCCGGGCAACCATGACCAGGCCAATGGCGGCAGTGCTGCCGACCACTCGTCGATCTATCTCGACCAGCGTTTCTCGCCGGACAAGCAGGCAGAAACCAGCCCGGGTACCTTCGGCGGCGCCTACGATCAGGAGCTGATGAGCGCCCGCAACACCTACAGCACGTTCACGGCCCCCGATGGAACCAAGTGGCTGTCGATCTCGCTCGAGTTCGGTCCGCGCGACGACGTGATCCGTTGGGCAGGCGACGTCATCGAGGCCCATCCCGATTATCGCGTCATGCTCGCCACCCACTCGCTGACGAGCTATGCCGGCCGCCAGGACAATCTCGCCCTGCCGCTCTACGACGAGGGTGCTGGTTACGACTACGGCATGCGCACCGACCAGCGCGGCGCCAATGACGGCGAATATGTTTCGCGCGAACTGCTCGCCCGCTACCCGAACATCGTCATGACCTTCTCCGGTCACATCTTCGGCGACGGCGCTGAGACCGACATCACCTACAACCAGTACGGCGAGCCGGTCTTCCAGTTCCTGGTCAACTACCAGAATGGCGTGTCGCGCGAGATCACCGGCAATGGCAACGAGGCCAAGGGCAACAATGGCGGTAACGGCGCCATCCGCCTGATCACCATCGACCCCGACAACAACCGCATTTCCACCGAGACCTACTTCACCGGCTTTGACGACTACCTCGACGGCTTCCGCACCAAGCCCGAACTCGATCGCGACGGCCTGACCGGCTATTATCGTGGCCACCAGGAAGTGTTCGAAAACATCGACGTCAGCGGCGGCACGGCACGCGCCATGGCTGAAGCCGGTGACGACATCATCGCTGACGCTTCTGCGGGCGCCTCGTCCGCCAATGTCACGCTTTCCGGTGCCAAGTCGCTGCTGCCGGCAAGCGTCAAGAGCTGGGTATGGACCAACGAGAACGGCGACGTGGTGGCCGAAGGCAAGGACGCCAAGGCCGAGCTCGAGCTTGGCAAGCACAAGCTGACGCTGACCACCACCGATTTCAACGGCATCAAGACCAGCGACACCGTCGACGTGATTGTCCGCGGCGATCGCACTCTGTTGGTCGAAACCTTCAACGACGGCAATGCCAACGGCTGGGCAACCGATATCGGTGCGGCCGACGGCAATACCGGAAACTTCCTGTTGAAGGGAACGGTCTTCTCGCGTCCGACCGGAGCAGCTGGCCTTGCCGCACCTGAGGCCGCGCTCTTCGACCAAAGCGATGCCGCCCGCAACAAGCTGGTCTTCGTCGGCGAAGGCTCGTCCACCTGGACGGACTACGTCTTCGAAGCGTCGTTGACCCAGCTCGACAACGACGCGATCGGCGTCCTCTTCTACTACAAGGACGCCAACAACCACTATCGCTTCACGCTCGATGGCGAAACCAACCGCCGCCAACTGGTCAAGGTGGCCAACGGCGTCGAGACCATCCTGGCATCGGTGAACGAAGGTTCGCCCTACAATATGGAAATCCCGTTGACCGTGGCTGTCACCGGCGGCGCCATCAACATCTTCCTCGGCGACAAGAATGTCTTTGCCGGACCGGTCATGGACGCCAATGCGCCGCTTAGTGGCGGTACCGTCGGCCTCTATTCCAGCGGCCAGCGCGCTTCTGTCTTCGATGATATCGTCGTCACCAAGGCGGACACAACGGCAAAGGCCGGCATCGCCCAGCGGACCTACGACATCGACGGCGACGGCAAGGCTTCCGTCAAGCTCGACGCCTCCGGCTCGTTCGGTCCGAAGCAGTTGCTCGACTACGTCTGGACGGACCTCGCCGGCAACGTCATTGCCAATGGCAAGACCGCCAACGTCAATCTCGACACCGGCGTCAACAAACTGCTGCTCAAGGTGACGGCTGTGGACGGTTCGGTCTCGACCGATCGTGTCGATATCACCGTTGTCGACCGCACCAAGATCCTTGTTGCCGAAGACTTCTCGTCGCCGCAGTCCCTGTCGCGCTTCAACATCGTCGATGAGGGCGAGCTTGGCGGCATCGGACCTGATGGAAAGGCCTCCGAATGGCTGCTTGCCGACGGAAAGCTGGCACAGACGACGGGGCTTGCGAGCCGCGAACTGACTTGGAGCGGGGCAACTGCCGCGGATCTGTGGAAGCGTGGCTGGAGCCCGCTTGGCGACGGCGTCAACGTCCTTCGTCTCGGCACTTATGCTTTGTTCAAGGATCCGGCAGCACTTGCCTGGACCGACTATGCGGTCGAGGCGACGATCCAGACGCCTGACAAGGACGGCCTCGGCTTCCTGTTCCGCTACAAGGACAACAAGAACTACTACAAGCTCGAGCTCGATGCCGATGGCATCCTCGACCGCAGCCCTGGCAATGGTGCTGGCAGCATCTTCAACCTGGTGCGCATGAAGAACGGGGTCGAGGAGATTCTTGCCCAGGTTCCGGGCAAGTATGAGCCGGGCCAGGCGATGAAGCTGCGCGTCGAAGTCGTCGGCGACAAGATCACCGCCTTCCTCAATGACGAGGCACTCTTTGCCTATCCGGTCGGCGACCGTGGTCTCGATGCTGGTACCTTCGGCCTCTATTCCTGGGGCAATGCCGGATTGTCCTTCGACGATCTGACGGTTGTCGATCTGAAATCGGGCCTCGAAGGGGGCCAGGTGATCAACGGCACCAATACCCGTGACATGCTGGTCGGTGGTGAAGCCGGCGAGACGATTTACGGTCTTGGTGGCAACGACACCCTCATCGGCAACGGCGGCGACGATCGCGTCGATGGCGGCGACGGCGACGATACGCTGATGGGTGGTGCCGGACGTGACGGGCTTGTCGGCGGCAAGGGCAACGATGTGCTGATGGGCGGCGAGGGTGCCGACATTATTGCCGGCGGTCTCGGCGACGACCTGATCGAAGGTGGTGCCGGCAACGACGTGCTGATCGGCGGTGACGGTTCTGATACTTACGTCTACGGACGTGGCGAAGGCTCCGACGAAATCGTCGAAACGGCCGCTGCATCTGCTGATAGCGACGTTCTCGTCCTGCACGACATCGCCCGCGGCGAAGCCGTCCTGCATAAATACGGTGAAGCCGTCGAGGTCGAATTCGCCAATGGCGAAAAACTGACCCTCAACGGCCAACTGGCAGGCGGCGGTGTCGAACTCGTTACCTTCGCCGATGGCACGGTCATGAACCGCGCGTCGATCGCCAACAGCCTCGTCAACCGTGGTCCGGTTGCCGCCACCGACACGCTTGCCCCGATCGATGAGGATGCGCCATCCTTCGTCATCCCGTTTGCGAGCCTGCTCGCCAACGACAGCGATGCCGATCTCGATCAGTTGAAGGTAACTGGCGTCACTTCGGTCGTCGGTGGTACCGCCACCGTCGAGGAGGGTGGCATTCGCTTCACGCCCGCCGCCAACTTCAATGGCGAAGCCTCCTTCCACTATCAGATCTCCGACGGTCGCGGCGGCTCGAGCGAAGCCGGCGCCACCTTCGTCGTCAAGCCGGTCAACGACGCGCCTGTTGCATCGTCGCTGACCATTGAGACGAGCGAGGATACGTCGATCAGCGGCACGATCACGGCAACCGATATCGATGGCGATACGCTGAGCTATGCCGTCAAGACGGGCGCTGGGCCCGCCAATGGCAGCGTCGCACTCGATAGCAGAACCGGCGCCTGGACCTACGCTCCGAACGCCAATGTCAACGGATCGGACAGCTTCATCGTCGTTGTGTCCGACGGCAAGGGTGGCAGCAGCGAGAGCACCGTCAGTGTGACGATCAAGCCGGTCAATGATGCACCGGTGGCTGTTGCCGATACCGGCGGCGTTGCCGAGAACGAGACCGCCACCTTCGACCTCGTTGCCAACGATACCGATATCGAAGGCGACCGGCTGACGCTCGTCGGTTTTGCGGTCACGGCGGTGACCGGTCTGGCACTGACGAATGCTCAGGCTGCTACAGCCTTCTCGATCGTCGATGGCAAGCTCGTCGCCGATCCGTCTTCTGCCTTTATGGCTCTGGAAGACGAGCAGAACGCCATGGTCACCGTCACCTACACCGTGCGTGACGCCCAGGGTGGGGAATCGACCGGCACCGCCTCGATCAAGATCGACGGCTACACCGAGTACAACGTCGTCGAAGGCACCGACGGCAACGACACGCTGGTTGCCACTGACCGCAAGGACATGATCGAGGCCGGCAACGGCAACGACACGGTGCTGGCGGGCGATGGCAACGACATGGTCGATGCCGGGGCAGGCAATGACCGCGTTGTCGCCGGAGACGGCAACGATGTGGTCGAGGGTGGTGCTGGCAACGACGTGCTTATGGGCGGCGCTGGCAATGACGCGCTGAGCGGCAGTGCCGGCAATGACCAGCTCAACGGTGGTACCGGCAATGACACGCTGAATGGCGGCACGGGCAATGACGTGCTGACCGGCGGTGCGGGTGCCGACACCTTCGTCTTCGCCTCCGGCGACGGTCGCGACGTGGTCCTGGACTTCCAGGCGGGTGCACAGGGCGACGACGTGGTCGTGCTTTCGAAGGACATGTTCGCCGACTACCAGGCGCTCGTGTCCTCCGGTGCCTTCACCGACGGTGACGCCGGTGCACAGATCGCGTTCGACGATGGGTCGTCCATCACCTTCAACGGTGTGAAAACGGAAAACTTCGTCATCGACGACTTCCGCTTCGCCTAACCAAAGCGAGGGGCGCACTATTCGGTGCGCCCCTTTTTCGCGCGGCGTAGGCTTCGGCCACTTCAAGCATGTCATTTCCTTGTGATGCCTGCCTGCTACCGCCGCGATCTCAACGGATCAGGGACCATGCGCGACAGTTCTTCCAACAGAAATTCCAGCCAGTTCAAGGGTGTGTTTGCGGGCTGTGCGAGTGCCTTCGTCGGCATTGGCCTGATGAGTGCCGTCGTCAACGTGCTCTACCTCACCGGATCGCTCTTCATGATGGAGGTCTACGACCGGGTGCTTCCGAGCAGAAGCCTGCCGACGCTTGTTGCGCTTCTCGCCATCGTTGTCGTGCTATACGCGTTTCAGGGCCTGTTCGACGCGCTGCGTGGCCGATTATTGGTGCGCATAGCCGATCGGCTCGACCAGGCGCTTTCACCAAGGATCTACGATGCGATCGTCGGTCTGCAGTTGCAGGTGCCGATCAGCGGTCGCTACGCCCAGCCGTTGCGCGATCTCGATACCATCAGGGCCTTTCTCTCGGGCAGCGGGCCGACCGCGCTCTTCGATCTCCCCTGGCTTCCGTTCTATATCGCCATCTGCTTTGCCTTCCATTTCTGGCTGGGTGTCACGGCACTCGCAGGCGCTGTCATTCTGGCGGCGATTACCCTGTTGACGGAACTCGTTTCGCAGCGGCCGGTCGAGGAGGCTGCGCGCCATTCTTCCAAGCGCAATCGCATGGCCGAGAGCGGCCGCCGCAATGCCGATGTGATCACGGTGATGGGCATGGGCCCGCATCTGAGGCACCGCTGGCAGGATGAGAACCGCGCGTTTACGCGTGAGCAGCGCCGCGCAAGCGATGTTTCCTCGGGATTCGGCGTGTTGAGCAAGGTGCTGCGCATGATGCTGCAGTCCGGCATCCTTGCGGTCGGCGCCTGGCTCGTGATTAACGAGCAGGCAACGCCCGGCATTATCATCGCTGGCTCCATCCTGTCCGCCCGGGCACTGGCGCCGGTCGATCTGGCGATCGCCAACTGGAAGGGCTTCATCGGTGCCCGCCAAAGCCGCAGACGCCTGCAAAAGACGCTGGCGCTTTTGCCCGATGCGCCTGATCGCATGGATCTGCCCGCACCGAGCCGCGCTCTTTCCGTCGACCGCATCAGCGCTCTTCCGCCTGAAACGACAGAGGCCGTGTTACGGGATGTCACCTTCACACTGGAGGCTGGCACGGGGCTCGGCATCATCGGTGCGAGCGGCTCCGGCAAAAGCTCGCTTGCGCGTCTGCTTGTCGGCATCTGGCATCCGGCGCGCGGCGCGATCCGGCTCGATGGCGCCACGCCGGACCAATGGCCGGCCGCAGCGCTTGCCCGCCATATCGGCTACATGCCGCAATCGATCGAGTTGCTCGACGGCACCATCGCCGAGAACATTGCCTCCTTCGACCCCGACGCTGGGTCCGACGACATCATCGCCGCTGCCCGCGCAGCAAGGGTTCACGATCTGATCGTCAGCCTGCCGGAAGGCTATTCCACCGAAGTCGGGGAAAATGGCCGGCCGCTTTCCGCCGGTCAGAAGCAACGGATCGCGCTTGCAAGGGCCCTTTACCGGGATCCCTTCGTCGTCATCCTCGACGAGCCGAATTCAAACCTCGATTCCGAAGGAGAGGAAGCTCTGACGTCGGCGATCCTCGGGATCCGTGAACGCGGCGGCATCGTCATCGTCATTGCCCACCGCCCGAGCGCGCTGCTTGCGGTCGACAAGGTGCTGATGCTTGCCGCCGGCCGCCAGCAGGCTTTCGGCCCGAAGGACGAAGTTCTCTCGAAGGTTCTAAGGCAGACAACCGCCAATCCGGGTGCGCTCAAGGTGGTGCAATCAGCAGAAGCAGCAAAGGCATGAACATGGATGATTGGCAGACACTCAGACGTTCGATCCGCACCCACCTGATCGTCGGTGTGCTCGGATTTGCCACGCTGGTCGGGCTCTTCGGCGGTTGGGCGATCGGTACGGAAATCGTCGGGGCGGTGATCGCTCAAGGATCCGTGGTTGTCGAAAGCAGCCTGAAGAAGGTGCAGCATCCCGTTGGCGGCGTCGTCAGCGAACTCATGGTGCGCGACGGCGATCACGTGAAGGCGGGGGATGTCGTCATGCGCATCGACGCGACGATGACGAAGGCCAATCTGGCGATCATCCTCAAGAGCCTGGACCAGTTCGCCGCCCGCAAGGCGCGGTTGGAGAGCGAACGCGATCGTACGGAACGTGTCGTTTTCCCGGAGACATTGCTGTCGCGCGCCGAGGATCCTGATGTGGCTGCAATGATGCATGCCGAGCAACGCCTTTACGAAAGCCGCAGGGATGTGCGCGAGAGCAAGAAGCGGCAACTGGAGCGGCGTGTGCAGCAGCTGAACGACGAGATCCGCGGCATGGATGCCGAGCGCACCGCCAGTAGCCGCGAGCGGATCTTGATCAAGGAGGAGCTTGGCCGCTACACCTTCCTGCATGACAAGGGGCTGATGGAAAAGAGCCGCCTCAGCGCACTCGAGCGCCAGGCAACCGACATCGATGGCGAGATGGGCAGGCTGCTGGCAGGCGTCGCCGGCGTGCACGAGAAGATCGCCGAGACATCGCTGCAGATCATTCAGGTCGACGAGCAATGGGCCGAGGAGGTCGGAACCGACCTGCGCGAAATGGATGCCCGCATCGGCGAATATGTCGAGCGCAAGGTGGCGGCCGAAGACCAGCTGAAGCGGGTCGATATCGTCGCGCCGCAGAACGGCATCGTGCACCAGCTCGCCGTCCATACGGTCGGTGGTGTGGTCGCTCCGGGCGAGCCGATCATGATGATCGTGCCGGATATCGACAAACTCGTCGTGGAGGCCAAGGTCGCGCCGCAGGACATCGACCAGATCTATTCCGGACAGAAGGCGATCCTGCGTTTCTCCGCCTTCAGCCAGAAGACGACGCCGGAAATTGTCGGGGCCGTCGAGCGGGTGTCCGCCGATGTTTCGGTCGACCAGCGGACGGGTGCGAGCTTCTACGTCGCGCGCATCGCGATCACGCCGGCAGAGATCCAACGGCTTGGCAATGTCTCGCTGATGCCAGGCATGCCGGTGGAGACGTTCATTACCACCGGGGAACGAAGCGTTGCTTCATATTTCATCAAGCCGCTGATGGATCAGGTCAGCCGAGCCTTCCGCGAGAGCTGAGCCAACCGTCGATTCGCGGTCCGCCGGCCGTTGCTAACGAAAAGCAGTCCGTTCCATCCGGTCATCCGACTGCGACGGGGCGGGCTGTTTTGGTGTTCTGGACGCAATGAAGCAGCAAGAACCCGCAGATTTCTGCCTGCATGCGGCCTGCTAAGATCATGCTGCCGCCGGCTCATTGTGTCTCCCTCAACAGCAATCCACCTTGAAAAGTGGGCTGTTGCCCACTTTATCACGTCACGATTGCAAGTAGCCGCCGCTTCAAAGTCGCTGAATTCGCACGGTTTTTCTCCGTAAAACCGGAATCGCTAATTCTTGCCAACATAATTGTCGACAAAATAGTTGACATTAGAGCCGACAACTTCAAATCTAGCGCTGTCAGCCATCCAGTAATCGAGGGATCGCGGACCGACCGGGTCGGCACGGCACGGCGACGAATGGGAAAAACAGAGGGAACCACATGAAACTGAGAAAGCATCTCCTTGCGGGGTTGGCATTCGCCTTTCTCGCCTCGACGGCACAGGCCGAAACGCTGCGCTGGGGCAGCCCGCGGGATATCTTCTCGCTCGACCCGTATTCCTACGGCAGCACGTCGAACCTCGCCTTCCTCAATCACGTCTATGAGGGACTGACGCGCTACACGCCAGATTTCGTCGTTGAGCCGGCACTCGCCACCAAGTGGGAGTTGGTCTCCGAAAAGGTTTGGCGTTTCCACCTGCGCAAGGGTGTGAAGTTCCAGAACGGCGCGGATTTCAACGCCGACGACGTAATGGCCTCGATGGCTCGCGTCAGCCACCCGACGTCGCCGCTGCGTGGCAACATTCCGGCCTATGTCTCCACCACGAAGGTGGACGACTACACGGTCGATATCGAGGTGAATTCGCGAAGCCCGCTGTTCCTGAACGACATGACCAACATCTTCATGTTCGACAAGGACTGGCTGATCGAGAACAAGTCCGAATTGCCGACCGATGTCGGCGGCAAGGTCGAGGGTTACACCACCTATCACACCAACGGCACCGGGCCGTTCATCGTTGAGTCGCGCGTGCCTGACAGCAAGACCGTGCTCGTCAAGAATAACGGCTGGTGGGATACCCCGAAGCACAATCTCGACCGCATCGAATTCACCCCGATCACGTCGGCTGCTACTCGCGTCGCGGCCCTCCTGTCGGGCGAGATCGACCTGACCGACGGTGCGCCCGTGCAGGATCTCGACCGGCTGAAGAGCGATCCGAACATCAAGGTCGTCGAGCGCTCCGACCTGCGCACGATCCACCTGGTCTTCAACCGCAAGGACAAGCTCAACGACGGCCGCGAAAACTTCTTCAATGACATCAAGGTCCGCCAGGCGATCGATCATGCGATCGACCGTCAGCTGATCTTCAAGCGCGTCATGCGCGGCAAGTCGCATGTGGCCGGTACCATGGTTGCGCCCGAGATCCCGGGCTACAGCGCCGAACTGGATGTGCCGACCACCTATGATCCGGAACTGTCTAAGAAGCTCCTGGAAGAAGCAGGCGCCGTCGGCACCGAGTTCACGCTTGTCTGCATGAACGACGAAAGCGTCAACGAAGAAGACGTCTGCAGTGCGCTCGTGTCGATGCTGTCGCGTGTCGGGCTCAAGCCGACGCTCGACATTGGTCCGCGCGCCGTGCAGGCGCCGAAGCGCGCCGGCGGCAAGTCCGATGCCTTTATGATCGGCTGGGCCAACGAGCCGACGCTCGATGCCTACTCGATCCTGATCCAGGTGCTTTCGACCCGCGAAGGTGCTGCCGGCGTCGCCAACTATGGCGGCTGGTCCTATCCCGAACTCGACGCCATGGTGAAGAAGGCCGCCGTCGAAATGGATCGCGACAAGCGATTGGCGATCGAGACCGAAGCGCTGAAGTTTGCCAAGGATCAGGTCATCATGATCCCCTTGCATCAGCAGCCGATGGCATGGGCGATGTCGAAGGAAGTGACCGACGTCACCATCCGCGCCGACAACAAGCCGCGCCACTGGCTGACCCGTGTCGGCGATTGAGTCCACATTGCCCCGGCAGAGCCTGCTCTGTCGGGGTTTCTCATTGAGCGGGAAACCCAATGATTGTCTTTCTGATCAAGCGGCTGGCTAATGCCGTGATGGTCATGCTCGCCGTCGCGCTGATGGCCTTCATGATCTTTCGTTTCGCCGGCGATCCGGTCGAACTGATGGCCAACGAACAGATGTCGCAGGCCGATCGGCTCGAACTGCGCGAAAAGCTCGGGCTGAACGATCCGTTCCTGACCCAGTATGTGCGCTTCGTCGTCAACGCGGCCCAGGGCGATTTCGGCATCAGCTACCGAAACGGTCAGGACGTGATGACGCTGATCGCCGAACGGTTCCCGGCGACCATCGAACTGGCTCTGGTCGCCACGGTCCTGTCGCTGCTGGTCGGCATTCCGCTCGGCGTGCTGACGGCGATCCATCGAGGCCGCTGGTATTCGGAAGGCTTGCAATTCGTCAGCATTATCGGCGTTTCCCTGCCGAGCTTTGTCGTTGGCATCCTGCTGATCCTTGTCTTTGCCGTTTCGCTCGGCGTAGTGCCGGCCTTCGGCCGCGGCGACGTCGTCCAGATCGGCTGGTGGAGCACGGGCCTCTTGACCGCATCCGGGCGTGCGTCCCTGCTTCTGCCGTCCTTTGCGCTTGCCCTCTACCAGATCACGCTCGTCATGCGGCTCGTGCGCGCCGAGATGATGGAAGTGCTGCGTTCTGATTTCGTGAAGTTTGCCCGTGCCCGCGGCGTGCCGCGGTGGCGCATCAATTTCCGCCATGCGCTTCGCAACTGTCTGATGCCTGTTGTCACCATGACGGCGATGAACGTCGGCTCGCTGATCGCCTTCGCGCTGATCACTGAAACCGTGTTCCAGTGGCCGGGAATGGGCATGCTGTTCATTCAGGCGGTGACCTTCCTCGATATCCCGGTGATGGCAGGCTACCTGTGCATCGTCTCCTTCATCTTCGTCACGCTGAACACGCTTGTCGATATCGCCTATGCGGTCATCGATCCCCGTCTTCGCGATGCCACACGCTGAGGCCGCCCCATGACTGACCAGGCTCAGGAAACAACCTCGACAGCCAAGATCGGCCGGCTCGCGCGCTGGCGTCAGAGCGATCTCTGGTGGTCCTTCACCCGCAGTCCGTCGGCAATCGCCGGCGCGCTGATCCTGCTCGTGCTCATCGCCGCGGCTTTTGCCGCGCCGTTGATCGCGCCGCAGAACCCGTTCGATCCGGCGCAGCTCGATCTCTGGAACTCGGAGCTGCCGCCGATCTGGCAGGCTGATGGCCAATGGCCCTTCATTCTCGGCACGGACACCCAGGGCCGCGACATGCTTTCGGCTATTCTCTACGGCTCTCGCATTTCGATCCTGATCGGGGTCTGCTCGGTGATCCTGTCGCTGACGGTCGGCCTCAGCCTCGGTCTCATCGCCGGCTATTTCGGCGGCGTTGTCGACAACATCCTGATGCGCATCGGCGATGTTCTGCTCTCGATCCCGACGATCCTGATCGCCATTCTCGTTAGTGCCGTTGCCCGCCAGATGCTGCCGCCGGAGCTGCGCGACGTCGGATCGGCAGCTGTTCTCGTGCTGGCAATCACGCTCAGCGCCTGGGTTCAATATGCCCGAACCGTCCGCGCCCAGACGATCGTCGAGCGCGGAAAGGAATATGTCCAGGCAGCCCGCCTCCTGAAGACGCCGGCGCGGCGGATCATGCTCAACCATATCCTGCCCAACACGCTGACGCCGATCATGGTTGCAGCCACGCTGAACTTCGGCATGGCGATCCTCACGGAAGCGACGCTCTCTTTCCTCGGCATCGGCATGCCGCCGAGCCAGCCCAGCCTCGGAACGCTCATCCGACTTGGCAACCAGTTCCTGTTCTCCGGTGTCTGGTGGGTCGTCCTCTTCCCGGTGCTGCAGCTTTGCCTACTTGTCGTCTCGGTCAACCTTCTTGGTGACTGGCTGCGCGACGCACTCAATCCGAAACTGAGGTGAATGATGTCCAACCTTTTGATCCGTAACGTCCGTCCCCACGGCGGGGCGCCGACGGATATCCTGATCCGCAACGGCAGGATCGAAGCGATCGGCCAGAACCTTCAGGCCGATGGCTTGGCGATCGAGGATGGCCGTGGCCACATCGCCATTCCCGGCCTGGTCGAAGCCCATACCCATCTCGACAAGTCGGTCTGGGGCATGCCCTGGCATGAAAACGCCAAGGTCGCATCGTTACGCGGACGCATCGATTTCGAACGCGAGAAGCGGCTTGAGATCGGCATCGATCCGCATCGCCAGTCCATGCGCCAGGCGATCCTGCTGGCGGCGAACGGCGCCAGCCATATCCGCAGCCATGTCGATATCGACACAACCCATGGCCTGCGCCTGATGGAAGGCATCATCGAAACGCGCGAGGCGCTCGACGGCATCATTGACATTGAGATTGTCGCCTTTCCGCAGTCGGGCCTGGTGACCCGCCCGGGCACGGTTGAACTTCTCGATCAGGCTCTGAACAATGGCGCGGAAGTCCTTGGCGGAATTGACCCTTGTGGCATCGACCATGACCCGAAGGGGCATCTCGATGCCGTCTTCGGCCTTGCGGAAAAACATGGCAAGCCGATCGATATTCATCTGCATGAAGCCGGTGAACTCGGCGCTTTCAGCATGGAAATGATGTTCGAACGCATTCGCGCGCTTGGCATGCAGGGAAAGGTTGCGATCAGCCACGCCTTTGCGCTGGGCGCCCCGGATTACCTGCGGGTCGCCGGCCTGCTCGAGCAGATCGCCGAGCTCGATGTGCGCATCGTCACGACGGGCTCGCCGTCCTCGACGGTTCCGTCAATCCTGCGCCTCAAGGAGGCTGGCGTGAAGGTGGGCGCCGGTTGCGATGGCATTCGCGACACCTGGGGCCCCTGGGGCCAGCCGGATATGATGGACCGCGTTCGCATCCTCGGCATGAAGAACGGCCTGCGCCGCGACGTCGACCTGGAGCATGCGCTTCATGTCTGCTCGACCGGCGGTGCTGACGTCATGGACATTGCCGGCTACGGCCTCGAAGTCGGCTGCAATGCCGATTTTACCCTGCTCGTCGGCGAAACGCTTGCCCATGCAGTCGTCGAAGTCGCACCACGTCCGCTGGTCGTCAAGCGCGGCCGTGTCGTTGCCCGTAACGGTGTCGCGGAGGTAGCCATCCCATGATCGACCTCAAGGATTTGAAACTCGGCGCGCGCGCCGAAGGCCGTACGTTGCTGACGGCGCAATGGGTTCTCGGCCACCGCGACGGCAGTCACCGCCTCATCCCGAACGGCGACGTGGTCATCGAAGGCGGCAGCCTGCTTTATGTCGGGCCGCACTTCGAGGGCGAGGTCGCACGTAGGGTGGATTTCGGCGCGGCGATGATCAGCCCCGGCCTGATCGATCTCGATGCCCTCTCGGATCTCGACACGACGATCCTTTCCATCGACCATCAGCCAGGCTGGGCCAAGGGCCGGGTCTGGCCGCGCTCCTACGTCGAGCGCGGGCCTTATGAAATGTATACGCAGGAGGAACTGGCATTCCAGAAACGCTTCTCCTTCGCTCAGCTTTTGCTCAACGGCATCACCACCGCGGCACCGATCGCGTCGCTGTTCTATCGGGAGTGGGGCGAAACGGTCGAGGAGTTTGCAGCCGCCTCGGATGCCGCCGGCGATCTCGGCCTGCGCGTCTATCTGAGCCCAGCCTACCGATCGGGCGGCATGGTTCTGGAAGCGCCGGGACAGCTCGAGGCAGTCTTCGACGAGGCGAGGGGCCTTCAGGGTCTCAACGACGCCATCGGTTTCATCCGTGAGCATGATGGCCGTCATGGCGGTCTGGTTCATGGACTTCTGGCCCCTGATCGCGTCGAGACATGCACCGAGGCGCTGCTGAGGAGAACGGCGGATGCCGCGCGCGATCTCGATTGCTCGATCCGGCTGCACGCCGCACAGGGCACGATGGAGGTCGATACGGTCCGTCGTCTTCACGGCAAGACGGCGCCGGAGTGGATGGCGAGCCTCGGCTTCCTGAGTTCGCGGTTGATCGCCCCGCATGCCACGCAGGCAACGGCCAACGATCTCAAGCTCTATGCCGAAAACGGCGTCAGCATCGTCCATTGCCCAATGGTCTCGGCACGCGGCGGCAGCACGCTCAACTCCTTCCGCTCGGTCAAGGAGCGCGGCATCAACATCGCCATGGGCACCGACACGACGCCGCCCGACATGCTGATGAACCTTCTGGTCGGCCTCATCACCTGCCGCGTAGTCGAGGGCGACACCGCAGCCGTCAGCTGCGCCGATCTCTTCGACGCCGCCACTTTGGGTGGAGCAAAGGCATTGGGACGCAGCGATCTCGGGCGGCTCGAGCCAGGCGCCCGGGCTGACATCGCGGTCTTCGACCTGATGGATCACCACATGGCACCGGCGATCGACCCGATCACGACGCTGGTTGTCGGTGGCTCCGGGCGTGTCACCAAGACGGTCTTTGTCGATGGCCGTCTCTCCATGCACGAAGGCAAGGTCGCCGGCATCGACATGGATGCGGCACGCCGGCAGGCACAAAAGCAGTTTGACGGGCTGATCGCCAAGTACCCCGAACGCAGCTGGGCGCATCCACCCGTCAGCGAAATCTTCCCACCCAGCTATCCCTTGGAGGACCTGCGGCATGAGTGAGCTCGTAACTTCGCCGGTTCTCGACGTGCGCGGACTTTGCGTCGAGTTTCCCGGTCGGCACGGCACCGTGGCGGCATTGTCCGACGTCTCGCTCAGCATACGTCCCGGTGAGATACTGGGTGTGGTCGGCGAATCCGGCGCCGGCAAGTCGATGACTGGCCTTGCCGTTCAAGGTCTGCTCGAACCGCCGGGACGGATATCCGGTGGTGAGGTCTGGCTTTCGGGTCGCCGCATCGACCAGCTTTCCGACAGGGAAATGCAGGGCGTGCGCGGCCGACAGATCGGCGCGATCTTCCAGGATCCGCTGACATCGCTCAACCCGCTCTTTACCGTCGGCGCGCAACTGGTCGAGACGATCCGCCTTCACCTGAAGCTGTCGAAGCAGGGTGCCAAGGAACGGGCTATCCACCTCCTGAAGGAAGTGGGTATTCCCGCACCTGAGGCACGTTTCGATCACTATCCGCACCAGTTCTCGGGCGGCATGCGGCAGCGTGTGGTCATTGCGCTTGCGCTTGCGGCGGAGCCGAAGCTGATCATCGCCGACGAACCCACGACGGCGCTGGATGTTTCGATCCAGGCGCAGATCACCTCTCTCCTGCGTCGTCTCTGCGACGACCACGGCACATCCGTGATGCTGGTGACGCACGATATGGGCGTGATTGCCGAGACAGCAGATCGGGTCGCTGTGATGTATGCCGGTCGTCTGGTCGAGATCGGGCCCGTGGAAGAAGTGCTGCGCAATGCGCGCCATCCCTATACGCGCGGGCTGATGGGTTCGATCCCGGCGCTTGGGCGCCGTGTCGAGCGGCTGAACCAGATCGACGGCTCGATGCCACGCCTGAACGCCATCCCGCGTGGATGCGCCTTCAATCCGCGTTGTCCCGAGGCAGGACCGCGTTGCCGTGAAGATCGTCCGGAGCCGACCCCGGTCGGCTTCGGCGTCAGTGCTTGCTGGCTCAATGCAGGAGGAGTTCTATGAGTGACGCCCTGACCGTCAATGATCTGACGTGCAATTTCGATGTGTCGGCCCCCTGGCTGAACCGGGTCCTGGAGCGCAAGCCGCGCCAGTTCGTGCGCGCGGTGGACGACATCAGCTTTTCCGTGCCGATGGGCGGCTGCCTTAGTCTCGTGGGAGAATCCGGCTGCGGCAAGTCGACCGTCGCCCGGCTTGTCACCGGCCTCTATCGCGCCTCGGAGGGTGAGGTTCGTTTTGCGCCGGGTCGCTCCGGCGAGCCCCTTTCCGCCCAGATGATCTTTCAGGATCCTTTCGCCAGCCTCAATCCGCGCTGGCGGGTGAAAAACATCATCGCCGAGCCGCTGCGCGAGCTGAAGCTGCGCAATTCGGAAGCAGAGGTGATGGAGCGCGTCGGCGAATTGCTGCGCATCGTCGGACTTGCGCCTTCTGATGGTTCGAAGTTTCCGCACGAGTTTTCCGGCGGCCAGCGACAGCGCATTTCGATTGCGCGTGCGCTTGCTGGTGAGCCGGAATTCCTTGTCTGCGACGAACCGACCTCGGCACTCGACGTATCGGTACAGGCGCAGATCCTCAATCTGATGCGCAAACTGCAGGATGAGATGGGGCTCACCTATCTCTTCATCAGCCACGACATGAGCGTCGTCCGCCATATGTCGGACCGGATTGCAGTGATGTATCTCGGCCGCATCGTCGAGGAGGCGGACACGGAAACGCTTTTCGCCAATCCGCGCCATCCCTATACGCGGCTGCTGCTGGAAACGATCCCCGATATCGCCGAACCGAAGCGCCAGCGCAGCATCACGGCCAGTGAAGTGCCGAGCCCGCTCAATCCGCCGTCGGGCTGCACCTTTCACCCGCGTTGTCCGCTGGCTGATGCCCGCTGCAAGAGCGAACGTCCGGCAATGAGAAGCTTTGCCGATGGTTCCCGCGCGGCATGCCACCGCGTCGAGGAAGCTGTCGCGTCAATGGCAAAGCCGACGCAGGCAGCCTAGCCCAAGCGTCATCACAGAATGAAAAGCTCCGGAGGTAGTTGCCTCCGGAGCTTTTTGTTTTCAGTCGGTTGCAGCGGTTTGCTAAGCTACCGTATCCACAAGGTGGGTGACGGCCGCAGACTTAACCCGCGGATAGTCATAGGCGCCCACCTTGGAGGTGGCATAACCCGCGCCAACCAGTGCTTCGGCGAGCTTGATTGCAGCGGTCACGCCGTCAATCACCGGCATGCCCGTTCTAAGCTTAAGCCGGTCGCACAGTTCCGACATTCCCGCACAGCCGAGAATGATCGCCTCAGCGCCATCCTCATGCTTGGCGCGCAGGATTTCCTGTACGAGCATTTCCTCCGTGTGGGCGAGGTCTTCCTCCAGCGCCAGCACCGGCATGTCGACAGAGCGCACCTTGCGACAGCGGTGGCCCGCACCATAGGCGTCGACCAGGTCCTCGATGATCGGCACAGAGCGAGGCAATGTCGTGATGATGGAGAAGCGCGTGGCGATGTTCATCGCCACCTGGATGGCGGCCTGGCAGATGCCGATGACCGGTCCGCGGGCGATCTCACGTGCAGCGCCAAGGCCGGGGTCGTCGAAGCAGGCAATGACATAGGCATCGACCCCGCGCTCCTCTCCGGCGCGGATTTCGGCAAGCATCGCCGGCACCGCCATGGCTTCGTCCGCATGGCCCTCGATGCTGGCGGGACTTGTGGTCGGGTTGACGGACTCGACCAGCGTCGGGGCGGCTGCAACCCGCTCGGCGCTGCGGTGCGCCTGTTCGGTCATCGAGGCAGTGGAGTTCGGGTTGACGAGAAGGATGCGCATGGATCAGTTCATTTTCGTTTTGAGGGCGGCAAAGGACGCGATGTCGGGTGTCCGCATCTCGAACTGACGATCGGAGGTGATGTAGTTGTTTGGCTGTTCGGTGAAGTCAAAGTCCATCAATGAGCTCTCAGGTCAGCGCGGTCGGTTGTCACACCGGTCGATGGCCGTCGTTTAAGTGGTTGCCACAGCATATCAAGTTACGGTACACAATATTGTCTACAATTTTGTAGTCAATATCAAACTGCAGTGAGTGGAATTGACTTTGAACGCTGGCCGACGAGAGTATGCGAACGGCTATGGGAGATTTCATGTACAATGCGGACGAGACCGCCGGAGCGCCGACGGCTATCATTTGTGAGAAGATCTGGCTTGCCATTGCGGAGCGGCGCCTGCGCCCAGGCACCCGCCTCAAGGAAGAGCAGCTTGCCGAGATTTTCTCCGTCAGTCGCGCCCGTATCCGCCAGGCGCTGACCGCGCTCGAACGGGATGGGCTGGTTACGATCATGCCGAACCGGGGCGCCTTCGTATCCGAGCCGTCGGTGGATGAGGCGCGCGACGTCTTCGTGACGAGAAGGGCGATCGAGCAGCGGGTGGTCGAGCGCTTGTGCGAGCGGGCGACGGTGGAAGACATCGAGCGTATGCGCTCCCATATCGACGAGGAACGGGTTGCGGGTAGGGCAGGCGATCTCTCTGCAATCGTTCGTCTTTCCGGCGGATTCCACCTGCTTTTGGCGGAGCTCTCCGGCTCTGCCTTCCTTTTCGGCATCCTGCGCGACCTGGTTTCGCGCACATCGCTGATCACCGCCATGTACCGTTCGAAACACCTGCACAATTGCGGGCCGGACGAGCATATGGCGGTCGTCGACTGCATCGCGGCGAGGGATGTGGACACGGCGATCCGTGAGATGGCCGAACATCTGCATCACGTCGAGGCGGAACTGGATCTCGACGAAGAGAAGGATCAGCCGCGCGACCTGCGCGCAGCACTGCTTTGACATTCTATTGGCAATAACCCAACCGCACCGCTCTTGTGAGGAGGCGGTGCCTGTTTTGAGAACTGAAGGACGGAAATGACTGGTCGTAATTACTATGCGCCCCATGGCGGCGCTCCGGAACAAACGCAGCTCCTGACCGACCGTGCGGTCTTCACCGAAGCCTATGCGGTGATTCCGAAGGGCGTGATGATGGACATCGTCACCAGCTATCTACCGTTCTGGGACAAAACCCGCCTGTGGATATTGTCGCGACCTTTGTCCGGTTTTGCTGAAACATTTTCGCAGTACATCATGGAAATCGCTCCAGGCGGCGGCAGCGACCGGCCGGAACTCGATGAGGGCGCTGAGGGTGCGCTGTTCGTCGTCGAGGGTGAACTGACCGTCACGCTTGATGGCAAGGAGCACCGCATGCAGCCCGGCGGCTTTGCTTTCATTCCGCCGGCCAGCAACTGGGCGGCGCATAACAGAAGCGAATCTCCCGTTCGCTTCCATTGGGTCCGCAAGGCCTATGAATACGTCGACGGCCTTCCTGCTCCCGAAGCCTTCTTCACCAACGAGGCTGACATCACACCGTCCGCCATGCCCGGCACTGAAGGCAAGTGGGCAACGACGCGTTTCGTCGACCCGACCGATCTGCGGCACGACATGCACATGACCATCGTGACCTTCGAGCCGGGCGCGATCATTCCCTTTGCCGAAACCCACGTGATGGAGCATGGCCTCTACGTGCTCGAGGGTAAGGCCGTCTACCGGCTTAACCAGGATTGGGTCGAGGTCGAAGCCGGCGACTATATGTGGCTTCGCGCATTCTGCCCGCAGGCCTGCTACGCCGGCGGCCCCGGCAAGTTCCGCTATCTGCTCTACAAGGACGTCAACCGTCACATGAAATTGCGCGCGCGCTAAGATCCGCGGCAACATTGTCCTACCGAAACAGCGCCTTCCAAGAAGGCGCTGTTTCTTTTTAATCAAAGGGATGCGTTAGCAATTTAATGTGCATGTGCCGCCTTGGGTCGGTGAGGGCCAAGCTTTTGCCCCACGGGCCGAAGATATTCGCCGGTCTGAATGACAAAAGCGCGATCTCGCTCCTGACTCTCGTCCTCGTTGCGGCCGGCGCAGTCAACGTTGTCCCGTAGCGGCACGCCAGCGGATCACCACGGTCCATTGACGTAGAGAAAATACTTGTCTTTGGGCGCGCCCGGCGGAAGCGGTAGCGAACGCGTCCCCGCCAGTTCGAGCGGCAAATCGGACAGGACGATGGCATGCGGCGCAAGGACTGCCGGGAGGCATCGGCTCAGTTTGGCGCTTGTCGCAATATTGTTCGCGTTGACATATGAACCCATATCCGCATGCGCCAGGATGACCTGTCTGTCAAAGCGGGTGGCAGCGGCACCAAGCGTATCCTCGATGTCGCCGAGCAGCAAATAGTTCTCTGGCGGCGTGCAGTCGGCGAAACAGTCGATCTCGCGATCCAGAACATAGATCTCGCGCTCCGGGAGATGGATGCGCAAGTGGTCGTAGGTACGACCGTGACCCAGCCCCATCTCGAACACAATGCCCGGACGGTCGGCTATTTCTCGGAAGGCCCATTCGAGGCAGATGTGCTGAGCCTCCAGACGGAACAGCAATGTTTCGAGCCGGGAGTCTTTACGTCTCCCTTCAGCGCGCGGTTCTTTCAGTGTGGCACGTGTCGGCATACTTATCGTCCCTGCGGGTTATGGAATCGAACGCGGCTCGGATGGCTCCAATTGGCGCCGGCGCGGTGGCCTGCAACCGGTGAATGAAAGATATAGGACGAACGTCCGATGTGCCAGTGCCCAGCCTGGGAGGAAAAAATGCAGTGATCTCAAGGAACATCTAAGTTCCAGGAGGCATCTAAGGTGGACGGGCAACCAGGCTGGCGATTTTGCGACGTTTTTTTGGGGGCTTCAACGGAGATCCCGACCCCATGAGAGAAGGCCGTGGGCGCGATCCCGACGTACAGGACGGTACGACTGAGGGGCAGCAAAGGGTTGCACTCTGCCGTCTGCAAGGTGCTTTTCCAACGACTGTTGTGTGGCGAAACCGGCCATATCCCCGTCGTGTGAGCGTCGCCATGGCGCTTAGGGTTTCGCCCCCTACCGGAATCGCTCCCGCCTTCAGCGCGAGCGCTGTCAATCGACAAGTTGTGGATTGGTGGGGCGCAGGCTCTTTGGCCGGATCAGACGCAACGAACCGCCGGCGGCGTCCTTTTCGAGTTCCAGCACGCGGGTGAAGAAGCCGTTGGCGCGTTCCCTGCGCCCGATGTTGACGATTGCCGCCTTGCCCATTTCCTGGTCGAGGAACGTCATCACCTTGCGATAGGCATCGTCTTCCAGTGTATCCAACGCCTCGTCGATGATCAGCCACCGCGGTTTGTGCAGACCAAGGCGGGCGATCGCCAGAAGACGCATCTCGACCTCGCTCAGATTGAGCTTCTTGCGCATGTCCTGGTCGAGACGATCGGCGAGGCGGCCAAGGCCGACCTTGGAAAGCACGCCGCTAAGTTCGCCGTTCTTGAAGCTGTCTGGCGTCTTCGGGTAGGCAAGCACCTCTTCCAGCGTGCCCGGCGCAAAATACGGCGAGCGGGGAACGAAGGCGAGGCCATCATCGATCGGCAGCGAGATGCGGCCATGCCCCCAGGGCCAGAGACCTGCAATGGCGCGGAAGAAGGGCGCTTTTTCCACCTCCGCCGCACCGGTGACAAGCACGCGTTCACCAGGATTGATGGTGACATTGGGCTCCGAAAGCTTGATACAGCCGGCGGCCGAGACAATCTCGATATGATCGAACATCATCTGCGGTCCATCAGCCGTAACGAACTCGATGCGCTTGTCGCCTTCATGCCGGTCGTCGACGACGAGCAGGGCTGAGCGGAACGCGGCGACGCGCATCAATGTCGCGCGCCAGTCGGCAATGGCACCGATGTTGTCGACGAACCAGCGCAGCGATGCGTGCACCTGGTTGAAGGCGCCCACGGCCATCATCAGGCCGCCGAAGCTGAGATCGCCGGCGAAATAGACCGGCGAGGCGATGACGATCGGTGCGACGACGGTGATCCAGCCATAACCGGCCGTCACCCAGGTCAGCCGCGTGACGGCGAGCAGGAGGCTCTGGCTGATCTCCAGAACGGACGCCAGATCCGCCTGCAACCGGCGTTTCTCGTTCGTCTCGCCCGATGACAGCGAGACCGCCTCGATGTGTTCGTTGATGCGCATCAGCGAGAAGCGCAGCGACGCCTCGCGTGCGTAGTGTTCGCCGTTGAGCTTGACCAATGGCCGCCCGACGAGCCAGCTCAGCCATGACGCCGTGCCCGCGTAGAGAATGGCAGCCCAGACCATGTAGCCAGGGATGTTGATGGCCATGCCCGAGATGTGAAAGACGAAGCCGTCCGACAGCGACCAGAGCACGCCGATGAAGCCGGCCAGCAGGATGCCGGATTGGATCAGCCCAATCGTCAGCCCGGCGGAGAGATCTGACAGATGGCGTGCATCCTCGTGTATGCGCTGGTCTGGATTGATGCCGATGGCGCCTGCATTCGCCAGCCGGAACGCGCGCGCCGGCTTCATCCATTCGTGGATGAGATCGAGTGTCAGGCCTTCGCGGAGCTTCAGCCGAACAAGCTGGCCGAGCCATGTCTGCAGAACATTGAGAACGAGCAAAGCTCCGGCGATCTGGGCGAAGACAACGAGCTGGTGCAGGAAGGCCGGGAGGTCACGTCTTTCCAGCGTGTCGTAGAACGGCTTGTACCATCGATTGAGGATGATCTGACCGAAGGCAGTGGTGACGATGACGGTCAGGATACCAAGGGCGAGCCAGATGATCCGGTTTCGGAGTGGCGAAGCCATGAAGGCTGCATGCATCATCCGTAACTGGGCGCTAAGGGGTTGTTCGTCGTTGGCCTCTACCCGACCATTGTTCTTGCCGTTTGTTGGGTTCGGCATCGATGCGAATCTCTCCGTCACGATCTCCACAGGGGAAATATAGCCTGCCGAGCCCGGTCTCCCTAGCGCCGATTGTCGTTATCCAAATCAGCAGAAGGCAATTTGGGTGGCCCCTGTTGCCCAAGCAACAGCATTCGGGCTGCAAAACTCAATTCAACAAGGAGCTGGACGACAGTGCGGCACGCGCCCCAAAAGGCATGAAACTGATTGTATCCATATAAAGAGGGTTCATAGTTCCGATCGATGAGACACGAGAGCGCATCCACGGGAGGAACGTGCATGTCCAACAATCTCGACCACATCCGTGAGCAGCAGAAGGATCTCTGGGACCGGTTTTCAACCGGCTGGCAGAAATGGGACGAACTGGTTCTGGGCTGGCTCGCTCCGTTCGGCGATGCAATGATCCACCAGGCCAAGCTTAGGGATGGTGACCATGTTCTCGATGTCGCGGCTGGCACCGGCGAACCGGGGTTAACGGCTGCCGCTTTGGTCCCGAATGGTCGAGTGACGGTAACAGACCTGTCCGAGCGCATGCTCCAGGTGGCCGCCGAGAATGCCCGACATCGCGGTCTCAGCAATTTCACGACCGAGATATGCGACGCCGGCAGTCTGCCTTTTGCCGATAAATCCTTCGACGCAGTACTATGCCGGTTCGGGTTCATGTTTTTCCCGGATGTCGGCGCGGCGGCGCGACAATTCAGTCGTGTCGCGAAACCTGGCGCGCGTGTTTGTGCTGCTGTTTGGAGCGGGCCTGAAAAAAATCCCTGGGCGACGACAATAATGGCAACGATCGCGCGGCACGTGACTTTGCCCGCGCCGATGCCCGGCGCGCCCGGCCTGTTTCGTTGCGCAGCCGCGGGCATGATGTCGGCGGCATTCGCCGACGCAGGTTTGCAAGATGTCGATGAGCGGGAGATCTCAACTATGATGGTGCACGAGTCTCCCGAACGGTATTGGACCTTCATGACCGAAATAGCGGCGCCCGTGGTCGCGGGGCTGGCTCAGGCGGACGCCGCGACGCATGAGGCGATCAAAAATGAGGTTCTTGATTTGGCGCGTCAGTCCATGCGCGGCAACAAGGTCGAGTTACGTTCTACTGCGACGATTGTCACGGGAACACGAAGATAAAGGCGGACGAGGACCACGGCGGGGCTTTCAGACACGACCGTGCATGGAGAACACTGTCTGAGGGTCGCGATCAACAATCACCGCACCAGACGCCAGGACTTGAAGTTGCTCGTCGACGAGGTCGTCCGGCTTGGCCGGGAAATCGTCCGGGCGAGCGCAGCTGCCTGAATGGCCCGCAAACCCCAGGGTGTCACGTTCGTTGTCACCGCGTCAGCGACGGTTGACGTGGCGTGACGATGCGGTCCGAGGTGCCGTCGGCCAGAAGCCGAAGCATCTCCGAGACTGCGGCTTCCCGTTGCGGATCTCGGCCGGCGGCATAGGCGAGGGGCAGGGCGACGCGAATGTCCGGGGCGATCCCGTTTCCTTCCAGCCGAACATTGTCGTCGATGACCGCATCGGAAACGGCAATTTCAAGGAGGCTGTTGTCGGGCAATGTATAGGCGCGGCCAGCCAACAGCGCGCCAGCGGTTCGCTCGCCCACAAGCGGAATGCCATTGATCTTCAGCGCGTAGGCGAAAAGCTCGAGCCCGCTGCGCGTGCCCTCATCGACCAGCGCCACCACCGGCCCGCGCCAGCGAACATTTGCCAGCGTGTCCTTTCCGCGCCGCGGGATCAATCGGAACGACGGCGTGTCGCCGACGAACAGTTCGGCGGCGTCCGCAGCGCCACCGCCCCAACGCCCGCGGAGGTCGACGATCACCCCGTCGACATTGCTCAGGCGACCGGTCGAAAGCTCGCGCTCCACGATATCAAGCCCATCGCGCGTCGAGAGGGTCCAGAACCTCACATAGCCGATCTTTTGCCCGTCCCGTTCGCTCACTGCGACGCTGTTTTCGATCGCCTTTTCGAATGTTGGGAGCGGACGCAGCCGTTCGACCGCAACCTTGACGCCTATCGGCGCCGCATCGGCCCTGCGGCGGAGACGGATGTCAACCGATTGCCCGACCTTGCCTTGAAAGGAGGCGATCTCGCGATAGGGCTTACCATCGACGGCAAGGATCTCGTCGCCCATGACGATCCCGGCTTTTGCTGCCGGAGAACCATCATAGACATCGGTCACGAACCGGGCATCGCCTAACTGCGTGACCATGCCGATGCCGGCGTAGCTCACTTCTCCATCGGGCGGAAACAACCGACGCAGGTCATCACGGATAGCGAAGCGGAAGATGTCGCTCAACTCGAAGTACGCAATCGTGTCCGATTTGAAACGGCCATTGTGGGAGGCTTGCAGGCTGGCCAGCGCCGTTTCGATAGCCGCATCCACGCGGGCCGTGGAACCCGTCGTGGACAGCGCGGGTGCCGCGCTTTCGATTTCTTTTTTTGCCGCGGCGTTGAAGCGATCGAGCGCATTTTCGTCGTGAAACTCCGAATTCACCAACGTGATGACGCGGTCGAAGACCGGATCGCCCGACCGAGGCACGTCGGTCGCAAAGGCGCTCACGGATATGAACGCCAGCAGGATCGGGGTTTGTGCGGCCCTGAGTATCGCATTGCGCATCGGCGGTTTTCCGGTTCGTTTCCGCTCATTATCGGTCTAAGCGCGGCGGAGGCGAGGCCCGGCATTGCAAAATTGCGTGATCGCCGGTGTGAGGCACTGGCTGCACCGCGCGCCATGGCGTCCAGTTTTAGAGATGGCGATGGTAGGAGGTCGTAAGGGGCCGATACTGATCACTTTGCGCGTCAGCTAAAAGCCTGGTCTAGAAACCGGCTTTCCGTAGCTCGCCGGCTAGAAATTCGGTAAAAACCTTCACTTTCGACTGCAGAAGGCGGTTGGTCGGGTAGACCGCGTAGATGCTGCGCCGGGCAAGTTTTTGCTGCGGCAAAATCCGCACGAGCTTGCCGCCGTCAAGCGGCGGGTTGGCGATGAAGGACGGCAAGGCACCGATGCCGATGCCGGATTGGATCATCTGACACAACATCAGACTATTGTCCGCGACGAAACGCGCGGGCAATTCGATGCTTGTCGTCCCATCGGGACCTTCCAGCACCCAGCTCCCCGGTTGGTCGGCAAGCCGGTAGGCGAGGCAATGATGATGCTTGAGATCGTTGACCTCGGTCGGGGTGCCATTTGCCGAGATATAGGCAGGCGCTGCACAGATGAATTGCTCGACTTCACCAAGCCGCCTGGCAATCAAAGATGAATCCGTAAGCGTCGCGCGCACGCGGATGGAAACGTCGAAGCCCTCGGAGACGACGTCGAGCACGTGGTCATCGAGCGTCATATCCACCTTCAATTGCGGGTGAAGCATCATGAAGCGGGCAAGCATCGGTGCGAGAACGGTCAGTCCGAAAGACAGGGGAGCATTGATCCGGAGCCGGCCATTGATTTCGCCGGTTTCCCCGGATGTCTTCCGCTCGAGATCGTCGAGCTCGTCGAGCAGCCTGCAACATTCGGTGAAATAGCTGCGCCCGCTTTCCGAGAGGCTCATGCGGCGCGTTGTGCGCACGATCAGCACTGTGCCGAGCCGCGCCTCGAGCTGCCGGATTTGCTTGCTGATCGACGCATTCGATTGTTGCTGCTCTTCGGCCGCCTTGCTGAAGCTCTGCAACTCGATGACGCGACGGAACGAGCGCATGGCGGCAAACAGATCCATATTTTCTCCTGAGTAAATTATGTTTTCTAATTGTCGCCGATTATTCGCGCTTGGGCTAGCAATAAGATGGACCCAGCTTCCCGATTTCAGGGAAAGCGAGAAGAAGGAGTTCATCATGTTCGATACGAAAGTTCTCAGCCGCGCCTTGGCTGCCTCCCTCATCGCCGGCCTCGTTGGCAATGCGGCTCTCGCACAAGAGGTCGGCAAGAGCCCCTGGGGGCCAAAGGATGAGATCGGGCGCCTCAATCTGATCACGCCGGAATCCCGCGCTGCGATCCTCTCGCGGATTGATGGAGGCAGGTCCTACGATCTAGCGGTGGAGTATTTCATCGGCATGCCAAGCTGGGAGGCGGCGGGCGATCCGCCATACCAGATGTGGATGACCCACACGCCGCATGGCACCGCCGTTTCCGACCCGATGAAAGTCGGCAAGGAGATGAACGAGCATGTCAGCTACACAGGCTCGGCCGTGTCGATGTATGCACACATGGGCACACATATCGATGCACTCAATCATTTTGGCTTGAACGGCAAGATCTGGAACGGTTATGCCGCCACCGAATACCTTGGCGACCAGGGCTGGACTGTCACAGGCGCCGAGAAGCTGCCGCCGATCATTGCGCGCGGGGTCATGGTCGATGTCGCTGCAGCCAAGGGCATGCAGATGCTGCCGGACAACTATCGGGTGACGCGCAAGGATCTGCAGCAGACGCTCGACCGCCAAGGCGTGAAACTGAAGCAGGGCGATGTCGTGCTCATCCGCACCGGGCGCATGCAGCATTACGAGAACGCATCGGCCTACATGAACAACCCTCCGGGGCTGAGCATCGATGCTGCGAAGTTCCTGGTCGAGGATGGCGGCGCCATCGTGGTGGGTGCCGACAACCTCAGCTTCGAGGCGTTTCCTGCCGAAACTGAGAACAATTACGTTCCGGTGCACACCTATCTGCTCGCCCAGCAGGGCGCGCCGATCATCGAACTCGTCAATCTCGAAGGGTTGTCGAGGGATCGCATCTATGAGTTCGCATTTGTCGGCGCGTCCTTGAAGTTCCGTGGGGCGGACGCCGCACCCATCCGCCCGGTGGCCTTGCCGCTTCGATAGGATCGGGTACCAGGCGTCCACAAATGGCCAACCGAGACGCCGTGGGAAAAGCTCGCGGCGCTCTTGCTACGTCTCGAGTCCTGTTTGATGGGCAGCGGCCTCGGTGAGGCCGTGACCCTGGTCCCCGACGACAACAGGGCTGACACTGCTACTCTTGCCCATTCGGCGTTCGTTCCAGTCCTGCCATACTTGTTCGAAATACAACCGAATATTGCATTTGTGGCATGGCTGGTTTCACGGCTGAAACCGGGCGATTTCAATTACCGGCGCCTGCCGTGAGAAATCTCTACGATCTTCACGCCGATGGCGGTCTTGGATTCGTTGAAAACGATCTCACCTCGGCCAATGACCGTGCCATTGACCTTGAGGTCGACCGGGTCTCCAAAATTTGTATCGAGATCTATGTGATCATCCCGATGCAGCTTGGAAAGCTGGGCCACAGTCAGCCTGCTGCGGCCAAGGACTACCTCGATGACAAGCGGGATGCCCTGTACGGCATGTTCGCCAATCGGGGCGCTTTCTAACGGAACAGGGCCGGTTTCGATCTCCGGCACGCCATTGTAAAAAGTTTCGTTCATCATCATGCACCACCCAAAAACACTGGTTTACAAGTCCTTAACGAAAGGGTTGCGCCAGTTCGCCATGACAGGCAATGGCACCGGGGAGGGCAGGGCCCGTGCGCCTTCCGTGAGCGTTAACAATCCATTAACATCCACAAAGGCGACGTCGGAAACGTGTCCTAGAGTGTCATTGCGGACCAACTTCCTTCCCGCTTTTCGAACCCTATCGCCCGGCGACCATCAGGCAGCTTGTCACCGAGTCGGACGACATAGACATATCCGCCATAGACCATCAGCCCGCGATCGCCGTCGCTGAACACAATCTCGAACTTTGGAGGGCTCGGGGCAACCGTGCCTTTTGAAGGGTCGGTATCAGGCGCGAGTTCCACGGAAGCGTCGCTCCAAGGCAAACTGGGCGCCGGTGCGACATAATAAATCGCGGTCAAGGCAGATAGGCTGCAGATAGAAATTGCCGCAATCTGCGAGGAAATGCCGTTGGGCCTCATGACATTCGGGTGAAACGTGGCTGCGGCCAATATGCAGTCCTCCTATATTTTACTGATGCTTGCGGCGGCGGGTTGAGGAGGCGGCCGGGTCGATTTGTGGCCTGACAATAAATCTGTCTCGGACCTTTGCTTGACGATGCGACTCAGATGCCTCAGCGCTCCATGCGAAACATTTCACCCTGACCCTGACAGGACAACGCGATCGACAGCGGTTTCCACATCTTTCGATTGCCTTCGAAAGGCGTCCACACTCAGGGGGTATGAGCGATCCAAGGGTATAGCGTCGTCAAGCGCTCCAACTCATCGCATTCGCAAGCGTTGCGTGAACCGACGATTGATCGATACGCATTCAATGTTCAATGAGGACGCCGATTGCTCTCCTTTGGGCGAGCTGTCCGTCACCAGTTGCCGGGGTCGGCGGTGTGATCGACACTGGCAAACTCGTCGGCCTTTTTCCGATCCAGCGTGAGGCCAGTGGTGATCTTTGCCTCATCTGTGACCGAATAGGACAGAGGCGGCGGCCGATTGGTCAGCTCCTGATACATAAGCAAGGCAGCCTCCTCGGCGGTATCAGCCGCGAACTCTTCGTTGATAGTGACGGTGAACTTATGCATAGCCTTCTCTGTGCTCTTTCGACGCCCCGCACCCAAACGCGATTGTAGCGTCTCTGGAGACCCCGGTATATCCATGCGCCTCAATATGCTCGCATGCACCAATGGCCGCGTTCATCGCCACCCCGCTTTCCCCGGAGGATGACGTTAAGTTATCGGCAGCATCGCTGATCACGCCCAGCGCCAGGTTCACAGCCATCGTAGCGAACTCTGGCTGCAGTCACATTGCAGATCTGCCTTGAAGAGGTGGGCGGCGCCGATCGCTTGGCGGCAAGCGGGCGCCGCCCTCGTCGCGAAGGCGTACGACGTCGCGTTGGCGGGGAAGCCACGCCCAGGAATATTAGAAAGCGCGGCAACGCCAATCTATACCTCATTGAGGCACTTCCGATACCTTGGTCGACGTAAGCTGGTCGACGCGGCGGCGCGAACTGGAACAGGCCGCATAGAATCGTGAATAGCCCGAGACCCATGAGGGCAAAATCCGCCACAGCACGCCGTCAAAAGTGCCGGCAAAGACCTTGCCGGTCGACCACATTATTTGCGCGATCGACCGGGCGGCTAACTGATTGGGTTAGGAGCGAACCTGATCACAGAACTTGAGATTGGCTGGCTTCTCCAGAATGTGGTCGTAACCAACGTTCTTCATGTCTGTGGTCGGTATTGAGCCATCGACGATATCCATTACACGTCCCGTCTCCTCCATCCAACGCGCCGGAGTTCAGCGGCGATCCACTGTCTGCCTGCTACGCTTCGGATCTGGAAAGCCTCGTAGTTGAAAAGCGGCCAGCGTTGTAGGTGCACGGCCAAGTCCGCCACGGAGTTGATTACGTGATCGGCGAGACTAGGGTGAAAGGTCGGCTGTTGGGTGAAGATACCAATACAGTACCAATCAACGATTGCCGTCAGTCCAACACCGCCAATTCGTCTATCCAGACATATCCTATCATATTGTATTATAATTCCTATTGCTGGATTCTTCTGCCAGTGATTTGGGAATCATGGCCGTTGACTGGACAAGTGGTCAGTTTTTGGTCTTACTACATGGACCGAACCTCTTATGAATGTAACGGTTCGGTCGTGATCACGGAAAATACATTTCGATCCGGTCGTCAGTAGGCTCGGCCGGTCAGCGGAAAACTGGGAGAGTTAAATGAAGCTGAGATCCATTTTTGCCGTCATGACGGGACCGATCAAGGTCGCACCAGCTGCCACACGCGCGCAGGGTGGGGCGAGACGCTACATTCTGGGCGTCCTGGCAGCAACGGCCTGCTTTATTTCGGCCGTTCCAGTCAGTGCCTTTGATCAGGCCAATGCCGACCGCATCAAGCAGTTGGTCGACACGGGCATGCAATATTACTGGTCGGGCGGCGACGTCAAAAAAGCCGAAGCCGAGGTCTTCAAGGGGATCACCCTGCACGGCAAATACGATGTCGTGGAAGCGGCTTTCAAGGAGGCGTCGACGTTAGCTCCTGAGCGACTGGATTTTCAGTACGCCGTCGCATCGACCCAGATCATTCAGAAAAAACTGGACGAGGCGCAGACGACATTCCAGGGGATCCTCGAAAAAGATCCGACGGCCTTTGACGCCCAAAGCTGGTTGGAGGCCATTGCTCGGATTCGTGGCGATGAGACCAACGTGGCGCTCGCTCATCAAGCTCTCGCAGGGCTCGATCGCGAACAAGCAGAGGTGTATCGCAAGCGTTTTATCCGCGCAGAGCAGATCATGGCAGAAAAGCCAAACTTCGATGTACCGACGCTGCCTGGCAAGGTGATGGTGGTCGCGCTCGGATATGCGTTGGCGGACGACGGCACGGCCCAGCAAACTCTGCTTGACCGCCTCGAAGTGACGTTGAAAGCTGCTGAAGCTAATCCCACAGCGCTCGTTATGGTGAGTGGCGGAGTACCGAAGAACGGCGTCACCGAGGGCGACATCATGTCTAAGTGGCTGGTCGACAAGGGCATCAGCCGTGATCGCATCATCATTGAGGACAAATCAAAAGATACGATCGGCAATGTCGTCAACGCTGCCAATCTCCTAGTGCGGCACCAGGCCGATACCGTAATTTTGGTGACAAGCTCAAGCCATATGCGCCGTGCTCGTACGGTCATGGAAGATGCCCTGACGCAACGCGATTTGCCGACCACTGTCGTGCCACTGAATGCGCTGGACGCACCGTCTCAGGAAGAGGCAGCAAAGGTGGGCGCTGACGAACGGTTGGTAATCTACCGGGATCTGATGCGTGTATCGGGTGTCTGGGCTTACCCTGGGCTTCAACAGTAGTCGCTTCCCCACAGCAACAGAATGCTAGGAACAGATTGCGCGTCCCAATCCATACTTGAGATGGAGGGGCGCGTAAGCTGGCTCGATGGGTCACTCAGAACGACCCGCAGTAAGGCGCATTGAAGTTCCATAAGATACCTTATGCGATCAAATGTTGTAGCCGCAAAGTTGAAGTGTCCTGATCCTGCAAAGTAAGAATGTCACTCTCCCCGGGTTTTGATGACCTGGGAGATTGCGGATGGGATTGATTGCGATGAGCGAGCGTGACCTGCAGCGGATTGAGG
>NZ_LMFK01000010.1:0-862 GCF_001426785.1 Ensifer sp. Root142
GGATCTGGAGATCATGACCATGACTGAACAACGCCCACCACTGCCCCCTTTCACCCGCGAATCGGCAGCGGCCAAAGTCCGAGCTGCAGAGGACGGATGGAACAGTTGCGATCCGCACCGCGTGTCCCTCGCCTACAGCGTCGACAGCTATTGGCGTAACCGCGCGGAATTTGTCCAAGGACGCGAACGTATCGTCGAGTTCCTGGCGAGGAAGTGGACAAAAGAACTCGAATACCGGCTGATCAAGGAGCTGTGGGCTCATGACGGCGACCGCATCGGGGTGCGCTTCGCCTACGAGTACCGCGACGACTCCGGGAACTGGTACCGGGCATACGGCAACGAAAACTGGGAGTTCGACGAAAACGGGCTGATGCACCACCGTTATGCCTGCATCAATGATCTGCCGATCGAAGAATCTGAACGCAAATTCTTCTGGGATCGGYCTGGGCCCAGGCCAGCSGACCACCCGGGACTTTCCGAATTGGGACTGTAGCACATGCCAAAGATCGTCGCCGAGCGCTCGGACGTAATCCCATCCCTCGCCGAGATCTTTCGGGAGTATGGCTTCGACGGTGCAAGCCTATCGACCATCACCGAAAAGACCGGCCTCGGAAAGGGAAGCCTTTATCACTTCTTTCCCGGCGGGAAGGAAGAGATGGCCGCAGCCGTGCTCGGCGAGATCGACGAATGGTTCGCGACGCAGGTCTTCGAGCCGCTAAGGAGCGCGGACGATCCGCGTTCCGCAATCACCAGCATGTGTAGCTCGGTTGCCGGCTACTTTCGCTCCGGCCGCCGTGTATGCCTCATTGGCGCGTTTGCACTGGACAACGTCCGGAACCGCTTCAGCGATCGGGTCAGGGAT